>NZ_AEVS01000064.1 GCF_000189255.1 Vibrio brasiliensis LMG 20546 | reverse complement strand
GCTAAAATGAGAGACAAGGATCACAATAAATGTCAGAAAATAAACAAAAGTTACTAAAAACCAATCGGTTAGAAAAAGTTCAAATTATTTTTCTCATTTTCTCAGTAAATGAGACCAATCGCTGAAATCTCTTCTCTTGATGCCCATCGACTAAACTCAATAGTAGAGTCGATAAAGAGAATTTCTATTGTTTACTAGCGGTCTTAAGCTCACCATTTGCCTGACACTCTCGATATGGAGCAGTGTCTGTCTGGCTACGAGTTTGCGTGTCGCGCAGTCCGCATGGCCGCCATTTATTATGGAGTCGCCTTATGGCCAGGGTATCGCTCACGATATCGTCGTCGAAGCATTAACCACTTCTGGCTATCAGGTTCAGTTTTCTCAAAAACCCTGGGCGAGGATCCTAAAAGAGACCAACCAGGGTAAAAACGACATCATTATCGCGATCTGGAAAACAGAAGAGCGCGAGAAGATGTTTATGTATACCGAGCCCTACATGTACAGTCAGATGGCTGTGGTTTCTCCCAAGGAAAGCAACTTTAATTTCCAGGCACTTGATAGCTTTAAAGAGAAGCGGGTTGCCCTGATTAACGGTTACGCCTATGCGGGTAATCTGCTTGAATACGAAGAGATGGAGAAAGTCATCTCTATCGACCTGCCCAACAGTATTCGTCTGATATTAACTGACAGGGCCGATGCATTGGTCACCGATGAAGTGGTAGGAGAATGGACTATTAAAGAGATGGGAGTCGACAGACAGCTGCTTCATTTTAGTGATGTCTATCTTGACTCTACGCCTTTATACGCTGCGGTTCGCCGCTCTCATCCTCAGGCAGAACAGATAGTGGCGGCATTAAACGCGTACTTTAAAACGCACGCTGTCGATATGCTGGAGAGGTTAAAAAAGAAATACGGTTTGAGCAATCAGCAACAAGAACCTGAATAACAGATAAAAAAATACCAGCCATCTGGCTGGTATTTTTATTTGTTTCGATGTGATTAAGCCACTTCGATTGGACCACCGAATGAAGTAACTGGTGGAACCTTACCAGTGAACTTCTCGAAATCTACGATACATGTGTTCGCAGATGTCGCCTGAGCCAGCTCAGATGAACCAATGTCCATTGTTAGCGTGTTTGGATCGCCGTAAGTACAGATTGCGCCCTCTTTTTCGCTTAGAGGACCGTACCATGCACCTTCTTCGATACGAACAACACCACGTGGGTAGCTGTCAGTCAGAACTGCGCCCGCCAGAAGCTGACCACGGTCGTTAAATACTCGAACCAGGTCACCGTCTTTGATGCCTTTCGCTTTAGCATCAGCCGGGTTGATGTAAATAGGTTCACGACCCTGTACAGCGTAAGTAGCACGGAACTCTTCTGATTCACACATCTGAGAGTGCAGACGCTTGTCTGGGTGACATGATTGCAGCCAGTACGGGTGCTTATCAGAACCAGGACCACCGTGTGAACGTTCTGTTTTCTCGAACCACATTGGGTGCTCTTGACAGTGTTCGTAACCGTAACGACCGATCTTACGAGATGTAATCTCCAGGAAGCCTGACGGTGTACCTAGTGGGTTGATCTCTGGGTCTTTACGGAAATCAGCGTGGCGAACCCAAGGTTGACCTTCACCAAAGTCTAGTACGCTCTTCTCCCAGAATTCAGCAAACTCTGGCATCTCGAACTTACCTTTGTTGGCAGCACGACAGTCGTTGTACAGGCTTTCAATCCACTCCATTTCGCTCATGCCACGAGTGTACTCGTCGCGACGACCAAAGCGTTGAGTCAGTTCACTCATGATTTGGAAGTCAGGCTTAGATTGGAACAGAGGATCCACTAAGCGGTGCATCGCGATCAGACCTTTGCTTGAGTACGAACCGTATACGTCGATATCGTTACGTTCCCACTGAGTACATGCTGGTAGCACGATATCAGAGAAACGACATGTCGCAGTCCAGGCAAACTCTACAGTAACAACCGTTTGTAGCTTCTTGAAAGCTTTCTTCATACGGTTACGATCTTGGTGGTGGTGCCATGGGTTGTTACCCGAAATCACCATCATCTTGAAGTCTGGAAGCTTAACTTTACCGCCGTTGTAACGGATCTCTTTGCCAGGTTCTAGTAGACAGTCGATCCAACGCGCAACAGGAATTGTGCGGCTGTAACCGTTAAAGTCATTGTTGTCCCATTTAGGCTTCATACCCTGGTCAAGGTTACGAGGGAAGCCGCCAGGGCCAGCAAAACCAGTTGAAGGAACACCGATACTTGAGTAGTGGTGACCGTAAGAGATACCACCGCCAGGCAGACCGATTTGGCCAACCATTGCTGCAACTACAGCTGCCGCCCAGTATGGCTGTTCGCCGTGCTCTTGACGTTGAATACACCAGCCCATAAGGATCTGAGTACGACCGTTAACAAGCATACGAGCAAATTCACGGATCTTGTCAGCTTTAACGCCACAGATCTCAGCCGCCCACTCAGGAGTCTTAACGACTTTATCTTTCGTTTCACCCTGAACGTACTGGATGAACTCGTTGAAGCCAAGACAGTAAGTTTCAATGAACTTCTTATCGTAAAGATCTTCGTTGTATAGCGTGTGCGCTACCGCCAGCATAAATGCCACGTCTGTCATCGGGTTGATGTACATGTGGTCATTTTCAAGGTAACGCTGAGTCTTGTTCTTAACTGGGTCTACAGAAAGAACGTTGATCTCACCTTTCGCTACTTTCTCTTTTAGCTGTGCCAGATATTTGAATGACTCGTGAGTTTCACAGTTCCAACCTACCTGTAGGTTTTTCACAGGATCGTTCGCCCAAAGGATAATATTGTCTGAGTTATCCAGGATTTCAGACCAAGATGTACCTTGAGCGTAAACTTCTGTTGAACCTAGTACGTAAGGAAGAATGGTTTGACCTGCACCAGTAGAGTAGTCGCCTACTTTAGTGATGAAGTTACCATGCATACCTACTGCACGTTGCATGTGAGCAGTACAGTTGTTGAATGCACCTGTTTGGTTCCAGCCAGTTTGACCTGCGTGCAGAGCCCATGGACCGTAATCTTTCTGAACGCGTTCTAGTTCACGGTAGAACAGGTCTAGCGCTTCATCCCAAGTTACACGGATGAAACGGTTGTTACCGCGAGTCTCTGCGCTGTATTTGTGCTTCTTCAGCCAGTCCAGACGTACCATTGGGTAACGTACACGTGATGGGCTGTAGATAATACCTTTGATGCCGTTAAGCATCTCTGTAGGGTTCTTATCTAGTTCTAGCGGTTTGATCTCTTGAACTTTACCCGCGTAGATGTGGGCGCGGAACGCGCCCCAGTGTGAACCTGTAACTTTCCAAGTACCTACTGTCTCAGCTGCGTTAGCAGATGCTGAAGCTAATAAGCTCGGACCGATTACTGACGCTGCACTTGTCGTCGCAACACCTTTAAGAAAACTTCTTCGTGTAATAGCCATTTAAATTACTCCATCCGACGCTTATTAGTGGTGACCTTCAGCATAATCTGAAGAGTGCTTCTGTAGATATTTCAGGATAAGTGCTTCGCTATCTGTATCAAGGTTAACGAATGCAAGCATACCATCGAACATACCAGGCCATGTGTTGGCATCGAAGTGCGCTTCAGCTGGTTGTGTGTGACATACTGAACAGTTTGTCTTGTATGCTTCCTGAGATTTTTCCCATACTGGAGTGATGTCATTTAGCATAGACTCTTTCTTGATCCATACTTTCGCTGCCACTTTCTCCCAAGGAAGACCTGTCAGCTCATCAACTTTCTTCTCACCAGTTGTTACCACATTGCTGTCTGTTGCAGCTTCTTTAAGAAGTGAAGCAACCGCGATGTTTTTACCAAATTCTTCTTGAATTACGCGACCAAAGCCTTTCGCTTTACGCCAACCGTCGATTTCGATTTCTGCGAAGTCGCCTTTGTCATCGATAACTTTAACCACAGATGCAGGGTTAAGTAGACCCGCTTCCTGAGTGCCTTCTGCATCGAAGTAAACAGGTAGGTGACGAACACTTACCAGAGACTGACCAACATCGTAGTTAGTGTTAGATGCAAGCGCTTCCAGGTCACCAACGATACCACCGATGCTGTCCATACCTGCTGGAAGTTTGTGTGCAATACCTTTGTGACAGTCAACACAGCTCTGATCTTTCTCAGCAGCTTGTTTCATTTGGATACGAGCGGTTGGAGACATTTGCTCGAAATCCATAGATTCGTAGTTGTGGCAGTTTTTACACTCTAGGGATTTGTTTGCAGAGAAACGATCCCATTCGTGTTTAGCAAGTTCGATACGACGCTCTTCGAAAACACCTGGTTCGTCATAGTTACCAAATACTTGAGCGAATACTTCTTTAGAAGCCTGCATCTTACGTGCAATTTTGTCAGTCCAGTTGTGTGGAACGTGACAGTCAGGACAAGTAGCGCGAACACCTGAGTGGTTTTTCCAGTGAACGGTTTCTTGTAGTTCAACGTATACGTTGTCACGCATAGTGTGACAGCTGATACAGAATTCTTCTGTGTTAGTCGCTTCTAACGCAGTGTTAAAACCACCCCAGAAGATAACACCCGCAATAAAGCCGCCCATAGTCAGCACACCAAGGCTGATATGAACTGCAGGGCGTGTCATGGTACGCCACAGTTTAACGATAAATGATTTCATGTTTTGCTCTCTTAAAATCTTTTTAAAAATGTGGAAATGAGCTCAATGGCTTACATGCCATGAGCTCCTGGAGGTCCCATAAAGAATACTTGCAGCATCCACACTAGGAATCCGTAACCACCTACGAACGCCACACTTAAAATTGGGAAGAGAACAACCGCGATGAAGAGGAATGACTTCCACTCCAGAGAACGTTTTTCACCGCTCTCGATTTTATTAACATCACTCATACATTTGCCTATTTTGTATCTAGTGTTATTGGTTAGCTCTATAGACTAAGCTAAAGTTTTTTTACAATCTCTAAGTAGAAATGTTAGACCATACTCTTAGTAGGGTTCAATCAATTCCGGACGTTCTCCCGTTGTTATCCAACACTTTTTTGAGCTCATCCAGAGATGTGTTTAATTGCATTCTGATGTGTAAAAATGCACCCAAATATGAAGAATTGTTAACAGTAAACAAAGTGTTTAAATTGTTCATTTTCCGCATCATTCTGATAACACAAGTTAACAACTACTACTTTAGAGGCACACAATTCTCGTGCTAACTTTAGACTACTTGTAACAAAAATGTATCTAAAAATAGCGATATTTCACTGTTTTACCGAATTCAAGACAAGGTGACGTACGCTCGTTAACTGATAGAATAAGCCTGTGATTATTGAGGAGAAGTTATGGGCAGTGTTATTGATATTGACTGGCTGGTCTTAGCGGCTTTTTTCGGCCTGTTAGCCATCCCTCTGCTGCTCAATCGTTTTTATCAGCTTGAGCTGGGACGCGACATTATTACCAGTGTCGCTCGTATGACTCTGCAACTCGTTCTGGTCGGTGTTTACTTAGAGTACCTGTTCGACTTTAACAGCGCGGTAATCAATTTGCTGTGGATTGTGGCCATGGTTTTGATTGGTGCCAGTGCTATCATTTCGAAGTCAAAACTGCCTGCCTCAAAGCTGATGCTACCTATCACGACAGGTCTTTTTGCCGGCCTGTTACCCATCCTCGCCATCATAACTTTATTAGTGATTAAGCCTTCACCACTGTTCAGCGCACAATATCTGATTCCTCTCGCCGGGATGCTGTTAGGAAACTCGATGAGTGGCAATATTGTCTCACTACAGACGTTTTTCTCGGCACTGGAAACGCGCCGTGGAGAGTATGAGGCAGCCTTATCTCTCGGCGCCTCTACCCGCTACGCTACCCTGCCGTTTGTTCGTGAAGCAATTCAACGTTCACTGGCACCTACCATAGCGACAATGGCAACCACAGGACTGGTTACCTTACCGGGTATGATGACAGGTCAGATCCTTGGTGGAGCGAGTCCGATTATTGCCATTAAGTACCAGCTTATGATCATGGTCGCAATTTTTGTGATGATGACAATTTCTGTCGCGATAGCACTTAAGTTGACCGTGCGAAATTGCATCAATAAAGAAGGTCGTTTGCTGGTTAGTTCACATTCTTCAGAATGATCCTCTGACTGTTTTTCATAGCCGTTTCGATCTTATCCACAGATTCTGTGGATAACCGTGGTGATACATCAATTACAACTGGTCTAGCCAGCCATTCTGCAAACGTCAAGAAAAATTTTCTTTGCATTCATGCGTATAAAATTTAATTCGGTAAGCGTAATAATTTTGTCACCAGACCGGATTAGCTTGTCTCTCGTAACTTACTAAAGGGATGAAGTAATGTATTACCACAGCAACGAGACAAAGATCCAAGAGAATGACAATGGTGACATTCGTGATTGGCTGATAGATGAGCCTGAAGAACTCAAGGCGCTTGATGAGATATTGACGAACAATCGTTGACTAATAAAAAAGGCTCACTTTGAAGTGAGCCTTTTTTCGAATCTGGATATCGCGCAATTAGTCTCTCAGATAAATCAACCAGTACCACATGCCAACGAACACACCACCACCAATAATGTTACCGAGCGTCACTGGGATTAAATTGTTGGTGATAAAGTCAAGCATATTGAGATCAGCGTAGTCAGCGATATTAGCGCCAGTCATTTGCCAGAACTCTGCTGGAGCAAAGTTCTTGATACCGATAGCCATAGGTACCTGGAACATGTTTGCAATACAGTGTTCAAAGCCTGCTGAAACAAACATGGCAACAGGCAAGATCATTACTGCAATTTTGTCGGTTAGACTACGAGCACTAAACGTCATCCACACCGCAATACACACCAACACGTTACACATTACACCCAAAGCTACAGCCGACAAGAATGTATGGTGCATCTTGTGCTGAGAAATCGCCATCGCATTTAAGCCAACCTGACCATGGTCAAACATGTACTGCTTAGTCATGAGCATACATACAACCAGAAGCAGAGCGCCGATTAAGTTACCGCTGTAAACCACCAGCCAGTTCTTGAACAATACTTTCCAGGTAATTTTTCCACTCGCACGCGCAACCAAGGTAAGCACTGAACTTGTAAACAGTTCACCGCCGGTTACCACAACAAGAATCAAGCCTAAGCTGAACGCAAGGCCACCAAGTAGTCGGGTAATCCCCCAAGGAAGATCACCTGCGCCCGTCGTCACTATGGTATAGAACACAAAAGCGATACCAATATGAATGCCTGCGGAAATCGCCAATAAGAAAGATTTAACGGGATCTTTAGTTGCCTTGCCTACGCCAATCTCTGCCGCACGCTCAGCCATTTGTGGAGGTAGTAATGAATCAAACTGGTTTAGGTTTATCATCGGGAAACATTTTGCAACAAGTGAATTAGTGGGCGCGGATAATTACGTGATTTGTGATCAAATTCAAGCGTTAAATCATCCAGATAGACAAAATCTTTTTCACCTAATGAAAACCAACGTCTATCTCAGGATAAATTTAGATAAAAGCTGAGTAAAACCAAAACGAAAGCACTTATAAATCATAACGTTAAATATCAATTACTACTAAAGTAGATGATTAACCTTGGTTTTAGTTTGAATATTCATAATAACAAACTTTATTATGCAGATTTGCTATTAGACCTTAGTAGCAGCCCGTTCAGTCTCGGTTCTACGCATAATTCTTTGATTCTGATCTAGTCTCACAGCGATCGCACAACGGATAACCAATTTCATTGTATCCTGTTATTAAAGTAAGGCTTGGATAACATTTCTCAACTCATTAAGTTGCCGATTCACAACATCCTGATTAACTTGAAATCAGTACTTCGATAAGGAATTAAATATGAAATTTACGCCTGAACATATGTCTGAACTTAATTTATTGCTTCAGTTTGACATCAGTAGTGCCGCGACTGGCATTAAGGTTCATCATGATGCTTCTGAAGAGATGCAGGCGGCAGTACAACGCCTATATGAGAAGGGGTTATGTACACTTCCAGATGGTGGTTACCTCACCGATGAAGGTATTGAAATGGCTGAACACGCAGACAAAACACTGCGCGTTTTATCGAGTTAAGTTGTCGTGTTAGTGATTGTGAATGTGCGTATCAACTTGACCGTACCTTTGTAAGATCGCTTCAACATCAATCTTCATCAGTCCCTGATTGAAAATCTCACGCCAGTTGTTTCCTTCTGGCGTGTTTTTAAATGCAAGATATAGCAGTTTATTCTCTAGCATTCGGCTGTTCATTCGGACTCTTTGTGCCAGCATTTCGGCGCGTCTGTCGATACTAATCAGATAATCCAGAACATTTGTATCAATCACAGCCGTATCCAACCGCCCTTTAGCCACTTTGTGGATGTTGCGCACGTCATTCACTGACGCTTCGACTTGAAGATCACCTTGCTCGACCATCAAATCAAACTCTTTGGTATTTACATAGCCCTGAACAACACCGATTTGTAGATTTTTCAGATCGTCGAGAGTTGTCCAGGAAATTGGCCACTTTACGTTTTCCATCAAACCAAGCGGACCGCTCCCTATTGGCTCAGAAAAAATGAATTCATTTGTATCAAACCAGTATTCCGGAAAATAGCCTATATATTTTTCGTTCTTTCCAGCTAAAGCAACCGCTCTTACCCAGGGCTTAAACTCGACGACTAACTCATAGCCCATAGCGGCAAAGGCCTCACGAGCAACCACGACTGAGAACCCTTGGTCTACCAGTGACTCACCTGAATAGGGAGGCCAGTCTAGTGACGTCATGTACACCTTCGGTACCGCATGGATAGCTAAGGAATAAACCAACAGACACACCGCTAGCAGCCACTTCATACTTCCCCACATACCAGATTGGCAAAGTTCGACACTCTTTAATAATAGGCGTCCCTGCCCGATACGCTACACTCGTGCGGCTAACCATTTGAATGGTTGTACTCGGTCGTAACACCAGTTGAATCCTGTCGCGTAGAAGAAGAAAAACACCAGGAATCCTGCTTCCAGCATGATTGCTTCCAGTAAGGTGATACCTAAGAACCAGGCAATGGTTGGCACCGTAATAAAGATCAGGCCCCCTTCAAATCCACAGGTATGCAGGATACGTACTTTCAAGCAGCGCTCTGCTCTGGCAATAGGACACAAGCGGTCAAAAGCGATGTTGTAGAAATAATTCCACACCACAGTAAAAAGGCTTAGCCCGACACCAACAATAGCCAGATCGCTGGTTCCCTTACCAGTGATCAATGAGGTTACAGGGATGATAATCGCTAGCGCTAATGCCTCAAATGATACTGCGTGAAAGATTCTTTCTTTGGTTTGCATGTCAATTTCTCTATTTTGTCTCAATTTCTGTGTTGATATTCATCTATAATCCAGATAGAGAAAAGTTAGTTACCATCAGTAAAAGTGATATGTTTAGTATTGAACAACTGGAAGCTTTTTCCGCTACCGTCGAAACTGGCTCATTTTCAGCAGCAGCACGCAAACTCAACAAGGTTCAGTCTGCGGTAAGTCAGCACATAATGAACTTAGAAATTGACTGCGGGGCAGAACTCTTTAATCGTCAGGGGCGCTACCCTACCCTTACCGAGGCTGGACAACAGTTATTACCTCACGCCAACGCGACGCTAAGGCAACATCAACGACTGGTTGAATGTAGTACCTCGCTGCTAAACACTGAGGAACAAAGCATCACTATCGCTTTAGATGAAGGGATCCCACTGGCTAACTTCACCGATGTGATGGCTCAGGTGACCAGTCGACACAAAGATTTGAAAGTAGAAGTTCTGGTCTCTTCCAGTACCGATATCATTGATATGGTTGCCGAAAAACGCGCTACCACCGGACTGGTTTTTTCTGAGCTGGATATGCCAGCCAGTATAGATTTTGAGTCAATCGGACATGTCGAGTTTGATTTGTACGTCAGTGAGAAACATTCTCTGGCAAAACAAACATCCGCGAATATCGATCAGCTCTTGCTTCATCGCCAGTTATTGTTACGCTCAAGAAATGCCAAAGTAAGTGGATTCCAGCAGGCCCACAGTCCTGACGTGTGGTATGCAGACAGCTATTACGTTTTATTGGAACTCATCACTAAAGGATTTGGTTGGGGCTTTTTACCCAGCCACATCGCAGCTAAGTCTTGTCAGGACGGAATCATCAAACGAATTCCACTCGAATTCCAGCAGTTACAATGGCAGGCGAATGTCGATGTTATTCAACATCAAGGGTTTGCCAATAAACCCGTACACAAGTTACTACGTACTGAACTTCGGACACTCCTTTCAGGGACGAGATAATGAAAAACATAACTATCATTGGTGGAGGCTGGCTAGGCACACCTCTTAGTCAATACTTAACCTCAGTAGGTCAGCGTGTTTTTGTCAGTAAAACCACTGCTGAAGGCGCTGCGCAGCTGAAACAACTTGGGATCAACAGCTTTGTAGCAAACCTGAGTGAAGGTCCACGAGCACTCAATGAGCACCTTACCGAGAACCCTAGCGATATCGTTATTGGTTGTTTCCCTCCAGGGTTTCGTAAGCAAACCGGACAGAACTATCTGGCAAATTGGCAGGCTGTGATTGAGGCAGCTAAGAACAACGGCGTTAAGCGTGTTGTGATGGTCAGTTCGACCACGGTTTATCCCAACCTTGCTCAGGATATGGTCGAGGATGACGCGACACTCGAGAAAAGCGAGGCTAACCCTCTGTTCAGCGATAATGCTAAGGTGATGCTAGCCGCAGAAACCAGTCTGATTGAGTCAGGATTGAGCTACGCAGTAGTACGCTGTAGTGGATTGGTGGGCCCAAACAGGCACCCTTCTCGCTTCGCGGCAATGCTGAAACAAGTTAGCGATTGTGCCCCTGCCAATATGATCCATTTGCAAGATGCGATCGGGGCGGTGAGCTTTATGGCGCTTAATCCGGCTAACGAGACAGTCAACGCCACAACACCAAACACGGTAAATAAGGCACAATACTATCAGGCAGCGTTGGATAGCGTCGGCAGTGATCAAGCGCTGCCTCCTGTGGTTCATGTTGAGGATAAGCGTATCATCGCTGATAAACTGCTCTCTCTTGGTTACCGTTTCCACTTTCAGCATACTTTAGACGCACTCTAAACGAGGTTAGGTCGTATGAGTCAAGCAAAGCTCTATCAGCATATCGAACACTTATGGCAATACATGCAACTGTCGGACACCTTGCAGCGTGCAGATTGTATCTTCGTCCTATGCAGCAATGACCTACGTGTTGCTGAACATGCGGCGAAGTTATATTTAGAGGGCTGGGCGAACAAGGTTATCTTTTCTGGTGGTGTGGGTCGCCTGACTGAGGGTATGTTCAGTGGTAGTGAAGCTCAGGCTTTCGCAGACCATGCTCATGACCTTGGTGTTCAAATCGCTGATATTATTATCGAAGATAAAGCGACAAACAGTGGCGAAAACGTCGTGTTCACCCACCAGCTATTACGCCGCAGCGGGCTTGATTTCCACTCCTTCATCTTGGTCCAGAAGCCATATATGGAGCGTAGAGCGTACGCTACCTTTGTAAAACAGTGGCCGGCCGAGTATTCACATATTTGTGTCAGTTCACCAAAGACTGCCTTTTGTGACTATTTTGGTGAAGAGATCGACCTGACTACCACAGTGACGGCAATGCTGGGAGACTTTGAACGAATCAAACATTACCCTTCGCTTGGTTTTCAGATTGAGCAGCCTGTGCCTGACAGCGTAGAAACCTCATATCAGGCAATTAAAGCCGTTTTCCAGTAACAATCTATAGATACAAAAAAGCCAGAGCATTACTCTGGCTTTTTATTACGCTCGGGTGTGATTAGTGAATCGCAGCTTCTTTTTCACTCAAGTATTTGAACTTCAGTTCATCATCTTTGAGGTCAACTTTCACTGTGCCACCATCAACGAGTGAACCAAACAGTAGCTCGTTAGCAAGTGGTTTCTTAAGCTGCTCTTGGATTGCACGACCCATAGGACGAGCACCCATAGCTTTGTCATAACCTTTAAGAGCAAGCCAGTGGCGGGCATCGTCGGACACTTCCAGTGATACGCCACGCACATCCAGCTGAGCCTGAAGTTCAACAATAAACTTATCAACCACTTGATGGATTACATGTTCATCTAGGCTGTTAAACCAAATGATATTGTCCAGACGGTTACGGAACTCTGGTGTAAACACCTTCTTAATTTCAGACATCGCATCGTGGCTGTGATCTTGTTGGATCAGGCCGATCGATTTCTTCTCTGTTTCCTGCACACCAGCGTTAGTCGTCATAACCAGAATAACGTTACGGAAGTCAGCTTTACGACCATTGTTATCGGTTAAGGTGCCGTTATCCATCACTTGAAGTAGCAAGTTAAAGATATCTGGGTGCGCCTTTTCAATCTCATCAAGTAGTACGACCGAATGTGGATGTTTGATAACTGCGTCTGTTAGCAAACCACCCTGGTCATAACCAACGTAACCAGGAGGAGCACCGATTAATCGGCTAACCGAGTGACGCTCACCATATTCAGACATATCAAAACGCAATAGCTCAATGCCAAGTAGCTTAGATAACTGAACCGTTACTTCTGTTTTACCTACCCCGGTAGGACCGGCAAACAGGAATGAACCAACTGGCTTATGATCAGCACCAAGCCCTGCACGAGTCAGCTTGATTGCTTCGCTCAGTACATCAATCGCATCGTCCTGACCAAACACCAGCATCTTCATCTTCTCATCAAGTTTCTGCAGAATCTCTTTGTCCGAAGAAGAAACAGATTTTTCAGGAATACGCGCCATCTTCGCTACCATAGCTTCGATGTCTGCCACGCCAACGGTCTTCTTACGACGGCTAGCGGGTGCAAGTCGGCTACGGGCACCAGCTTCGTCAATAACATCAATCGCTTTGTCAGGTAAGTGACGCTCATTAATGTATTTAGCGGATAGCTCAACCGCTGCACGAAGCGCTTTATTGGTGTAACGAACCTCATGGTGAGCTTCATATTTTGGTTTAAGACCAATCAGGATCTTAGTCGTGTCATCTAATGATGGCTCAACAACATCAATCTTCTGGAAGCGGCGTGATAGAGCACGCTCTTTTTCGAAGATGTTGCTGTACTCTTGGTAAGTGGTTGAACCAATACAGCGTAACTTACCACTACTTAGCAGCGGTTTAATCAGGTTCGCAGCATCGACCTGACCACCAGACGCGGCACCTGCACCGATGATAGTGTGGATTTCATCGATAAACAGAATCGCATCTTCTTCTTTCTCAAGCTGCTTAAGAATCGCTTTGAAACGTTTCTCAAAGTCACCACGATATTTAGTACCAGCAAGTAGTGAACCAATATCAAGTGAGTAAATTACGCTGTTGGCGATAATCTCTGGCACCTGACCTTCTACGATTCTCCACGCCAGACCTTCGGCAATTGCCGTTTTACCAACACCGGCTTCACCAACCAGCAATGGGTTATTTTTACGACGACGACATAAAACCTGAATGGTACGTTCCAACTCTTTGTCACGTCCAATCAATGGATCGATCTGACCTTGCTTAGCCACTTGGTTAAGGTTGGTGGCAAAACTCTCTAAACGCTCTTCTGAACCCGCTTCTTCAACATTGTCGCTAAATGAATCCGATGAGGAAGGCTCATCGCCAGAGCTGGAGGCTTTAGTAATACCGTGTGAAATGTAGTTAACAATGTCGAGGCGGCTAATATCGTTCTTTTTAAGCAGATATGCAGCGTGAGACTCTTGCTCACTAAAGATGGCAACAAGAACATTAGCACCTGTGACTTCACTACGGCCTGAAGATTGAACATGGAAAACAGCGCGTTGCAAAACGCGTTGAAAACTCAAAGTGGGTTGCGTTTCGCGAGTTTCATCGTTTTCTGGAATGAGAGGTGTGGTTTGATCAATGAAAACGTCTAGTTCACCGCGAAGCGCGTCGATGTCGGCCTGACATGCCTGCAAAGCCTCTCTAGCAGCATCGTTCTCTAACAATGCTAATAGGAGGTGCTCGACAGTCATAAACTCATGTCTTTTGTCTCTGGCACGAGCAAATGCGCCATTCAGACTCGACTCTAATTCTTTATTCAGCATAAGTACCTCCTTTAAGAACAACTTAGGTTGCTCGAACAAGCGTTAGGCTTGTTCCATTGTACAAAGCAAAGGGTGCTCGTTTTCCTTCGAATACATAGTAACTTGCGCTACTTTGGTCTCAGCAACTTCTGCAGTATACGTGCCACAAATTGCCTTGCCCTCATAATGAACCTGGAGCATTACCTGTGTTGCTTTGTCGATATCCATAGAGAAAAAACGCTCTAGGATTTCAATCACAAAGTCCATTGGCGTGTAATCATCGTTGTTCAGAACAACGTTATACATGGACGGTGGCTTAACTTTTGTTTTTTCTAACTCCAGCAGATCTGAATCTGGAGTGACCCATTCAAAATGTTTGCTCATGACTTTTCGACGTTGATGTTTGACTCTTTAATTTTACCACTTCACAGAGCAGAAGTTTTGAATTTAGTTCTTACTATTTAGAACAAAACCCGATAAAAAAATTTTGTTCTTACTTAGAGACTAATGCAGCAATTGCGTCGCTGCAAATAAAAGATTTCTATCGGCGGAAGAGTTGTATCTAATTGATTAAAAAGAAACCAGAATCCATAGCAGCCAGTTATGATTGACCGTAATTCAACAGGTTATTCGTTAATGAAATGTAAATCTCAAATGTGATTTGCTTGTAAATATGTAGAGTGTAATACCTTTTTCCTATTGACTGTGCTCAATCATTGGCTACATTGGTCAAATAGTGACTGAAAATTTGGCAGCGGCTGAATGGAAATTCACTTTCTGTTTACAAGGAATCAATGTAAACACTCAAACAACATCAGTAACAAAATGCATGAGGGATGTATAGCATGGCTACAGGTACAGTAAAATGGTTTAACAACGCCAAAGGATTTGGTTTTATCTGTCCAGAGGGAGAAGATGGTGATGTGTTCGCACATTATTCAACGATCAAAATGGATGGTTATCGTACTCTGAAAGCTGGCCAACAAGTGAATTTTGAAGTGGAAGAAGGACCTAAAGGCTATCACGCAAGTTCTGTAGTTCCGGTTGAAGCTCAACCAGCAAAGTAAAATCGCTGCCAACTTAAATCGTTTTATCAATAAAAAACCCGCTTTTCAGCGGGTTTTCTTGTATCTAGTGTTGCACTTAGCCGTTAATGATCGCGTTAAGTGCTGCACTTGGACGCATCAGTGGGGATGCTTTTTCAAATACTGGCGCGTAGTAACCGCCTAGCTCACCCGCAACACCTTGAGCATCGTTTAGCTCAGCGACAATCTTCTCTTCTTGTGAAGCAAGCGCTTCTGCAATCGGAGCAAACTCAGCTGCTAGTTCAGCATCTGCAGTCTGAGATGCCAGAGCTTGTGCCCAGTAAGTTGCCAGGTAGTAGTGACTACCACGGTTATCCAACTCACCAACACGACGTGAAGGCGACTTGTTGTTATCCAGGAATTCACCCGTTGCTTTATCTAGTGCGTCAGCAAGAACTTGCGCTTTAGCGTTACCAGTTACTGTACTTAGGTGCTCTAGAGAAGCCGCTAGCGCTAGGAATTCACCCAAAGAGTCCCAACGTAAGTGGTTTTCTTTCTCTACCTGCTGAACGTGCTTAGGAGCAGAACCACCAGCACCTGTTTCGAATAGACCACCACCGTTCATTAGTGGAACGATAGATAGCATCTTCGCTGAAGTTCCTAGCTCAAGAATTGGGAACAAGTCAGTCAGGTAATCACGTAGTACGTTACCTGTTACTGAAATAGTGTCCTGACCTAGCTTGATACGCTCTAGAGAGAACTGACACGCTTCCAGAGGTGCAAGAATCTTAATTTCCAGACCAGCAGTATCGTGTTGTGGCAGGTACGCATTTACTTTCTTGATAAGTTGTGCATCGTGAGCACGGTTCTCGTCTAGCCAGAAGACTGCTGGAGCACCCGTTGCGCGAGCACGAGTTACTGCAAGCTTAACCCAGTCTTGAATTGGCGCATCTTTAACCTGACACATACGGAAGATATCGCCTTCCTCTACAGATTGCTCTAGTAGAACAGCACCAGAAGCATCTACAACACGTACTGTACCAGCTGCGTCTAAGATAAATGTCTTATCGTGTGAACCGTATTCTTCAGCTTTTTGAGCCATAAGACCTACGTTTGGCACGCTACCCATAGTGGTTGGATCGAATGCACCGTTCTCTTTACAGAAGTCGATAACCGCTTGGTAGATACCTGCGTAACAACGATCCGGGATCATTGCTTTAGTATCTTTCTGCTTACCATCTGGACCCCACATTTGGCCAGATGAACGTAGCATTGCCGGCATAGATGCATCAACAATGATGTCACTAGGTACGTGTAGGTTTGTGATACCACGGTCGGAATCAACCATAGCCAAAGGTGGTTGAGTTTCGTATACCGCTTGAAGTGCTGCTTCAATCTCTTCTTTCTGCGCTGCAGGAAGAGCCTGAATCTTAGCGTAAACGTCACCGATACCATTGTTTACGTCAACACCCAGCTTGTCGAACAGAGCACCGTATTTCGCAAATACGTCTTTGTAGTAAACCTTAACAGCGTGACCGAAGATCACTGGGTCAGACACTTTCATCATAGTTGCTTTCATGTGCAGAGAAAGCAGCACGTCTTGCTGTTTCGCTTCTTCAATTTGTGCTTCAAAGAATTCAACCAGCGCTTTCTTGTTCATTACAGAACAATCGATGATCTCTTGGTCTTGTAACGCGAAAGGTGCTTTAAGTTGCTTAACCGTGCCAGCCGCATCAACAAATTCGATTTTAACTTTTGTCTCGCCATCTACAGTGTGTGATTTTTCACTACCGAAGAAGTCGTTACCTGTCATGCTAGCAACGTGTGATTTAGAGTCTTTTGACCACGCACCCATTGAGTGAGGGTTTTTCTTTGCGTAGTTCTTAACTGACAAAGGAGCACGACGGTCAGAGTTACCTTCACGTAGTACTGGGTTTACCGCACTACCCTTGATCTTGTCGTAAGTCGCTTTGATCGCTTCTTCTTCGTACGTGCTTGGCTCTTCTGGGTAGTTAGGAAGGTTGTAACCTTTTTCTTGAAGCTCTTTAATCGCTGCTTTTAGCTGAGGGATAGAAGCAGAGATGTTTGGAAGTTTAATGATGTTTGCTTCTGGAGTTTTTGCAAGCTCGCCTAGTTCTGCCAGCGCATCTCCAATACGTTGTTCTTCAGTCAAATGCTCTGGGAAGTTAGCAATAATACGCCCAGCTAGAGAGATATCACGAGTATCAACGTTGATACCTGAAGAAGCAGTAAACGACTGAATAATTGGTAGTAGTGAATATGTCGCTAGTGCAGGTGCTTCATCAGTAATTGTATAAATAATTGTAGGTTTTTCTGTAGGCATGAAATTTCCCTATTGTTCTAGCAAAGCCATCGGATGAGTAGCTTTGTGTAAATGGCCGCTAACAAGTTGATTATTCATCCCCTCACTTGTTGCGATTTGTCCGTCTCTTGTTGTTTTTGTCGCTTCACAGCGAGATCCTTGAGAGCGATTAGTTATAATTAAACAAAAACTTGATAATAGTCTATTATCTTGTTCAACAATCCTGTTTTTGGGCGCGCAAATGATAGCTCATCTGAGCCGCTTTAGAAACTTTAGCACACACTTTATTTACATTTTTGCAAGGTAGTTAACATGTCATCACGCTCTCGCCGTGACTCAAGCTCTTCGACATCGCGTAAGCAACATTCTGGTTTTAAACGTAAAAACTCCAGTGGCGAAACCAACAAGCGCTCTTCCCACCAGCGCAGAAAACCGCAAACAAATAAGCCGAGAATTTCAGCGCAGGATCGTAAGGTAGTCGTGTTTAATAAGCCTTTTGACACCTTGAGCCAGTTTACCGATGGCGAAGGCCGAAAAACGCTTGCTGACTATATTCCAATCAAAGATATCTATGCAGCTGGCAGACTGGACAGAGACAGCGAAGGTTTAATGGTGCTAACTAACGATGGCATTCTTCAAGCGCGTTTGACTCAGCCTAGCTCTAAGTCGCCAAAAACCTACTGGGTTCAAGTGGATGGTGCGCCAAACGAAGCTGACCTAGATAAGCTGCGCAAAGGGGTTGAACTTAAAGATGGCATGACACTACCAGCCAAGGTTGAAGTGATGGCAGAACCATCTGTGTGGGAGCGAAATCCTCCCGTACGATTTCGCGCTAATATCCCAACGACATGGATAGCGATTACGATTGTAGAAGGGCGTAACCGTCAGGTACGTCGCATGACTGCAAACATCGGATTCCCGACTCTGCGTTTGATTCGTTATTCGATGGGAGACGTAACGTTAGGCGATTTACAACCAGGCGAATGGAAAGAAATCACTCTCTAACTAGACCATGAGTGTATTAAACAAGTGCTTCACCTTGATAGAAGGAACACTTTTTACCTGCTTTCTTAGCCAGGTACAGGCCATTGTCCGCCTTGGACAATGTCCTGTCTAACCCCTCTTGCCGAGTAAACTTCTCCAGACCTGCACTAAACGTCACCCTGATTTGGGTTGATTGAAAAGTGATAGGTGTATCCATCACGCAATCCTGCAGCTTTCCGACTAACTCTGGTAAGCCATTCTCATTAACAAGCTGACGAGTAAGAACCACAACGAACTCTTCGCCTCCCATGCGATAAATATGCTGGGTGCCTACCACGCGCCCCAAGCGTAGAACCACCTGTCTAAGAACCTCATCTCCAGCTGCATGTCCATAGCTATCATTGATCGCTTTAAAGTCATCAATATCTAAAGTAAACAGATAAAAGCCCTCAAACTGCTTTGAACTCTGATTAAATGCCGTTATCAGCGATAGGCGATTTTGCGCCCCTGTGAGCGCATCTTGGTGAGCCAACGAATTAAGTCTATCGACACCTTTAACGCGGCTATCCTCATAAACATGAGAAATAGTCCAAACAAAGATGTAGGCCATAATAAAGTTGATCAAAATTAAAGACGGTACTAGCACTGTTTCTCTCAGCGCGAAGTTTAGAGCGACTAACTCGAGCAACAGACAAGACATACTCCAGAAGAATCCTACACGCAGCCCTAACGCTAAGTAAAACACGGTGGGAAGCGCTACAGCCCATAGATAAAGTGAGCTTTCCACCCTGCTAATGTATGTACCGAAGCAAATTAAAAATGTCAGAACGACACAATGAAATACGAGAAACCAACTGGGTTGTGAATGCTTCCATACGTAGCCAAGCATGGCAAAAGAGATGACAAAATAGATTAACTCTAGAATGCCTAACAGTTTAGCTCTCTCACCATAATAGATAATGTTGACTAAACCGAATAGTAAGGCTGTCAATCCTAATACAATACACATCCCAATTAGGACTTTACGTCGCAATTGTTGTGTTGCATTACATTGAAGCATTTCATTATTCATCAGAAAAATTTATCACCCAAGACTTTTACGTATTTTTAACATATCAATAAGTATTATTCATGCTCAGAACGAAAAAAAACCGCTTGTTTCCAAGCGGTTTTGAATAATTTGATATGACTCGAAGGTTATTCTGCGTCTTTCTCTTTTGCTGCAGTCACAGCGATAGCTAACTCTTCAAGTGCTGCTGGGTTTGCAAGACTTGGAGCGTCAGTCAGTAGACAAGAAGCTGCAGTCGTTTTCGGGAACGCGATAACATCACGGATGTTTTCAGTACCACAAAGTAGCATAACCAGACGGTCAAGACCGAATGCCAGACCAGCGTGTGGAGGTGTACCGAACTTAAGTGCGTCTAGTAGGAAGCCAAACTTAAGCTGCTGTTCTTGTGCGTCGATACCTAGAATATCGAATACCGCTGCCTGCATTTCTGCATTGTGGATACGTACTGAACCACCGCCCACTTCGTAGCCGTTCAGAACCATATCGTATGCATTAGAGTTTGCTGCCGCTGGGTTCGCTTTCAGCTCTTCCGCAGTCACACCAAGAGGAGATGTGAATGGGTGGTGCATCGCGTGCAGGTTTCCTTCGTCATCTTCTTCGAACATTGGGAAGTCAACAACCCATAGAGGTGCCCATGTAGACTCATCAGTCAGCTCTAGGTCTTTACCTAGTTTAAGACGTAGTGCACCCATAGCTTCTGCTACAACGTTAGCTTTATCTGCGCCAAATAGGATGATGTCGCCAGATTCTGCTTGAGTGCGGTCAAGAATACCGTTGATTACCTCTTCGCTTAGGAATTTCGCAACTGGAGATTGGATACCTTCCATGCCTGCTGCACGGTCATTAACCTTCATCCATGCCAGGCCTTTAGCGCCGTAGATACCAACGAACTCACCGTAACCGTCAATTTGCTTACGAGTTAGTGAAGCACCGCCAGGTACACGAATTACTGCAACGCGGCCTTTCTCATCGTTAGCTGGACCAGAGAATACTTTAAACTCAACGTCTTTCACTAGGTCTGCAACGTCGACAAGTTCTAGTGGGTTACGTAGGTCTGGTTTATCAGAACCGAAACGACGGATAGCTTCGCTAAACGGCATTACCGGGAACTCACCAAGGTCAACGTTTAGTAGCTCTTGCCACATATCGCGAACCATTTTTTCTGTTGTCGCGCGAACTTCGTCAGCCGTCATGAATGACGTTTCGATATCGATCTGAGTGAACTCTGGCTGACGGTCAGCACGCAAGTCTTCATCACGGAAACACTTAACGATTTGGTAGTAACGGTCGAAGCCAGACATCATTAGCAGCTGTTTGAATAGCTGTGGAGATTGAGGAAGCGCGTAGAAGCTACCTTTATGAACACGGCTTGGTACCAGGTAGTCACGAGCGCCTTCTGGTGTCGCTTTAGTCAGTACTGGAGTTTCGATATCCAGGAAGCCGTTGTCATCAAGGAAACGACGAACAAAGCTTGACGCTTTTGCACGTAGCTTGATGCGGTCGCTCATTTCTGGACGACGTAGATCAAGGTAACGGTATTTTAAACGCTGCTCTTCTGAGTTCTTCTGGTTGAAGTCAAGCGGAAGAACATCACTGCGGTTAATGATTTCCAGACCTTTAGCGATGATTTCTACTTCACCAGTCGCCATGTCTTTGTTTACCTGGCTGTCTGGACGAACACGTACTTCGCCAGTTAGCTTGATACAGAACTCATTACGTAGTGTGTTTGCTACTTCATACGCGTCTGCCATATCTGGATCGACAACAACCTGAACTACGCCTTCACGATCTCGCATATCGATAAAAATAAGACCGCCTAAATCACGACGACGGTTAACCCAGCCGCAAAGTTCTACAGTTTGTCCTGCAAGGGACTTGTTCAGGTGACCACAGTAATGGGTACGCATAATGAATTTCCCAATCTCTTAAAATTTGTTGATTACTATCTATCGGTGTTAACGTTACCGATAGAGCAAAGTTCCATTTATACGCTGAAAGTTGGTTGAGATCGACTATCCAGCATACAATTTATTGCGATTTATCATCTATTGATGCTTTTTAAACCAATAAAGGCGTAAAACAGCAGCAATATAAGAAAATTGGCGCTGATTATAGCCCCATTATGGGTAGTTCGGCAAAACTCTCTTCAACGAATCAAATCATGGGTATCGAGTAAGTAATATGGACGGTTTACCTATCAGGCTTGGGCTTACCATGTGGTCACACAATAACTGGCAGCAGAGCTTTTACGGTAAAGGTACTAAACCCGCGGAAAGGCTCGAAAAATACGCGAGTGTATTTCATACCGTGGAAGGCAATACCACCTTCTATGCCACCCCAACGCCAAGTACGGTCAACAACTGGAAATCTGCCACTGACGATCAGTTCCGTTTTACCTTTAAACTGCCTCAGGAGATCACTCATCGCCAGATGCTACGTGGTAGTCAAAGTCAGTTGAAAGAGTTTATGCAGATCATGCAGCCACTGCATGAACGTATTGGTCAATGGACAATCCAGTTACCTGCTGCTTTTGGACCTGAGAATCTCGAGACTTTAAAGAAGTTCTGCGCCCTCTTTCCACCCGACTTTCCTATCGGTGTAGAAGTGCGACATGCCGAATTTTTTGCCAAAGGTGAGGCAGAAATCGCGTTAAATCAGTGGCTGATTGAACAAGGACATGATCGAATAATTATGGATAGTCGGCCAGTGTTCTCGGAGAAGTTGCAAGCAGAACATCCTCACTATGACTCTCTGCTCGATGCTCAACAGAAAAAGCCAAAGGTACCGGTGCACGCCATTGCCACAGCTAATCACCCGATGGTGCGCTTTATCGGTCACCCGCAAGAAGAGAAAAATACGGCGTTTTTCAAACCTTGGGTTAGCAAGTTGCCACAATGGATTGAACAAGGGAAACAACCTTATCTGTTTATCCACACTTCAGATAACCTGATTGCTCCTGAACTGGCTGCAAACCTTTATAAGTGTTTGCAAAAACAGGCAAGTTTACCGGACTTATCACCTTTTCCTGCCGATGATGGAGTTTCCCAGTTACAAATGTTCTGAAGAGAATCACGGCAAAACATGACATGGGCGCGAATTTCTCATAAAATACGCGCCTTTTTTAATGGCTGTAGCCAATGTGGGTCGCAACACCCACATACTGTGAGAACTGAGTATGAACCCTAAGAGCAATCCAGATACTATTTTTTCGGCTCCAATCGATAAAATTGGGGATTTCACCTTTGATGAGCGTGTAGCGGAAGTCTTCCCTGACATGATTCAACGCTCTGTTCCTGGCTACAGCAATATCATCTCTGCGATTGGTATGCTGGCGGAACGCTTCGTCAAACCTCATTCTACGATTTATGATCTCGGTTGTTCACTTGGTGCTGCAACCCTTTCGATGCGTCGTCATATCAATCAGGAAGGCTGCAAAATCATCGCAGTTGATAACTCTTCAGCCATGGTTGAACGCTGCAAATTGCATGTCAATGCTTACCGTAGTGATACACCTGTTGATGTGATTGAAGCAGACATCCGAGATATCGAGATTGAGAATGCTTCTGTTGTGGTACTTAACTTCACGCTGCAGTTCTTATCTCCACAAGACAGATACACACTACTTGAAAAAATCTACGCAGGCTTACGCCCTGGTGGCATCCTGATTCTGTCTGAGAAGTATGTATTTGAAGATAAAGTTTCTAACGAACTACTGATCGATCTGCACCACGACTTTAAACGTGCCAATGGCTACAGCGAACTGGAAATCAGCCAGAAGCGCAGTGCTATTGAAAACGTGATGCGTCCTGACTCTAAACAGGAGCATAAACAACGTTTCGAGGCGATTGGCTTTACCAGCTACGACGTCTGGTTCCAGTGCTTTAACTTTGGTTCGATGTTCGCGATAAAATAGCGAGAAGCGAGAAGCGAGAAGCGAGAAGCGAGAAGCGAGAAGCGAGAAGCGAGAAGCGAGAAGCGAGAAGCGAGAAGCGAGAAAAGTATTTATTGGCGCTCATCTCGTGTCAAATTTTTAATTAATTATCAGTGATATAACTATGTTTAATTTTGCTAATTTCTACCAGTTGATAGCTCAAGACACACGCCTTCAACCTTGGCTAAACGTTCTACCTCAACAGCTAACCGACTGGCAAAATGCAGAACATGGTGACTTTGGTCGCTGGGTAAAAGCATTAAACAAGATCCCACAAGGCGCACCTGATCAGGTCGATCTTAAAAACTCAGTGACGTTAGCGAACGATACACCTTTCCATCAGGGTGAACTCAACAAGCTTGAAAACCTGTTGCGTACCTTCCACCCATGGCGCAAAGGCCCATATCAGGTTCACGGTATTCATATTGATACTGAGTGGCGCAGTGACTGGAAGTGGGACCGTGTGCTTCCACATATTTCACCACTTAAAAACCGCAGTGTTCTTGATGTTGGCTGTGGCAACGGTTACCACATGTGGCGCATGCTGGGTGAAGGGGCTCGCCTGACTGTGGGTATCGACCCTTCACACCTGTTCCTGATTCAGTTTGAAGCAATTCGTAAACTGATGGGCGACGATCAACGTGCTCACTTGTTACCTCTTGGTATTGAGCAACTGCCGAAGCTGGAAGCATTCGATACAGTATTCAGCATGGGGGTGTTATATCACCGTCGTTCTCCGCTGGATCACCTGATACAGCTAAAAGACCAGCTCGTTTCTGGTGGCGAACTAGTGCTAGAGACGCTCGTCATCGAAGGGGATGAAACTTCCGTACTGGTGCCAGTGGATCGATATGCGCAAATGCGTAACGTCTACTTCTTCCCGTCAGCCAAAGCGCTAAAAGTGTGGCTGGAACAAGTTGGTTTCGTTGATGTGCGTATCGTTGACGAGAACGTAACCTCAACTGGCGAGCAACGTACCACCGAATGGATGACGCATAACTCTCTACCTGATTATCTTGATCCTAACGACCCGTCGAAAACCGTTGAGGGTCACCCGGCACCAAGACGTGCAATTCTGGTGGCTAAAAAGCCATAAAATATTGACAGAGAGTTAACCCAAGTTGAACGTCAAACCGTTTCGCTCTCACTCAATAGTCCATACAATAATAAGGATGCTTAGCGTCCTTATTTTTTGCGTATGATCATCCCTTCCTCATATTTTGAGAGCAACATTTTAAATGCTGCTTGTTTGCGATAAAAAATATACGCTAAACTTCTTATTTACTTAATAATTCTATTTTACGTTCAGGTTTCTCAATGTTGACAAGATTGACCCCTTTAATGGCTATCATGCTCGTCTCTGGCTGTACGCTGACAAACAGCGAGCAGTATCACCAAGAAACACTTGCAGCCATTCAGGCTTCAGAAACAAATCTCACCACTCAATACGAAAACCTAGCTTTACAGTTAAGTAATCAGTCCGATTACATTGAAAGCCTTGAGGAGCAAGTTAACCTCCTTGAGCAAGAACTGATCACGTTCAAAACTGAAGCGATGGAAGAAGTCCGCAAGCCAGCGGTCCCTGTCGTGATGAATACGCCACCTCCAGCACAACCTACACCCACTCATGGTGTAGTCCTCGGTGAGGTTGAGAAGGTAACAATCGATGCCATCAAGCAATCTTTTGATGCTCGTGTTGATACTGGCGCTGCAACTTCTTCTCTAAACGCTGTCGATATTGAAGAGTTTGAACGCAACGGCAAAAACTGGGTTCGATTCCATCTATCTGATGGAGAGAAAGCACTAGATGACTCCAACTGGATCGAAGCACCCATTCTTCGCTTCGTAAAAATTCGCCAATCGACTAACTCTGAAGTTGAAAGACGTGCCGTGATCGAACTTTGGGTTAAACTTGGGAAAATCCATGAAAAAGCGCAATTTACCTTAGCAGATCGCTCTCAAATGAGTCATCCTGTACTTCTAGGTCGTGAATTTATCCGTGACATTGCAGTTGTCGATGTAAGTAAAAAATACATCCATACGGAAACCCCAAAAAAATAATAAGGTAGCGTAAGCTTATGACGTCAAAGATTCCTTTTTATATTTCAGTTGCCCTATTAATTGTTGCGGGTATTGCATTAAGTATTTTCAGGCACCAGAACTACGGTGTACCCTGGACTCCGGGTGAAGCTCGTCAGGTGTGGGATATTGAAGCGCGTATCGAGTTCACTGGTCAGGCAAAGCCAGTTAAAGCTTCTTTAGCTGCGCCACATACCCAAACGGGTTTCACTCTGATTGATGAATCTTCATCTTCACCTGGTTACGGCCTGTCATACGTTGAGACGGAATCTGGACGTCGTGCCGAGTGGTCAGTTCGTCAGGCAAACGGCCCACAAACCATCTATTACAAGGCTCAGTTCCTTGTTGACCCTCAAGCAAAAGTTGCCCCTGTACCACCAAGTGATGAAATCACTCAACCGACCTTTGATGGTCCGGCAGAAGCGGCGGTACTTGCATTAATCGAACGCGCTAACCAACGTTCAGCCGACGACATCACTTTCACCCGTGAACTGATCAAATCTATCAACGACAATGAAAGTCAAAACGCTTCCCTGCTTCTTAACCGTATGAGCAAGGTAGAGGCGGTTGATAAGATCCTCGCATACGCGAAAATTCCAAGTAAAGTTGTCGGCGTTATCGAGCTTGAAGACGGTCGACGCAGACAAACTATTCAACATATGAACCAGGTCTGGGATGGCAACAACTGGGTTCTGTTTAACCCTAACAATGCTAACCCTGCAATTTCTGACAATATTCTGGTTTGGGATGAATCGAACGTATCGCTGCTTGATTTAGTCGGCGGTCAGAACAGTCAGGTTCACTTCTCGATGATTGCTCAGGATATTTCTCCAACTCAGGCGACCAAAGATAAAGTTCTGGCAGACGGGCTACTCAACTTCTCTATTCATAGTTTGCCGCTAGAAGAGCAAGCGATGTTTAAGACCATCATGTTAATCCCGATTGGTGCACTTATTGTTGTATTCCTGCGTGTGATTATCGGTCTGAAAACTTCAGGTACATTTATGCCAGTTCTGATTGCGGTTGCCTTTGTGCAAACTCAGTTAGTAACGGGTATCGTTGGCTTCTTGCTGATTGTTGGTACGGGTCTGGTGATTCGAAGTTACCTGTCGAAACTCAACTTACTTTTAGTCGCGCGGATATCCGCGGTGATCATCACGGTAATTATGATCATCTCTGTCTTCACTGTGGTGGCGTTTAAGATTGGCCTCACCGAAGGTTTATCTATCACCTTCTTCCCGATGATCATCCTATCGTGGACCATCGAACGTATGTCGATTCTCTGGGAAGAGGAAGGTGCAAAAGAGGTTGTGTTGCAAGGTGGTGGTTCGCTGCTGACAGCGGTACTGGTTTATCTTGCGATGACCAACTCGTTTATTCAGCACTTAACCTTTAACTTCATTGGCCTGCAGCTAATTGTATTAGCGGCCATCCTACTGTTAGGTACTTATACTGGTTATCGTCTGACTGAGCTTCGTCGCTTTAAACCGCTAGCGGAGGACTAAGTGATGTTTTCACAATTTACCTCTCCGTTTAAGCTACGCCATAAGGGCATTATGGGCATGAACCAACGTAACCATAGTTACATTGGTCGCTACAACGATCGCTCTAAATACCCTCTGGTTGACGATAAGCTTAAGACTAAGATCATTGCCGAAGCTGCAGGTGCCACTGTACCAAAACTTATCGGTGTGATCCGTAATCAAGCAGAAGTAAAAACCATCCACAACATGGTTAAGAACTGGCCTGGTTTTGTAATCAAGCCAGCTCAAGGGAGTGGCGGCAAGGGCATTCTGGTCATCACGTCGCATAAAGATGGCGTTTATACCAAGCCTTCTGGCTCAACCATTAACCAGGAAGATGTCGAGCGCCATATCAGTAATGCGCTGGCCGGCCTGTTTTCTCTCGGTGGCAAAAACGACGTTGCGGTAGTAGAGAACCTAATCAAGTTTGATGACTGCTTTGATGGTTTCAGTTACGAAGGCGTACCAGATGTACGTATTATCGTTTTCAAAGGCTATCCGGTGATGGCTATGATGCGCTGCTCTACTGCCGCCTCTGACGGTAAGGCTAACTTGCACCAGGGAGCTGTAGGTGTCGGAATTGATATCGCCACCGGACGCGCAGTAAGAGCGGTTCAGTTTGACCAACCTGTTACCCACCATCCGGATACTGGTAAAGAGTTAGCCACGCTGCAGGTCCCTCACTGGGAACGCCTATTGATTCTCGCGTCTAGCGCTTGGGAAATGACCGGACTGGGTTATATGGGAACCGATATGGTTCTGGATAAAGAAGAAGGTCCTATGGTACTGGAGCTCAACGCTCGCCCGGGTCTGGCGATTCAGATTGCTAACGGTGCAGGGTTACTGCCTCGCCTTCATCATATTGAGAACCTTGGCTCTCCAGCGGAATACCCTAAACCAGCAGAGCGTGTCGCCTACGCTGCACGTCAGTTTGGTATTTTCTCCAAAGAGATTACTAGCTAAACCTGTTTCCAATAGAACTAAAAAGGCCCGCTTCTGCGGGCCTTTTGTTGTTTATAGCTCTTCAACCAATTGTTGGACTTCGCTATTGGCTTTCTTGGTTTGACCAAAGCCACGCAGACCAACCACATGAACGTGCTCGTGGTCTTTAAACACCTTACGTACCAGCTTGTAGGTTGTCCCCTTCTCTGGACTGATGTTCTCTGGTGCAGCGATGAGTAACTGCATGTCTAGACGGTCACACAGCTCGAACAGAGTCGAAATCGACTTAGCATCAAGACGCGCTGCCTCATCGAGGAACAGCAGGCGACAAGGAACGATGTCTTTACTACGTAGACGACGCGACTCTTCTTCCCAGCTCTGAACAACCATCAATAGGATCGATTGACCTGTACCGATTGCCTCACCCGTCGATAGCGCACCTGACTCAGCCTGCAACCAGCCATCAGAGCCACGGTTCACTTCCACGCTCAGCTCCAGGTAGTTACGGTAATCGAGTAACTCTTCACCCAGTACCTGCGGAGAACGCTGACCCATATCGATATGAGGGTTTACGCGTTGGAACAGTTTCGCCATCGCTTCAGAGAAGGTGTAACGCGAAGACTCAAACAGATCTTTGTGTTGCTCCTGACCTGTCGACAGACCGTTAAGCAATACTTCGTGACTCTCACGGATCTTAACGTTCAGACGCACACCTTTAACCTGACCGAATGAAATATTCGACAGACCCTGGTTAAGCATACGAATACGGTTTTGCTCACGCTGAATCGTCTTCTTAATGATGCTTGCTACCGACTCAGAGCTGATCGCCAGACGGTTTTCACGCTGAGTTAACTCCTCAGTCAGACGAGCCAGCTCTACTTCCATCTCTTCGATCGCTTCCACTGGATCATCAGTGCGAATGATATCCTGACGGATACGCTCACGAAGATGCTGGTAGACTGCGATGTAGAACAGAACTTTACGTTCTGGACGCGCGTTATCTTCCGAGAGACGCAGAGCATCACGCAGATCTTCGTTATCAGCAACGGCAAGACGTAACGCACCCAACGATTTATCTGACATCGAACGTAATTCGTCGGCAGACATGTAAGCAAGTTCACGCTTATGTAGACGACGCTCAACGTCGTTCTCACGAGCTAAACGAAGAACCGAGCACCAACCCGCTTTGGCTGCGACAACAAAGGTACGTAGCTCCACATACTCTTTCTGAACTTTCTTCAGACGCTTAGCCAGCGACTTCATCTCTAGCTCAGTCGAAGTGATAGTGCGCTCGTATTCACTCTTACGTGAACGCGACGTGTGCAAACGCTCTTGCAGTTCATCACGACGGCGCATAGCGCGCTCTGCAGCACCTTCGTCAGCAGTTACACCGTACTCTTGCAGCTCTTGCTTGAACTCTTGTACGGTTTCCAGCTTAGCCTGATGTGAACTCTTCAGTGATGCCAGAACCTGATTGTACTGGTTCATCTGACCCTGAGCTTGCTTAAGCTCATCACGAGAACGAGTTCGCATGCGCTCTGCTTCGACCAGCTTAGCTTTTAGCTGCTCGCTCAGTTCACTGCTTTGGTTAAGCAGGTCAACGGAATCTGAGTAAGCAAAGTAGTGGCGACGTTCAACCAGATCTGCCAGGGCAAAAATCTGCGTTTTTAGTTGCTGAAGCTTTTGGTCTGCAGCCTGGTAGTCCGCTTCCAGTGCATCAAATTGCTCTGGGTCAGCCTCAAGAGCCGATACAATTTTCTCAAGTTCCGCTAGCGCTTTACCATGACGAGTTACATAAGCTTTAGCTTCAGTTAGCTTGGCAAGGTTTAGCTCCAGCTCTTCAAATTGTGCAGGCAGGGCCTGGTCTTCAATTAACGCCATGTTTGGCGCAATCTTGTCTAGCGCCGTTAGCGCTTGCTTACTGGCAAGCAGTTGACTGCGTTGCTGCTGTTCTTTGCTATCAAGATCAGCAAGAACACGAGCAAGCTGACTGCGTTTGTCACGTACCACAACCAGTGCTTGTTCTGGATCAGCTTCGAATGCAACCTGAATGTGCTTAGCAACAAAGTTGTTGAACGCTTGATACAGACGCTGCATTTTCTGAGAGTCGAACGCTGCTTTCGCATGTTGTTCAACCACCTCTTCACGCTCATTGCGTAATAACTCAAGGCGTTGTTCACGGGCAGCACGACCAAACAAAGGGATTTCCGGCAAACGCGAGTAACGCATCTGACGGTTATTCATGCGAACGCACACTGCCCCTTCAAGCTCTTCCGCATCAAACGAGCTGTCATCAAACGCGTCGATGTCACCTTCGATGATGTAAAGGTCTTCTGGACAATCATCCAGTTCGACTAGCTTCTCTTCGATACCAGATAGGTCAGAAACCACAATTGCGTGACGAGCCGGGCCGTACATCGCACTGAAGTATGGCGCATCGTCAATGGTGATATCGTCATAGATTTCAGATAACAGAACACCGCCGAGCGTATCTGCCAGACCTTTAAGACGAGGGTCGTTTGAACCGCCAGGTGATGCAAGGCGTTCAATTTCGTCCTCTAACTGAGCACGTCGCTCAGCCAGTTTGTCTTTAGCGATAGATTGCTGCTTCTCTTGCTCCAGCACAGTTTGCATCTGACTCATTACAGCCTGGCTGTCGTAGAGTTCTGCACAGCTCTGCTCTTTAAGAGATTCAAGAGCGTCGTTGGCTGCAATCCAGGTCGGAGCGATCGCTTCAAGCTTGTTGATTTCAGCTGCAGCATCTTGTTCCAGACGACGCTGTTCACTACGCTGCTCGCGAAGTTCTTCCTGAGACATTTCCAGCGATTCGATTTGCAGTGCATGACGCTCACGCTCCTGCTCGAACGTCATTTCATCAGTCAGTTCAACGTTGTGCTGTTTTTGATACTCGCTAACCAGCTCCTGAGTTTGGCGCTGTTTATGCAGACGACGTTCAACATCACGATGTTGAGCGCGCCATTGTTGTTCATTTTGCGTGATCTGCTGAGCTTCACGGCCCTGCTCAATAGCAGCTTTTGCCGAGCTTGACGCCTCTTTACGCTCTACCGGCCCAACAATGCTGGTAACCAGTTTTAGCGCTGACTCAAACTGTTCTGCAGCCGCAGAAGAGATGTCTAACTTATGTTTAGTCGCCAGTAGTTCTGTGGTGCTTTGCGCTTCTTGCGCTTTTAGCTCAGACACCAACGCCTGCGCCGACTCAGCGGTCAGGCCTTCGTTACCCAGTAGCTGCTTAGCTTTATCCAGAGCCTGCACTGCTTGTTGGTATTGCAAGGCGCGTGTTTGCTGAACGTCCAACGCTTGTTGGTAATCCGCCAACTGGCTCTTCAGGCTGTCCACTTCTTCTTCAGAAACAGTCGCTTGCTCTTCCGCCATCACCACACGTTCTTGTGCTTCTTCAACGACCATCAACTGCTCTTCAAGGCGCTCGTTGAGCTCTTCAAGATCTTCCTGATAGCGTTCGATCTTCTCTTGCTGACGCAGTGCATTTTGCACCAGCTGTAGGTGATCGGAAGCCGCTTGATAGTCTTGTTCCAGAGCCGATTCGGAATCAACCAATAGCTCCAGCTCTTCTTGCACTCGGTTAAGCAGATTATTCTGCTCAATCAGAGTCGCGCGTGAGCCAAACAGTTCTGAACGCAGAGATAAGGTTTGCTCTAGCTTGTTACGACGATCATTAGCGTGGCGCATGTAGTCTGCCGCCACGTAGTTGGTTGATTCAGTAATTAGGTGCTTAAACAGGTCACGGTCAGCTTGCGTCGTTTTGATCGCTTCAAGCGTCATACGGTTCTCACGCAGTGCAGATTCCATGTCCTGGAAGGCTTTCTTAACACCGCCATTCTGCGGCAATAAGTAGTCACGCAGAGAGCGCGTGATCGCACTTGAGATACCACCATACAGAGAAGCTTCGATCAGACGGTAGAACTTAGAGCGGTCACCTGAATTACGCAATTTCTTCGGAATAACACCAAACTCAAACATCTGTGAGTGGTAATCAACAATTGAAGAGAAGGCTTTAAACTGTACGCCTTCGTACTGAGCGACCGCTTCTTTTACTTCGTTGATTTGACGGACACGAGCCTGAGTCGCTGAAACACTTTCGATTAGGATATCAGTAGGTTTAACGTGACTTGGCAGGCCCTGTACCACGAATGGCTTAATGTCGACTTTTTTGTCACGACCAGCCACTTGCTGCAGCTTAACCGCAAACAATAAACGTTGATTGCGCGAGTTAACCACATCAAGAGCAGCGTAACAGGCACCCGCTTGCAGCTTACCGTACAGACCTTTATCACGTGATGACTGGCTACTGCCTGCTTCAGTGGTGTTACGGAAGTGAAGTAAGGTTTGGTCTGGAATCAATGCCGTAATAAACGCCGCCATAGTGGTCGATTTACCTGCACCGTTACCGCCAGAAAGCGTTGTAACTAAACCATCAATGTCAAACGTACGGGCAAAGAAACCGTTCCAGTTGACCATGGTCAGCGATTGATATTTACCACGTTCAATCATGCTTCACCCTCTTCTAACATCTGCTCTTCGGCTTGATCGTCATTGTCGTCGTTATTTTGCTCAAGCAGGCTACCCTGACTCGGCTCTTTAGTGTGGACTACCGCTTCACCATCGCGAATCAGGCGTAACTGAGCTTCACGCATGTCATCGCCAATACGGACATCGGCGCCAAAGCGGAATACAGATTCACTGATGCTAAACTTACCGGTTTCACCGATATTGATGATCATGCCTAAACGGCGTAGTCGACGTAGAGATGTACGAACTTTTTCAAACAGCTTTTCTTTGTCTAAATCTGAACCTGTCGCTCGGTTGGTCACCAGCTTCATTAGCTTGGCCTCATCGGCAAGCGCAAGCAGCTCTTCGTACAGCTCCTGATTGGTAAAGATACCTTCGTGAGCCAGACGCTCAGGACTCAGGTAAAGGAAACACAATACCTTGCCTACCAGCATGTCTAATTCGGAAAGAACACTGCGGCCAATCAGAGAAGTTGAGCGCGGACGAAGGTAGAAAAAACCTTCAGGCGCTTTCACTAATTCAGTGTTGTAGCGCTGGTAAAAAGAGCTCAGTTCAACTTCGAAATCTGATAACAGTGCATGGTTATCAAGATCTTCGCTAGAAATATGACGTCCTGCCCGCAGCATGCTGTCAAGCGCTGGAAACAGAGGGTTCGAAATTGCTTTTGCCAGATTATCTGACATGTATTCATTAATATCGGTCGATGACATTTGCTTGTACCTTTGCACCAAAATCGTTGATCGCCTGCCAGTCTGGCTGAATCGCCTGATAATCTGACTCGGAGTAGCCAAGACGTACTGCTTGGTCAATAACAATTCGTGCTAAATCAAAATGATGAGTCTGCGGATGCTGAGCAAGGTAGTCGCGTAGTACGACACCCAGATCAATAGCGGAGCCCTGTTCTTTATGAACTCTGAGCATACTGCCAATACGTTCCGCCAATTCATCATTGACCTGTTGAAACTCTTCGTATTCCACTTCTAGTGGTACTTGGCCGGTTACTTCATCATCGCGAAGTACCAGAGCTTCATCACGAAGGTCTGTTAGACGCTCAGCATCTGCATAAGTCAGATACCAAGGCATATCGAAGTAATCTTTTACCGATTGACGTAAACGCGAACTGAACGCCCGGTTCTTATCCATATCAATCGCGGTACGGATGAACTTATGAACGTGACGGTCATAGCCAATCCATAGGTCTATCGCTTGTTGACCCCAACTCGTGATGCGGTCAAGCTTCATCTGCAGCGCAAACAAGGTTTCAGCAATAAATTCGAGCTCATCATCACCATAGACCAGCTCTTGAATATCAAGAATCTGAGTCTGCAGCTCATCGCCCGCAGCCTGAAGCGTGTCTTGCAGTTCTTTTAGGGTATTGGACGTTTCAGATAGCAGCGATTCACAGTTGTTAATCGCATCTCGCCAATCTTTATTCAGCAGTTCGGCAATCTGTATTTTTACTGATTGTTGCTGCTCATCCATCACTCGCTGGTTAAGGTCAATCTGATCGAAAATCTCACCAACTGAGTATTTCAAAACACCATAAACGTTCTTACGCCAGTGTGCTGGGGTACCACCCTGACGAGCAGAGTCAATCGCCTTCGCCATTTCGTCAGCGACCATAGATAGCTGAATAGATAGCTTAAGTTTTGAGAACTCTCTGTGGCGAACGTAATAATCGGTAATACCTATCGCAAGAGGTGACAAGCGATAGATACTGGCGCCTTCCGTGATTTCACTGGTAAAGCGACTGATTAATCTCTGTTTGACCATCTCGTTGATGGCATTATTTGCACGGAACGCAGATGCATCCCCTGTCTCTTCGAATAATCGAGTCACAATGGTGAACGCATCATGCAGCTCACCTTCACCTAACTCTTCATCGAACCTTTCGTTACTGAGCACAGCGATAGCGATCAAAAATGCCAAACGCTCGGTGGTCAGGTTCAATGAGAAATCGTGCTGTTTTACCCAGCCGACCAGTTCGTCGATCGGCTGCTCAGCAGCATTTAGAGTCATCTCACTCATTGTTAGTCCTGTTTATTCTTTCTTTTGTGCCCATACATGTATGTATCGACCTAACGAGAGGTATGGCTCTTGTCTGCACAATTGTCTTTCTAGTGCCAACACATCTTCATACTGGTAATCGCCCATGTACTCCATATTACCTATGTAGTCACTAAAGCAGCGGATACCAGACTTACCGCAAATTGAAAAACCAGCGTCTTCTATCCACTGGTATACCTCTTCAGGTTTTAAGCCTTTTTGCGGCTGTAATTTAAAACGCTTGCGATGTGGCATTCCGTCTAAAACATGCGGAATATTGCCACATACGACATTCTTGTAGACCAAGCCATGATGGTTATAAAACATGATGGAAGCCATCCCACCGGGTTTCACCTGCTCAAGCACTTTTTCTAATGCGGGCTTAGGGTCTGCTAACCACTCCATCACAGCATGAAACAGTACGACATCCACTGGGGACTCGAGGTGTTGATCAATCGATTGGACTGGCGAATGAATGAAGCGATACTGCTCAAGCAGGCCATTATTTGCAATATCCTGCTGTGCTAATTGCAGCATTTCAGAAGATAGATCACATAACGCTACGTGATGTCCGAGTTCAGCAAGCTTTTGCGACATTTGTGCTAAGCCTCCCCCGGCATCCAGCACATTCAGTGGTTGTTTCGCCCCATCTACGGCATGAAGTATCTGTTGAAGATCTTCCCAAACAATGACTTGACGAATCTCGCCTTTGTCAGAGCCGTAAATATTTTTTGCAAATTTGTGGGCAATATCGTCGAAATTGCGGTCTTCAGTCACAGCAGCTTGAGTTATTATGTCTAATCGTGCTGCTATTCTGTCACAAGAAAAGCAGGAATAAAGAGGCTTTCTCTTAAAATATAATCAATTGATGTTTTTTCGGACTATTTAGTATGTTTGAGCTGAAAAAAGTTGTGTCTTCTCTGCTAATGCCGTTGCCGGCAATGCTCATCATTGGCCTTTTCGGTCTGATGCTGATCATGTTTACCCGTAAGCAGAAGACAGGATGCTTTGTTGTTCTATTCTCTTTTATTGGCATTTTCCTTATCGCATTCCAGCCAGTATCATCTCGTCTATTGATGCCACTTGAGCGCCAATACTCGGCATTTTTCCCAGTTGATGAGCCAATCGACTATGTGATGGTGTTGGGCAGTGGACATGTGGTAGATGACAAAATTCCACCTACGTCTGAATTAAGTCGTACCGGACTGATGCGTTTAAGTGAAGGTATTCGTATCCTGCGCATTTATCCCGGAGCTAAGTTGATTCTGTCGGGCTACGCTGCAGGCTCAGAAGTAAGCAATGCTCGTATGATGGCCAAAGTAGCGTTAGCGCTTGGCGTGGCTAAGTCCGATATCATCTTGCTTGAAACGGCAAAAGATACCTGGGAAGAAGCAAGGCAAGCAGCGGCGTTCGTCAGCACTAAAAAACTGGTCGTCGTAACATCAGCCAGCCATATGAAACGCGCACTGAATGAGTTCCACTCTGCAGGTCTGAAACCCTATGCCGCACCAACCAACTATCTGGCTCACGACAATGTGACTCAGTTCTGGGCTAAGTACACGCCTAAAGCCGTTTACCTTGAGCAAACTGAACGATACTGGCATGAGACCTTAGGTCGTATTTGGCAAACTCTGCGTGACTGGGCATCTGACTACGAAGAGAAAGCACTTCAGGCTTCTGAAAGTAACGTTTAGTCGTGGTGAATTACAG
>NZ_AEVS01000065.1 GCF_000189255.1 Vibrio brasiliensis LMG 20546 | reverse complement strand
GCAGAGACAGGGATTGCTTAAGGGTTTCAAAGTAATGAAATCCGGTCGACATCAACAAGGTCGTCAGCAATAAACCAAAAACGGAAGGGAAAAAGCCAGTTATTGCAGTACCTATGGTTAATGCGCTAAGGGACAGCAGCATAAAGCGTTGCTCGCGAATAAACAGCAGCACAAACACTGCAGTAAAAGCCAGAAAGCCTGGTATCTCGCGTACACTTTGCAGCAGACCAATATCAGAACCGTCAAAATTCGCCCGCTCAATAACAAAGTTATTCAACAGCGCCATCCAGCTGGAGAAAGCAACAGGCACCACAATCGAGATAAGTAGCAGGAAGTTTTGCGGAGTTTTCCAACTCGCAGAATGATTCATGACGGATTCCTTAAGTAAACAAGTTGTTACATTAGATCGCTTGCAGATAAGAAACAATCAGATTTGCAAATTTTACTTTCGCGTCCCGAATTCGATGCTTTTATCAACAGATAGCATCAATCACTACTGGGAAGATAAATGTAAAAACAATGCTTTATCATTACGATTAATCTCGTTATGGTGAACTAATGTTTAACCAGTCGAAGAGACAATAATATGGAAATAGTAATTCGTCCGACTCAAGTCAGTGATGCAGCTGCAATATGTGAAATCTACGCTCAGCCAAAAGCACAGCGTGAGACCCTCCAACTGCCAAAGCCTTCTGTAGCAATGTGGACGAACCGACTGGAAAACATGCCTGAGGGAGTCTATAGCTTCGTTGCTGAAGTGGATGGGAAAATCGTTGGCAACATTGGTTTTGAGCAGTCACAACGCCCGAGAACAGCGCACTGTGGTAGCTTCGGTCTTGGTGTTCATGATGACTTTCATGGATTAGGTATCGGTAGCAAGATGATCGAAACTGTGCTGGATCTTGCCGATAACTGGTTGCAGATCAAGCGCATCCAGATTGACGTTAACAGCGATAACCAAACCGCGATTGCCTGCTACAAAAAGTTTGGTTTTGAAATTGAAGGCGAAGCCAAATGTGCCTCGTTCAGAGATGGGGAGTACATCAATACTCTCTACATGGCGCGGATAAAAGCATAAAACGAATCAAGGCTTACCGCTCAGGGTAAGCCTTGAGCATATCTAAGGCCCGTTCTTTCAAACCTTCTGTGTAAGGATTAATCTTCCAGTGGCCCGGACTCCAGCCTTTGACAAAACGCTGAAAGTCAGCCCAGGCAATAGCAAACAGTGGTCGCCACGCTAGCTCCACATCCTCAGCGGATAACTCTGGTTGATGAGTCTTAACCGCACTTTCAAGGTGAGCGAAATACTCATCCAAAAGCCACTCTTCTAGCTCTTCACACTGTTCAGGTTCCACCGCACTACTAATAAAAAGAGCGACATCTTTCATCGCACAACCACGACCAATGTATTGAAAATCAACCGCAGCAGCCTGCTGACCATCAGGGGTAAAACAGAAATTTGCCAGCTTAGCATCGCCATGGACTAACGTCTGATAAGGAGCGTCTCGCAACACTTGATCAATACGCTTTGCCTGCTGTTTAAGCTCTGAGTCCTTCAGCGCCAGTAATTCATCAGGACGAGTATCCAGGTGCCAGTAGGTGCCGACTTCCCACAACTCTTCACCAGTGTGACCGATATGTTGAGCATGAAACTCCGCCAACCAACGCAGACACGCACTCAGATGACTCTTGCTTGCCTGAGTGACAACCTCACTAAACCCAGCCTGCTTTAGATCTTCCATGACTAGCAGCAATTCGTCATCGTGCTGAATTACCTTAAGCGGTTTTGGCACTCTGGCGAAACAGTTACCCGCCGTATTCTGATACCAGTTCAGCTCGACCTGATAAGAGCGCAGTTTTCTTTGGTGGGATAACTCAGTATTCCAGCCTCTGGGATGATGGGCAGGTTGAGGCAGCTGGATATGCTTTACAATAATGCTACCACCATCGAGATGAAGTCTGACTAACTGTCCATAACCTCCCCAAAGAGTTTGTAGAACCTCTAACGAATTAATATTCCGATAACCTAACTCAGAGATTAACGGCAGATAAAAGTCTTGATTCATGTTTACTCGCTAGTGAGACTCAGCCAAACAGGAGCCTTATCATAATTGCCAAGCCATGTGGTGACTAGTCCAATTATCCAGATAAAAAATGTGAGTTTAATTCACCAAACATGCACTTATAAACTTCTATATCTATCAAAAATGATACCCAAATCAAATTTATAGGCCTATTTGGTATTTGAACAATCAGCAAACCCCACATAGAATTGAGCTTATCCGTCTGTATAAACCTTACAGGTCGGATGACAAATACAGACCTACCGTAACAAGAATAATAAGGTAGGAGCAACGGAGGCTAGATGAATAACTCAGCGGTGGCGCATAAAGAGCATACAGCTCGCTCCTCAAATGAAAAAAGTGTTTCGATATTAAATAGCACTGACGCGCTGGCAATGATTGAACATGGTGGTGAACTGACCATTGGCATTTCGACACCTGTCGGTACCAGTTTTCGTTGTAAAACTTCTTTTATTGGCACACATTCCAACAATATTGTTTTAGCAGAACTGCCAAAGATCTCTGAAGATGACTTGGAGTACTTTTTCCAGGAAGGCTTCTGGGCAACGATTCGCGCTATCTCACCACGCGGTGAAGGGGCTGTGGTTCATTTCCGCGCGCAGCTTCAGCATGTAATGACAGCCCCGGTACCAATGGTGGCGCTATCAGTACCTCAGACTATGCAGGTCACTCAGTTACGTAAGGAACCTCGTTTCGATGTTAACCTTCTTGCGCGAGTTGAGGCAGATAGTCACAGACTTGAGTGTGAAATCCGCGACCTCTCTAAAGGTGGCTGCCGTTTTATCACAGCACCACTCAGTCGACCATTTCAGGTTGGTGAAGAGATTGCCTTACATGTACAGCTTAACACCCCGAAAGGCCCACGTTTCGAACCGCTGTATGGCAAAGTATGCAATCTTCAACGCTCACTCCACTATGCGCGCTATGGAGTTGCCTTTACCGACAGTGGTAAAAACAACGCAAAAATACTGCTCGGTCACTTAAAATTCAACGGCACTAAGCTGACACTAAGATAAGCGAATGAAACAAAAACGCC
>NZ_AEVS01000066.1 GCF_000189255.1 Vibrio brasiliensis LMG 20546 | reverse complement strand
ATCACCGCATGAAACGTGCTAGTAACTCATACCGTCTTCAGTTGATTAAAGAAGTTGCCACCAGGCAAGAGCGGCTGAAAAGCGGTGATCCAATGGCGAGTTATATTCAGCATTTGATGGACGAACAACCAGAATGCGAAAAGCATTCAGAGGCTAACCATCGATTCTCTGGTAGTCATTTTGATGAGCATGCAGGTGGCTGGGTTAGCGACCGTTGGTCATTAAAATAGAGCGAAAGTGGTTATTTAAGCGGAGAGAGGGATTGTACGCAGATTCTCTGTAGGATCTCTCTTTGCTCGATTTCACTAAGTTGGTACCACAGATAGCGTTCTTCACGAGTGCGACCACAACCTAAACAGAAACCTTTAGAATCCGCTTGGCAATAGCCAATACATGGGTTTTGCGTTTGATTTCGTATATCCATACTACACCTTTAAATACAGTACACGATACTTAAGGTATAGCGGCAATTGAGAAAGCTGTAAAGTAGTTGATTTTAAAAAAGATCTTGTTGCGGGCTATCGTCTATTTTTTGCTCAGCGACGTTAGCCTGGTCTCGTTTGATTTTTCTCAGGTAGCGTTGACGACATAACTTGATGATATGTAGTTGTTGTGCCGGAGTCATATTAAGCCAGTTAAAGCGTTCGTCTCTCTTACGCATGCAACCACGACAGTAGCCTTTTTCATCTACTGTGCACACGCCTACGCAAGGACTTGGTACGACAAAAAACTCTAACTGTTCCAAACGGTCACCCATTTGCTAAAAAGCACAAATTACACTCTACGGCATCTATAATTGGATGTTTATCAATAAGTTCCAATATGTGATTCAGACCAAACTATGACTCAACGCTGACAAAAACAGTGTTTTATTATTTATACTGCAACCATCAAAGCCGAAGCTAAGGCTTATCTATCTAATTATTGGAGTTGATTTATTATGAAGCTTAGTCCAAAAATGTTACTTGCAGCAATTACCCTACCAGTTGTAGTGACCGCATGTGCAAGCAATGGTGACGATGTGAAACAAATTACAGCTCAAGATCTCCAGCACCACAACTGGGAGTTGGTTAGCATTGACGGTAAAGATATTGTTCTAGAGGGCCGTCAAAAAGCACCGCGTCTGGAAGTTGGTGAGAAGATGACAGCCAACGGTAACGCTGGATGTAACAACTTCTTCGGTCAGGCAGAATTAAAAGACAACCAATTCCGCATCGAAAAAATGGGTATGACTATGAAGATGTGTGTTGGTGATGTGATGGACGTTGAACAAGCTTTCTCTCAGACGCTATCTGATTGGAGCGACATGACTCTGACTAATGATTCTATGGTTCTGAAGAATGACGTTCATACTCTTACCTTCAAGCTTAGCGATTGGAAAAACTAATCACACGCTAGGTCATTAAATCTAAAAAGCAGCCAGATTGGCTGCTTTTTTACTTTTTGCTACTCACTTTTTACACAATCCGCCAACAAATACCTCAAATATATAATAAACCTATCTTTTTTCAGTCATAATGAATGAATAATTGAATTGTTCCGGTCTGAGTATCTGGCCGATCTAAATATTCAACTAACAGGGACCATTATGACAAGGCTGATCACTTTATTATCATCACTACTCGTTTCGATTTCTTCATACGCTTCTGACACTTGGCAACACACTGTCGAGCAGGCAAAAGGACAAACAGTCTACTTTCATGCCTGGGGAGGAAGCCAAGAGATTAACCGCTATCTTCAGTGGGCAAATAGCCAGTTACAGAGCCAATATGGTGTAACTCTTCAACACGTTAAGGTAACCGATATTGCTGAAACTACCACTCGCCTTATCGCAGAAAAAGCAGCGGGTAAAAACAGTGGTGGTAGCGTTGATATGGTTTGGATCAACGGCGAGAACTTTAAATCAATGAAAGATAACCAACTGCTGTTTGGACCTTTTACTAC
>NZ_AEVS01000067.1 GCF_000189255.1 Vibrio brasiliensis LMG 20546 | reverse complement strand
CCAATTTTATGGCAAGCGAAAAAATGCGTTTTTTTCATAAAAAAGGTCTGAGTGAACATTTATCACTCAGACCTCTATTTGTGCCCATTTTACACTCAACTTAATCAGTCGTTATTCACAATTTCCTGTGGATAACTAGTCATCAGAGTCAAAGAAGTATGAAATACGCGAACGTGGGTTTAGATACTCTCTCACCTTATCGGGAAGCTTGTTAGGTAAAATAGCATTAACTATCTTTATATCCCTCTCCGCTAAGTCGATGATCGGAGCTTGAGTTCGCGGTACTGACGGGTCATAGATAAGCACGTTTGGAAACAGTATGTTTTTTGCGTTAACCGATATGACCAGGCCGACCATATCATTTGATAATTGCACTACTGTCCCTGGAGGGTAGATACCCATAAACTTAATCAGCAAACTTAAGTTCTCATGGTTATATAGATGCTTGCAGTTCTTATATAGATGAGAGAGGGCGACGTATGGGATCTTCTGCTCGGCAACAACATTGCTATGACAAAGATTGTCGTAAGCATTTGCCACTGACACGATTTGGGTTAGCTGATCAATTTGGTCTCCCTTCAATCCATCAGGGTAGCCAGAACCATCATTCATTTCATGGTGCTGTGCGATCACTGTTCTGGCACTTTCAGGAAAGCTATCCATATTGGCAGCAATCTCTAAACCATATTTAGTGTGAAGCTTTAAGTAGTTCTTCTCTGGGTCAGTAAGCGCTGTAGGTTTACGTAAAATCGCAGTGGGCACCTTAACCTTACCCATGTCGTGAAATAGAGAAGCAAAAGCGACTTCTTTAATTTCTTCAGCACTGAGCATTTTCGCTTTAGCAATCATCATCGCGATAACTGATACGTTGAGAGAATGAAAGTAGATGTCTTCGAACTCACTCTTACCATTCATTAGGTGGAGAGTGACATTATCATCGCTAAGCAGTTTATCGACGATATCGTTGACTAACTGACTCGCCTCGTCGACAGCCTGTTCCGGTCGATTGCGAATTTTGTTCATTACTGCACGCATCCGAGACAACGAACGCTCGAACTCTTTTTCACAGTGAATCACTCTGCGCCGATAGGCACTGAGCTTTTCAATTCTGTCTTGCTTCTCTTTCCATAGTTTTTGCGCTTCTAAATCAACTTCTGCCTCAGAACTTTCTTCTTCAGTACTCGGCTTGTCGCTTGGAGGAAGCGGCTGAGTGTCACTTTGGTTCGGGTTGATGAAAACATGCTTGATACCTAAGTGACGAATCATGCGAATCTGTTCTTCGTCTTTAACTTTAAAACTATTGAATAAGAAAGGGTGCTCGTTCCATTTGACCGGAAGTCGGATATGCAACCCTGGCTGTAATCTATCTACAGTTATCTTGATGCTCGCCACGATCTATATACAACTTAATTAATTTACTGACTGATTAATGACTAATTTTAGATTAATGGAAAAATGAATTCATGCTCCATGCACTGGAATGAGAGATACATTGCTTCTATTAGATTGGTTGCCCTTGAGCTATTTCACCAGATCGCAGTGAAGCATCCAGCGAATGCCAAACTGATCCTCGACTTTGCCAAATCGTGCTCCCCAGAATGTATCCGCTAGTGGCATCATAATATGCCCGCCATGAGAGAGCTTATCGAAAAGACGTCCTTGCTCATCGAGATCATTGAGAACGACAGATAGAGCCATGTTGTTACCAGTCAGTTCTTTGGCAACCACTCCATCAGACAGCATTAATTTCATTCCAAACGCTTCAAACTCTGCATGCATGATCCAGTTAGGGTCCGCCCCTTCTATTTCTTGGGGTGCGTCTTTGAATAACTGCTTGGTTAGAACAACTCCGCCAAAGCACTTGTGATAAAAGTCGAGCGCTTCCTGACAACGACCAGCAAAAAATAGATAAGGGGTAACTTGATACATTTTCTATCTCCATATAGTTATTTTAAAGATAGACAAGTTTTCACTAAGTCACAGAAAATTTTAGCAATTCCCCTTTTTATATGCCGAATTAGTGATGACAGAGAATGAAGTGTTGTCAGGCTCGATTGCGCTGTTTAAGGTCGAAAGGACTAATTGCAAACTCGCCCACCAGCCAAGGTATAACCAGAGCTTGTCGGGTTGGAAAAATAGCAGCTCATTATGAGCTGCTATTTGATGGAGTTTAGAAGTCGTATTTAATGTTGAGTTCAACCGACTGTTCAGCACCAAACCAGCAGTTAGCTTGGTTATAACAAGAGTAGAACTCTTTATCGAATAGGTTGTTTACGATCAGATTAGCCTGAGCACCAGAAAGAGACTCGCTGGCATTACCGAGATCATAGCCAAGTGATAAGTCGACGACTGTATATGAAGGAACTTTCCCCTGGCTATTCGATGCGTCCATTTGCATCTCACCCATATAGCGAGCACCACCGCCAATTCTCGCTCCGGCTAAAGCGCCTGTATCTAAATAGTAGTTGGTCCAAACGCTAGCACTATGGTCTGGCACATAGATTGGTGTCGTCCCTACCAGGCTTTGGTCATAAGCCTGTTTTACTTCCATATCAATGTATGAGTATGAAGCCTGAACATCCCAACTCTCCGTTAGATAAGCCTGACCTTCCAGTTCTAACCCCTTAGATAGTACCTCTCCGACTTGAATCTTAGCTCGATAAGTGGGATCCGTAGGGTCTGCAATAATGGTGTCGTTCTTAGTGATATGGAAGTAAGACGCCGTGAATGTCTTAGACATATCGGCTGACATATACTTCATCCCAACTTCAAACTGTTCTCCAATCTGTGGCTTAAATGCGTTGCCTTTGACGTCTGTTCCTGCTGCAGGCTCGAAGCTAGTCGCAAAACTAACAAATGGAGATATACCATTATCTAGTTCATACAATGCACCGACACGATAAGAGAACTGATTGTGGTCTGAGGTATTTTTGCCGTCATACACAGGTGTAGTACTGACTTTATCATCAGATGACTCAAACAGGTCATAGCGACCACCAGCCAATAACACTAAGCGCTGGTAGCGAAGCTGGTCTTGGAAATAGAAGCCAAGTTGCTCATATGAGATGTCATGAGTTTCTTTATATGACTGAGTTAACTGATCACGGTTGAGTAAGTTGTTATCCGGCGCATAAGCATTAAACGCATAAAACTCAGCATTCGCTGCGTATAGCTTATATAGAGAATCCCCTTCCAGCTTTTGGTAATCGACACCAAGTAACAGATTATGTTGCCACTCTCCCGTCACAACACGACCTGACAACTGGTTATCAATGACGAAACTGTTAGAGTTCTCTTGCGTAATGTACGGATGTCTAACTAAGCTGCCGCTTGAGGCGGTAAAGTCACTATCGTAATGGAAGGTGTTCTCTTGATACAAAGATGCGTCCATGTAACGTGCATTCTGCAACAATGACCAATCATCATTAAACTCATGGTTGATCTTATATCCCAACATAAGCACATCACGCTCGAATGTACTCCAGTTCACATCCCCCATAGAGATTGATGGAGACTGAGTCTGGACGACTTCAAGAGGAGCGGCAGAGTTAATACCCATCGCTGGATCATTTTGGTAGTAGAGGTTGAAATTAATTAACGTTCTGTCGCTAACCTGCCAATCTAGCGATGGTGCTAATACATAACGTTCTTCCTCTGCTCCATCGACCTGACTGTCTTGTTTACGTGCAAGAGCGACAAGTCGGTAAGAAAAGTCACTATCTGCAATTTGACCAGACGTATCTACGGATGCTTCTAACAAGTTGCGCGAACCTGTAGTAACCCCGACCGAGGTACTCTGCTGTTGCTGTGGATTCTTAGCGATGATGTTGACCATGCCACCAGGAGGCATAGAACCATAAAGCACAGATGTTGGCCCCTTGAAGACTTCTATCTGTTGGATCGCAATCGGATCTATTTGTGCCTGCAAATTCCAGCCTGGAAGATATGGGAGAATCAGGCCATCGTAGTAGTTTACGTTATTAGTATCGAAACCACGGATTGAATAGTTATCATACATGGTTACCGCGACACCCTTCTGCTCTGTAACCACACCTGATGCATAACGTAAAGCTTGAGACACCGACTGAACACCACGTTGTTCGAGCAGCTCACCATCAATGACCGTAATTCCTTGTGGTGTTTCCTCGGGTGTTAACGCCGTTTTAGTCGCCGTATTTCGATACGCTTTACCCAGAACAGTAATGGTTTCAAGCTGAGTTGTGTCACTGTTATCCTGATCTGCTGCTAAAGTGGGGGGCTGAAAATGTAGCGAGCAACGCGAGCGCCAGTGTTGAGCGCTTGAATAGTATCTTGTTATTCATGTCGTCCTTAAGTACCAATGCTTTGTTCTTTTGAGAATAAATATCATTTGCATTATATTTATATCCCAAACTCAAAGTTAACAATTTGGTGCAACTTAAACCGACCCGATGAGATGGCTGACATTTCAGTCAGGTTTCATACCTTAATAATAGGTACCCAGTATTCCATTTCAGCGCTTTCAGAATCAGCCTGATAGTTATCTGGATAAACTTCCAGCTCATAACCATCAAGGCCTCGATACCCTGAACTAGGGAGCCAGTGAAGTAAAAACCATCGCAACGTTTTTGGCAGAGTCTCGATTGGCCCCTTATGTTTCACTGCTGCATAAGTCTGCTGCGGAACATTGAGAACACTCAAATTACGGGAGACGATACTCGGTAGCACCGGAATAGCCACCTCACTACCTAGCTCTATTCCAGCCCAATAATGGATATTGCTTCCATCGAAAGTTGCGTTGGTCACATCGACAACTCCGAGTAACTGCCCCTTGGGTTTCGCTACCTTATTCGTTTCTGACTCTAACCTGCTCCACAATTGCGGTACGACACGGGAAAAATCAGGAGATAAGGAAAATAGCCCTTTTATTTCGCCGTGGATGCCTTTGAGGATAAAGTCAGGTTTGGTATCGACCCGAACTTCAACAAAGGTGTGAGCATTAAAACCGTTGATGTTCATTTCTGAAACTTGAATTGGCTTTTTTAAACCCACACGTTGCGCGTTTTTTCTATAGGCTCTCGGGCTCTGACCAAAGAACTGTTTGAATGCTCGACTGAACGCAATCTCGGAGTTAAACCCCTTTGCCAGAGCAACATCTATAACGCGTTGGTCTGAATCTAACAGCAACTCGGCGGCACTACTTAGCTTCAGTTCTCTGACGTATTGAGCAACGGCAAGCCCTGTTTCTGCTTGAAATACTCGCTGTAGCTGCCATCGAGACCAACAACTTTGCTGCGCTATTTCCTCTAATGAAAGCGGCGCATCAAGGTGAGTGTGAATATAAGAAAGTACTTTACTGATGCGATTGAAGCTCGCTTCTGTTTTCGTCGTATTCATTACTTTAACCACAAGCCCTCCCAGACATCAGTTGTTGATACTTTTACCATTATTATTCATGAATAGTATCAGAATCCATGACAGAAATGATAACCATTAGCAATAATGCACGAAAATAGAAAGGGGCAGGCAAGAGAGGTATTGCTGAAATCACGATGGCTTGAGTTTACAAACCGCCGATACAACAAAGCCCCGACTTACGTCGAGGCTTTATCATTTAAA
>NZ_AEVS01000068.1 GCF_000189255.1 Vibrio brasiliensis LMG 20546 | reverse complement strand
TCTCGCCGTCGATAGAGATATAACATGGAGTTGGCATAGTAAAATCCTTAAGGTTGGGGTGTAAAAACACCTAACCCTAAGTCAAGAACTGTGCCAAAGAGAAAAGCCATACATTTCAATAATTTAAGATTTTAATGATATACAGGGCGAGCAACTTTTTGCTCGATTCGAGCAAGATCTTGCTCAGTTCAAGCAAGAAGTTGCCCAGAAGCAACAAGTGTACCAAGAAGCTTTATGAGCCCGACAAACTGTGAAAAATCAGAACTATCCCGGTTAGTAAGGGGGCGATACCATTGTGCTTGTTAGCCTGCAATCAGAGCCAGATTTTGCAAGCTCTTGTAGGCGGCTGTCTGGCGCTCGATAGGCTTGCAAACAGAGAGCAGGTCGTCGATAAAGTGGCCTAATGCTCTGGCTTCCACTTTACGCACACCACGCTGCTGGGTTTCGCTCAGGTAGTCGTAGACGCTGGCGGCACCAAAGTCACCAAATATCATTTCACCCTGCTCATTGATCAACACATTATGCGCGTAGAGATCACCATGACACACTCGGTTGTCATGTAGATGGTTGAAGACGTCCAGCATCTGATCGACGATCTTCTCTATCTGTTTGACCGAGAGGGTGAAATCCGCTTTGAACACATCGCGAGTACAGGTTTCCAGCGTCGGAGGCAGGCCTAAATTAAAGTAATCATCTGGAATTAACTCCATCACTAACGCCAGATAATCCTGTTCATTAACCTGAGCAATGGATTTGACCAGATTATTGTGCAGTCCAGTTTGGAGGCAAGCCTGAAGCTCATCACAAGGGTAACCGTCGCTGGTCACCTCGCCTTTGAATACTTTCACTGCCACCTTAGAAGGGAAATCGAACTCAGGGTTTAGCCAGTCGGCATGAGAAATTACCCCGGATGCTCCCTGACCCAATACCTGATTAAGTTGGTAGCTGTCCGAGCTAACTTGTGGAACGGTTTGTTGTTGGGTTAAACGTTCGCAAAATGGATTTCCTGCAAAGGCCATCCAGGCAAGCTTAGGTAACTGAAGTAAAACATCAGGGAAAGCTTCAAGTTGGTTGGCTGAGAGACGAACCAGCTCAAGATTGAGCAGATTGTTGAAACTGTCAGGTAGTGACTTGATGTTGTTGCCAGCCAGCGCGAGTTTTTGCAATCGAGGACGATAACCTAGTGATTCAGGTAATTGAGTAATTTGGTTGTCGGTCAAAATTAACCAACGTAATTGTTCTGGTAGCGACTCTTCACCAACGCGCACGATCTGGTTACTCTTAAAGCCGACCATTTCCAGCTGTTTACACTGACCCAATACTAGCGGCAGGCGTGTAAAGCGATTGTTGGAAGCAAAGACGATCTTCAAATTAGTTAGCTTCGTTAGCCACTGAGGCAGGTCACTTAAAAGGTTGTCAGAAACATCGAGTATTTCTAACGTGTCGGCCAAGGTTAGAATTTCCTGTGGTAACTCAGTGAGTTGACCACGAAGCTGGAGGCGTTGGATTCCGGCTAACTCGCCGCTTTTAAGTTGTTCTACTGTGTGCAAACTGGCTGCCTATTCTGCTCTGTGAATGAAAAAAGAGCGCGTATTCTACGCAGATTGACAGATAAAGGCGAGGTCAACAGTAGCGGAGTCGTTCGCCGAGCGCAGCCGCACTCGGCCGTTCATTAGGTTGTTGGTCACTGTTGTAGATTAAGCTGGCGAAAGCTAAGTAGTGACAGCAGTGCAAAGAATGCTGGGTCACTCCAACCAAAGCCGACAAAGATCCCTGTCAATCCAGCATAACCTGTGATGGCAACACCAAGAATATTGGTAACTAGCAGAGCTTTTAGCAGTTGTTTCATAGTCTCTGCATGTTCTACGTTTCTCAAAAACAGACTTACCGCTGCGACACCACCAAGAAAGATACTGGTGTGCTGAGAAAGGAAGTAAGCATACTGGTCATTAATCTCTACGCCGTACATTGGCCACATTATGGTTGGCACAAAGAATAGCGCTAGGGCAAAGACGGTATAGATAGCGCCATGAATGGTAAAAAATATTCGGTTGTTCATAGTGAGTCCTTAACGGCTTACTGGGCCGTGATTGATTTCGGTTAGCGGTTGGTTCACATCGAAGATGATCCCTCTGACTTGCGGCACTCCCATCTGTTTGAGTCGCTCTGCATGCATCTTCAGGTAGTTGCTAGCGGTGACTTCGTCTTCGAACAAATAGATGCCCCCACCGAGCTTTTCAGCGTCACTTTCGGTCCATATCTTCCAAATTAGCCCCGGCTCCTGGTTGATTGACTCAGCCAGTTCAACCAATGCCTTAGACATCTCTTCACCCATCGGGCCGTGATATTCAAAATCAACTTGTAGTAGTTTCATCTCATCTTCTCTATCTGTTTTCGCACTGTCTGTGCCGTTGTTTGATGGATCTATTGTTGTCTATATAAATTGAACAGAAAAGTTCATAATATTGCGTGTAAATGTCTAAAAAACTGACAGGTCGGGCGATGAGATTAAAAAGCACTCTAGAGCAATGGATGACTCTGCAAGAGGTCGATAGAGCGGGGAGTATCCAGGCTGCCGCGTTGTCTCTCAATAAAAGTCACACCACTTTGATTTACGCTATTAAAAAACTTGAAGAGCAATTGGGTGTGAAGTTGGTGGAAGTGAAGGGCAGGCGGGCCACTATTACTGAGCATGGTAAGTCATTACTTCGCCGGGCAAGCAGTATGCTAGAGCAGGCGAGAGAGCTAGAGGATTTGAGCCAGCAGATTTCTGCGGGTGTTGAATCGGAAATTACTATTGCTATCGATCACCTGTGTGATCCGACTTTGCTCTATCAGCCGATGGCACAATACCTTCAGCGTAACAGCATTACTTCGATTCAGGTGGTGGAAACCTCACTAAGTAAAACCAGTGAAATGGTCACTACTGAACAGGCGGATATTGCGATTATTACTTTACCTGTTACCAATTATCCGGCGCAGGTTTTGTCTACTACTAGCATGATTCCTGTGGTCTCAAGTAAGCACCCACTCGCGAAGCAGGATAATGTTTGTATGGCTGATTTTGCTACCCACTGTCAGGTAGTGGTACGTGATCTCGGTGCTGATGTTACTGAGCGCAGAGAACAAAATGTTGGTTGGTTAAAGGCAAATCAAAGAATCACTGTCGATAATTTTGACCATGCATTTCGCGCGATAGAGCAGGGAGTTGGCTTCTGTCGCCTTCCTGAACATGTTGTGGCCAAGAGAAATCATGGTCAGCTGACCGTGTTGGACGTTGAGCATAATGCTAAGTATCAAGTGCCGCTGCATATCACTCTGCCAAAGGGGGCGAAAACGGGTCCTGCCGCAAGATGCTTCTATGATCTGTTACTAGAGACGGTAAGGTAATCGTTATGGTTAAAAGATTTTCATAACAGTGAGTAATTACTTACAACCACCTGTTTACGATTGACCCACACGAAAAGTGACCTGTCACACGAAGCACAAATTTGCTGCGGTAAGCCCGCTACAAATTGGTTCTGATATGCGATATTCCACGCAATAAAGAGACTTCTTAGTACGGTAACAGAGATGAGAACAGAAAAAGACAAGATGCTGGCGGGAGAGCCTTACGATGCATGGGATAAGGAACTCTACAACGAGCGTATAGAGTGTCGTAAGACCTTGCAGGCTCTCAATAACAGTATTCCCGATACCGATGAGTGGCGAACAGCGATCGATCGGTTGATCCCAGATTCGAAACAGGCCTACCTTGAGCCGCCGTTTCGCTGTGATTACGGTTCGAATATCAAGTTAGGTAAGAACTTCTACGCTAACTTTAACTGCGTGGTTCTTGATGTTGCTGAGGTACATATTGGTGACAATGTGCTGTTTGCACCCAATGTACAAATCTACACTGCAGGTCATCCACTGGATGTTAAAGGCCGCGTCGAAGAAGGTGTCGAGTTTGGTACACCCATTACCATTGGCGACAATGTCTGGCTTGGTGGCGGTGTGATTGTTTGCCCGGGCGTGACGATTGGGGCGAACAGCGTTATTGGCGCGGGCAGTGTGGTGACTAAAGATATCCCGGCCAATGTTGTTGCGGCGGGCAATCCATGTCGGGTACTTAAACCTATCGAGCAGCAATAAGCGGGTTTATATCGATGCCATGGTTGAGTCTATGGCATCGAACTTTCCTTGTTACTTTTCACTCGCTTCAGCAATCAGTATTTTTCGCAATAATCCCGCTAACTGGTCTTGCTCGTCAGAGGTCAACACGCTGATCATGTTATCGAGATTATCTACATGATCGTTAAGTGCGGCGTCTACAAGACTCACCCCTTTTTCAGTCAGAACTACCTTACAACTGCGTCTGTCCTGCTCACTGAAGATTCGTTCGACTAAACCATCCTTAACCAATTTTTCCAGACGCGTGCTGACTGCGCCGGAAGAGAGCATCAGGGTTTTATACAGTTCGGTAGGAGTACAGCCTGTCGGGGCACTGCGACGCATGGTGGCTAAGATATCAAATTCAATGCTGCTAAGATCATGCTGTTTGAATACCGTATCCATCTTTGCTTTCCAGCTGTTGCTGGTACGGCGTAATCGTCCGACAACGCCCATAGCTGAACAGTCTAGATCCGGTCTGACGTTTTTCCACTGAGTAAGAATGGTATCCACGTTGTCCGCTGACATTTTTATCTCCCACATAAATATCTTTTTAAAAAGATACTTGATCATGAGTTAGATCTCCATTACTTTAATAAAAGTATCTTTTGCAAAAGATACTTTTATTTGAGATTGATTGGAGCTGGATGATGAACGGAATTGATCAGGTAAAGACCATTGTTTTGACTGCCATCGCGCCTGTGGTGTGGGGCAGTACCTATATCGTAACGACAGAGATGTTGCCTCCAGAGAGTCCGCTACTGGCGTCTACTATTCGTGCCTTACCCGCCGGGTTGTTATTGGTATTGCTGGGAAACATGTTACCAAGTCGAGCGTGGTTACTGCGTCTTGCGTTACTGGGCTTTCTCAATATCGGCCTGTTCTTCTACTGCCTGTTTTTCGCTGCGACCTATTTGCCAGGTGGCATGGCGGCGATGGTGATGTCTGTACAGCCAGTGATTGTGATGCTGTTGAGCTGGAAGTGGCTTAAGTCTGAGCTTTCTCCATTACAGCTTTTCGCCAGTGTGGTCGGGATGACGGGCATCGCTTTGTTAGTAGTCAACAGTTCAGCTGAACTCAGTGCTGCTGGCCTGATTGTCGCCAGCATAGGGACTTTGAGTATGGCAAGCGGCGTTGTGTTAACCAAAAAATGGGGCAGGCCGCAGGGTATGACACTGATTAACTTTACTGGTTGGCAGTTGTTGTTTGGTGGCTTGATGTTACTCCCGGTGGCGTTATGGGTTGAAGGCATCCCTCAACAACTCACAGCGACAAACTACCTCGGCTATCTCTATCTGAGCGTAATAGGTGCGGTACTTGGTTACTTTCTGTGGTTTCGTGGCATAGAAAAACTGCCACCTATTTCAGTCTCGTTCCTCGGCTTTCTTAGTAGTGTCTCGGCCTGCATTTTAGGCTTCCTGATACTGGACCAGACCTTAACTGGCTTACAACTTCTTGGTGCGGCAAGCGTGTTGCTCGCCATAGTCCTTGCTGCTCCACGAGGCAATAAATCAACTCATCAAGCATCGTTATCTGAAACTTTGAAAAGGATTTAATATGAACATTACAATTGTTGCTGGCAGCCAGCGTGCAAACTCACAGAGTGTTAACGTCGCTCACTATCTGAAATCACTGGCTCTTGACCATTTTGACCGAGCCGATGTACTCGACCTCCACCAATTGGATCTGCCTTTGTGGAACGAAGGCGTCTGGCAAGGAACAGATGAGTGGCAGCAGTGGACGCCGATAGCTGAAACTCTTAAACAGTCTGATGCTGTGATATTAATTACGCCAGAGTGGCACGGTATGGCGACCCCAGCGTTGAAGAACTTCCTGCTACTTACTACCGATGAGGAGTTGGCTCACAAGCCAGTATTGTTAGTGACGGTATCAGCAAGCGTTAATGGCGTCTATCCGATTAGTGAGTTGCGTATGACGGGAAGCAAAAACAATCATGCCTGTATTGTTCCTGACCATCTTATTTTCAGAAACATTGAGCAGTTACTCACTGAGCAACATCAGTGCGCAGATCCTGCAATGCACCAGCGCAGTGAGTATACACTATCCCTGTTAGCCAGTTATGCCCGAGCGCTGGCTCCTGTCCATCGTGATATGGTTTCTGTTGGCAAGCCGTTCCGTTATGGTATGTAACTAAGGCTCTGTTTACAGTGTAAAAGCCAATATCAGATCTGATAACTAAATCGTGCTATACAAGGAAGTTCTGTCGATATCAGCAGAACTTTTCCTGCGTCAGCGACTGTGTACTTGGAGGGAATATGGAAATTCTTAAGGTTAAAGAAACAGACTTGGAAGCGTTGAGCCAGCTGGTGTCAGAGGTATCAAAAGTGGATGTCCTGCCCTTGTTCAATGCTCAGGGACAGCAGGAGTACAAGCAGCGTGTTCTGCCTGATTTAGCCACAGCTCTGGATGATGAGAAGTTTGTATCCGTTAAGGCGGTGGCAAATGGGAAAATACTTGGATTTGCTGCGCTACGCAGTGGTAACTACCTGACGCATTTGTTTGTTGCTAATGCAGCCCAGGGAACCGGAGTCGGGCGTGATTTACTTCGCTTTGTACTTCAGACGACGGATGCCAATGAAATAAGCCTGCGTTCTTCGGTGAACGCTGTTAATTTCTACCGTCATCATGGTTTTGTCGCGACGGGTGAAGAAGCGGACTTTAACGGCATTCGATTTGTCCCTATGTCCTTGATTGTTAGTGCGTAGAGTACGCAGCCTTAAGGATGAACAAAAAAGCCGCGGTACAAACCGCGGCTTTGTTAATTACTGGCTTTGACACTCGGCCGGTGCCGGACGATTTTGCCGGATGGCGAGAATCGCCTGTGGCAGCAACGACACTACAATCATGCCGATCATCAGGCTGTACTGGAATGGAGTGAAAGACTCTCCAAGTAAAACCAGTCCGGTTAAGATCCCGGCAATCGGGTTGGCGATACCACCGAAGGTAAAGTCTACCACTGACATACGTTGCAATAACCACACATACATGCCGTAGCCAAGTGCGGTATTTAAACCAACCACCCAAAGCAAACCCGACAGGTTAGTCATCGAGAAGTTGTGTGCAAGCGCCGCGTATTTGGCTGGTTCCATTACTGCCTGTACGCCGGCAGCAACAGAAAGAATTACGCCACCGAGAATCAGCTGCCATGTCAGCACTGTCCACCAGTGCATGCGGTTACCCAGTGATTTGGTCAGTGAGCTACCAACAACGATACACATAATGGCTGCCAGCATCGCCCCTAAACCAATAGGGTTGAGGCTTATTGAACCTGGATCGAACAGCATCCACGCCAGAGCAATCAGGGTTGCGCCGCTGACTGCCTGAATTAACCCAGGTCGGCGTTTATTGATCAGCCAGTTATAAATCATGGCAAACACCGGCACTGAGATCATGCCGACCCCTGAAATCGCCGATGGTAGAGTCAGTGCCATAACGAAGATCAAACCAAAGAAGGTCGCAATGTTAATCAACCCAAGACTAAACAGGATCTGCCAGTCACCTTTTTTCGGCAGGCTTGGTCTGAATGCCAACAACAGAAGTCCGGCTGGCAGTGCGCGAATCGCACCCAGCAATAGGGGAGGCCAGTCCGCAAGTGTGTACTGCGTGACCGCATAGGTGGTTCCCCAAAAGAATGCCGGAATCATGGCAAGTAGTATATTCATAATAACTATCTTTACGTTAAGATACTTTTGTGAGGAATGTACGCTTAAAATCGCTGTTTGTAAAGTATCTCTATGTTAAGATATTCGAAACAGCATTTTGTTACTGGAGACAAACATTCATGGACGCTATTGATAGAGTAGTAGAGCACTGGGCTAAGGAAAAGCCGGATCTAGAGACAGAGCCGATGGCCATAATGGGGCGATTGATGCGTATCGCTAAATATATGGAGACTGAAGTTGCTCAGCTACATAAGCGTTATGACCTAAAATTGGGTGAGTTTGACGTGTTGGCGACCCTGCGTCGAAGTGGACAACCATTTCGTCTGACACCCTCTGAACTGATTGATTCTATGATGCTAACCTCCGGCGCGATGACTAACCGATTGGATAAACTGGAGTCGAAAGGGCTGATCAGCCGTGAACACAGCAAAGAAGATCGTCGCAGTGTGACGGTAGAGTTGACGCAGGATGGTTTTGTACTGATCGATAAAATTATCGAAGAGCACGCCGCCGTTCAGACCAAACTGGTTAAAGGCATGAATGCTAACCAGAAGAAACAAATGAATACATTACTGAAAAGCTGGCTAACCCAGTACGAGTAGCTGTTCAGATGAATAAATAAAAAAACGAACCG
>NZ_AEVS01000069.1 GCF_000189255.1 Vibrio brasiliensis LMG 20546 | reverse complement strand
TCTGTCACACCAAGCTGAAGAGCTAACTGCTCAATTCCTCTTGGGTACGGGATGCATTCTACGGATTCGAACTAATGAGTCAACACTAATTTTGATTTTTTGAATCGTTTGTCTATTTAACAGTCAAAACAAGCCAATTTGGTCAGTTTGCTAGCAAAATTTTCAGCAAATCCACTGAGTTAATTGAATTTCGCACTCATCACAGATACAAAAAAAGCAGGCTTTTGCCTGCTTTTAAAATCAGTGATGCTCTTCGTTGAGCAAATCATCTTTTGCGGCCATCAGATACTGTGCCATCGACCAGTATGTGAGGAAGGTTGCAACGTAAAGTGCACCAAAGCCAAGCCAGACCATCCAGTCGTCGTAGCGCCAGATTAACACCCACAAGGCAAACATTTGACTTACCGTCTTCACTTTACCAACCCAAGAGACCGCGACACTGGCGCGCTTGCCAATCTCAGCCATCCATTCACGCAATGCGGAGATGATAATCTCTCGAGCAATCATGGTCACGGCTGGAATAGTCACCCAAATACTATGGTAATGCTCTGTGATGAGAATCAGTGCAGTTGCAACTAATACTTTGTCAGCAACCGGATCGATAAATGCACCAAAACGAGAGGTTTGACCGAGTTTTCGCGCCAACATGCCGTCGAGCCAATCAGTAAAACCTGCGACCCAGAACACCATTGCGGCAGCAAAAGGAGACCAGCTATATGGAAGATAAAAAACAACGACAAATACTGGAATCAAGAAAAGTCGCAACAAAGACAAGATGTTTGGGATATTTAAACGCATATTTAGTAAAAGGCTCTTTTTGTTTGCGTATGGCTCTATTTGGTATTTCAAACAGCGCCTTATGGTGCGGGATTTTTGTTATTGTTTCAATGCTTGATAAATGTTTTCTGCTAAAGAAGTACTAATCCCTGGCACTTTGGCGATTTCTTCAACACTCGCTCTCTTCAATTCTTGCAAGCCACCCATGTACTTTAATAGTGCCTGACGCCGTTTAGGCCCTACCCCTTCAATACCTTCTAAGGCACTGGTTCTACGGGTTTTTCCTCGTTTCGCTCGATGACCAGCTATAGCATGGTTATGACTCTCATCGCGAATGTGTTGCATCAAATGCAGAGCGGGCGCGTCACTAGGTAAATTAAATTCCTCACCTTCGACGGTAATCAAAGTTTCTAAACCTGGCTTACGGGTAACACCTTTAGCAATACCGATCAAATGAGGACGTTTTGGCCAGTCCCCCCAATAACGAGAAATGATTTCATGGGCACGATTAAGCTGACCTTTACCACCATCGATAAAGACGATATCGGGAATCTTTTCGACATCGAGCTGTTTTGAGTAACGGCGCTCTAATACCTGCCCCATCGCTGCATAATCATCACCACCAGTGATACCCGAAATATTGTAACGTCGATACTCCTGCTTAACCGGTCCTTCCTGATTGAACACCACACAAGACGCGATAGTGCTTTCACCCATGGTATGGGATATATCGAAACACTCCATACGCGTGATACTTTCCATATCAAGCAACTCTCTCAGCGCTTTAAAACGTTGAGATATGGTCATCTTATGATTGATTTTGGTAGTAATCGCCGTTAAGGCATTCGTATTAGACAACTTCAGGTAACGGCCACGTGTACCGCTTGGATTAACATGAAAGTGCACTCGACGTCCGGCAAGGCTGGTCAATGCCTCTTCCAAAGGCTGCGACTCATCAGTCAGGCCTGAATTGAGGATAATTCGGGTTGGTATGGTTCGCGCCTCGTTGTGGCTCAGGTAGTACTGACTCAGGAAGCTATAAAACACTTCTTGTTGTGTCGTGTTGTTGGGTATTTTCGGGAAATGACTTCGGCTACCCAGTACCTTACCCTGACGAATCATCAGAATATGGATGCAGGCAATACCATTTTCCTGCGCAAACCCAAGTACATCCATATCGTCCATTGAGTCTTCAGAAACAAACTGCTGCTCTTGAACACGGCGAATTGCCTGAATCTGATCACGGAATTTAGCAGCCTGCTCAAAGCGCAGCTGTTGACTGGCTTGCTCCATTTTTTCAACCAGAGAGGCAAGCACTTGCTGATCTTTCCCCTGCAGGAATAAGCGAACAAGCCCCACCAGCTCTGAATAATCCTGATCTGAAATGACACTAGAGACACAAGGTGCAGCGCAGCGTCCAATCTGATACATCAGACAAGGACGAGTTCGATTGCTGTAGACGGTATCTTCACACTGCCTGACCGGGAAGATCTTCTGGATTAAATGCAGAGTTTCACGTACCGCACCTGAATCCGGATAGGGACCAAAGTACTCCCCCTTACGTTTTTTCGCCCCTCGATGCATCGATAAGCGCGGATGTTTATGACCACTAATAAAAATGTAAGGGTAGGATTTATCATCGCGCAGCAACACGTTGTATTTAGGCAGGTACTGCTTGATGTAGTTGTGCTCTAAGATCAACGCTTCTGTTTCAGTATGAGTCACTGTCACATCAATTTTGGCAATATTACTTACCAGAGCGCGTGTCTTCTCACTATCAACTTTGCTACGAAAGTAACTAGAGAGGCGTTTTTTGAGGTCTTTGGCTTTACCAACATAGATAACAACCGACTCGGCGTTATACATACGATAAACGCCGGGTTGGTTTGTTACTGTCTTAAGGAAGGCGGCTGAATCGAATTGGCTCATACCGACACCATTAGCTGAAGATTGAGATCACTGATGGTATTGGCGCCTTATAGAGTTTCGGTATCAATCATTCCATGTCGAATTGCTAAGTGAGTCAACTCAACATCACCGCTGATATCTAACTTGTTAAACAAGCGATAACGGTAGCTGTTTACTGTTTTAGGGCTCAGATTTAGCTGCTCTGAAATATCAGTCACCTTCTGGCCTTTAGTAATCATCATCATGATTTGCAGTTCACGCTCAGACAAATCAGCAAATGGGTTTTCCGATGCCGGAGAGAATTGGCTAAGCGCCATCTGTTGAGCGATTTCTGGCGATATATAGCGTTGACCGCTATTGACCATACGAATAGCGTTGACCATTTCATCAGGGCCAGCGCCTTTAGTCAGGTAGCCTGCGGCTCCTGCTTGCATCACTTTAGTTGGAAACGGATTTTCCGTATGAACAGTTAAAACGATGATTTTCACATCTGGATTAAAACGCAGGATTTTCTTGGTGGCTTCAAGACCACCAATACCTGGCATATTCATATCCATTAAAATGACATCTGCATGATTGCTTCGACACCATTTTACTGCTTCTTCACCGCTTTCAGCTTCCCCTGCTACGTTCATTCCACGGACGTCTTCAATAATACGTCGTATCCCTGTGCGAACCAGCTCGTGATCATCTACAAGGAAAACATTTATCAAACTTGTATCTCCACACTTTTTACTTGGCTCTGCACCCACATAATGTGGATTACAGCATGGTTGCCTAGTCTAACTTAAAATTAAAATTTTGCTTACTCTGAATATGTGCTTAAACGCAAACTTTAGCAAGTAGTAATTTTCAGATCTGATACTTAAATTGTTATTAATCTATTAATCAATCGCTTACGTTAGTTTGTTGGTTATTTTTCTACCAATTAAGAGTGAGTCTTTCAGGCAAATCCTACCCTTTCTATTTAACTTTTTAAGCATGTGTTACTCTAGACACGCGGGTCAAACACCGCTTCATATCAACCATCATTATAAGCATGACGATTCATAACGGATTCTTACTTACTCGACAAGCTCGTGATATCAACGGTCAGACTCAGATAGAGCTGTGGTTATCTACATCTCAGGGTCCTACGCAACTCGTTGTGCGTGGAGAAAAGCCTGTTTTCTTTGTGCCACAGTCACAATTGGAGCAATGCCAGTCTATCGCCAATAGCAGCGGGCTTAGCGCTGAATGGCGCTCGTTGTCGCTCACTAGTTTTGATTTAGAGCCTTTGGCCGCTTGCTATACCACTACCATTAAACAATCTCAGCAACTCAGTCGAGCTTTACAGGCGGAAGATATCACCGTGTTGGAAGATGATATCCGTCTTGCTGATCGATACTTGATGGAACGATTTATTAAAGGCGGCGTTGAATTCAGCGGTACTTTGCAAGCAGACAAACAAGGTCAACGATTCACTTCTGTTAAATGTCGTCAAGGCAACTACACGCCAAATCTCAAAGTAGTCTCCCTAGATCTAGAATGTTCTGAGAAAGGGATACTCTACTCTATTGGTCTCGACAGTCCGATGGACAGCCGGGTAATTATGATTGGTGAACCAGAGCCAGCCGATACGCCTATTGAGTGGGTAAAGGATGAGAAAGCCCTGCTCATTGCGATGGTTAACTGGTTTAGGCAATACGACCCGGATGTGGTTATTGGTTGGAACGTTATCGATTTTGATTTTAGATTGTTGCACAAACGTGCCGAATGGAATCAAGTCAAATTGATGATTGGCCGTGGCAATCAAGCAAGCTTTTTCCGTACCTCAAATACCACACAGCAGGCTTTCATCTCAATACCGGGCCGCGTGGTCATGGATGGTATTGATACGCTCAAAACAGCCACATACCATTTTCGTCGCTGGTCGCTCGAGTTTGTTTCACAAGAACTGCTGGGGGAAGGTAAACAAATCCACAATGTCCATGACAGAATGGATGAAATCAACCAGATGTTCCGCCACGACAAGCCATCACTGGCTAAGTACAACTTGCAAGACTGTGTGCTGGTTAACAAGATTTTCGCTCATACTCATCTGCTAGAATTTTCCATCGAGCGTTCAAGACTAACTGGCGTTGAGCTGGATCGCGTTGGAGGTTCAGTGGCAGCATTTACCAATCTATATCTGCCGCAGATTCATCGTGCAGGCTATGTCGCGCCAAACCTGCACCCAGAAAACTGGCTAGCCAGTCCTGGTGGCTATGTCATGGACTCGATACCCAATCTGTATGACTCTGTATTGGTCCTTGATTTCAAGAGCCTGTATCCATCGATCATTCGCAGCTTTTTGATCGATCCAATGGGCTTGATTGAAGGTCTTCAGCTTGAAGTAGGACGAGAGCTCGATCAGGCAGTAGCGGGATTCCGTGGCGGTCAGTTCCATCGCAGCAAACATTTCCTGCCAGAGATGATCGAAAAACTCTGGGCTGCCCGAGACATTGCCAAAAAGAACAACGAGAAAGCCTTCTCACAGGCGATAAAGATCATTATGAACTCTTTTTATGGTGTTCTGGGTTCCTCAGGCTGTCGCTTCTTCGATACTCGTTTAGCGTCCAGCATTACTATGCGTGGCCACGAAATCATGAAACAGACCAAGAAGCTGATCGAGGATAAAGGTTATCAGGTTATCTATGGTGACACTGACTCCACCTTTGTCTCGCTCAATGGTGCGTTTAACCAGCAGCAAGCCGACCAGATCGGCAACCAACTGGTCGACTACATCAACCAGTGGTGGACAACTCATCTGGCTGAAGAGTATCAACTCGACTCAATGCTGGAACTGGAGTATGAAACCCACTACAAGAAATTCCTTATGCCTACAATTCGGGGCCAGGAAACCGGTTCGAAAAAGCGCTATGCCGGATTGATTGGCGAAGGCGACAACGAACGAATTGTATTTAAAGGATTAGAAAGTGCCCGCACAGACTGGACCCCCTTGGCTCAGGAGTTTCAGCAGACGTTATACTCGATGGTTTTCCATGGTGAAAATCCGAGCGAGTATGTACGTGAATTTGTCGAACAGACCAAGGCTGGTGAGTTTGATGACAAACTTACCTATCAGAAACGGTTGAGAAGACGATTGCACGAGTACCAAAAAAATGTTCCGCCTCAGGTTCGTGCGGCAAGAATAGCCGACGAAATCAATCAACAGTTAGGCCGCCCGTTGCAATACCAGAATAAAGGACAGATCGAGTATGTGATCACACTCTCTGGTCCTGAACCTAAGGAATATCAGAAGAGTGCAATTGACTATCAGCACTATATTGATAAGCAGCTAAAGCCCGTTGCTGAAGCTATCCTGCCGTTTATTGGTATCGATTTTAGTTCATTAAGCGAGCCACAACTTGGCTTGTTCTAAGCTCGTTAAACCGAATCAGGATTGAAACTGGCTCAACCGATTTTAAATTCGGTCTTTTTGTATTGCTTAGCTAACCAGTCACCAAAACCATCAAGAATACCAATCACGGAACGTTTGGCGATTAAACGACCTGATAACAGGATCCCCAAACGTTCGATTTCAACCTGCTTTTCCGGATAGTAACGTAAGAACTGCTGACCACACTCAATCGGATCCTCAAACCATTGTTTGTCTTTGTACATGACCAAAGAGTAACTGGCTCGCAGCAATTTCTTAGCGATAATTTTCTGCGCCTTGATCTGATCTTCCGGTTTGTCGGTTCTGGCAATGCGGTTACGGTAGACGGCAACCCAATCTTCTACGTCCATATTCCAGTGTTTAGCGATCTCCCAGCTTGGCTCATAATCACCAAAGCATTCCGACAGATCTTCGCCATAAACGCATACAGAGCAGTGTCTGAGTTGGAAGCCCCACGAGAAAATACTGTCAAGACTAGCCACATCCTGCGCCAGAGCCGTTTTGAACGAAATTTCGGTAATAAATGGGTAGGACTTTTGGAAGCGCCATTTAATCGAGTTGAACAGCGTGGTTCTGAGATCGGAAAAACTGCGATGAGTGACAACCACAACGTCGATATTAGACAGGTTAGGTTTCGCCGTTTTGCGCGCAACGCTGCCATACAGATAAACGCTATGTAGATTGTCCCCTAAACCGTTTTTCAAAAAACTGACCAGATCATCAATGGCAGGTTTATATTCAGGTTGAAAGGCTTGTTTAGGGTCAATGGTAGAAAGATGCATTTGATTACTAACAAATTAGTCGAACTCAGTGTTCTAATGTTCGCTCACCACGATGGATGAATCAAGATATTCCTTCCTTCACAGGGTCGGTATATAATGCTGCCACTACCTAACACACTAAGGAAAATTGTTCATGCCAAAGGCAAGTGAGCTTAAAAAAGGTTTTGCTATCGAATCTAATGGTAAAACATTGTTAATTAAAGACATCGAAGTAACCACTCCTGGTGGTCGTGGCGGCGCAAAAATCTACAAATTGCGTTGTACTGACCTGACAACAGGTGCTCGCGTTGACGAACGCTACAAATCAGATGACGTTCTAGAAACCGTAGACATGTTCAAACGTGCTTCTTCTTTCTCTTACGTTGATGGCGATGAGTACATCTTCATGGACAACGAAGACTACACTCAATACACCTTCAAGAAAGACGAGATTGAAGACGAGCTACTGTTCGTTACTGAAGAGATTCAAGGCCTGCATGTCATTCTAGTCAATGGCAACGCTGTTGGTCTTGAGCTTCCAGCTTCTGTTGAGCTAGTGATCGAAGAAACTGACCCGTCAATCAAAGGTGCTTCAGCGTCTGCACGTACTAAACCAGCTCGTTTCTCAACAGGTCTAACTGTTCAAGTACCTGAGTACATTGCAACTGGTGACCGCATCGTGATCAACACGACTGAACGTAAGTACATGAGCCGCGCATAATTATGGCTGATTTGATTTCTTACGACGACGCGATCGATACCGCGTACGACATTTTCTTAGAAATGGCGCCTGATAACCTGGAACCAGCGGATGTTATCTTGTTCACAGCACAATTTGACGAACGTGGTGCTGCTGAGCTGGTTGAAACGGGTGATGACTGGGTCGCACATGTCGGCTTCGATGTGGACAAAGAAGTGTATGCAGAAGTACGCATCGGTCTGGTTAACGAAGAAAACGATGTGCTTGATGATGTCTTTGCACGACTGCTGATTAGCCGCGACCCAGAACATAAGTTCTGTCATGCGCTGTGGAAGCGTGACTAAGTTGCATGTGCAAACAAAAACACCCTAGCCTTGGCTGGGGTGTTTTGTTATGGAGTCCTAGGAGCGTGTAGCGAAACGCTCAATACCTAGTCTCGGAATTAGGAAGCTTCCCCTTAGTTATCTAAGAGTTAGTCGTCAACCTTAATGTTCTCAACGCGGGCTTTCAATTTCTGCCCAGGGCGGAAGGTTACTACGCGACGAGCACTGATAGGAATGTCTTCACCTGTCTTCGGGTTGCGACCTGGACGTTCATTCTTATCACGAAGATCAAAGTTTCCAAATCCAGACAGTTTTACCTGTTCGCCACTTTCAAGTGCTTTACGAATTTCTTCGAAAAACGCCTCAACCGTTTCCTTGGCATCCCGTTTACTGTATCCAAGCTTTTCAAACAGGTTCTCAGCCAAATCGGCCTTTGTGAGCGCCATAAAACTTTCCTCAAAGCTGTGTTAAACATTGCCACCACAAGGCAGCACCAAAACTTTTAACCAAGCCAATCAACAACCTATCGGCTTTACCTTGGAAAGTGTATGCCAAGCTCATGATTTTCGCCAACTTTTTTCTTCAATGAACACACTTTAACCGCAAAAAACAACAACATAGAGACTATTTTAGTTAGAATTATCAGCAATTTGTTCGGCAAAATAACCTTATAAGTCAGTATATTAGTCTATTAGTGACATTTAAGTCAGTACATTCATCTAAATGGAATGGGTTTTACAAATAAGACATTGATGTGGATAACAAAAACGCGTCATTGGTTCAAAATTGAACCAATGCACTATAACAATGCTTATCCCCTCAATGATTTTCAGACAAAGCTGAAGCCTGTTCTGAACACTAGAGTCTCGCGTACTATTTAAACACTCATTTATGTGCTCAATCTCACTGATTTGATTAATTATTATCAGAAACAGGTGTATTTATACTAATTCAGTTGCACGCATATTCAATCATATTAATACTAGCCACCTATAAATAAAATAATGATTAACGTCTATGGCTATAAAAGATAACTTCACCCCTACATCTCTAGGGGTCACGGATGATGAGTGCGTCTTATTCACTAAAATTGATACACTTTTTGGAGAAAACAGTGAGCAGTTTTTCCAGCAAGTATTGGATGAAAGGGTACGTCTGACCTGTGAAGACGACCCGACATTGAATGGTAAAAACATCGCGACAAAGCTGATGTCTCCCTACTACTTCGCCAGCGTCAAGCATCCACTCCCTATCGGTAACAACGACTGGCATCAAATTGAACAACAAGCTCTGTTTATCTTCGATAACTGGGCTCAGGCTTGGTGCAGTTACAAAATATGGAAGCTCAAAAAGCAGTATAGCTCTCCGCTTGGTTTGGCATTGGACCCGCATGCAGCCAGTCGAACTCGTTGCGAAGAGGACTACTTCGATAGTGTTATCGATAACATTGAATCTCATCAGGAACTTTACTACACAATGCATTGTAAACAGCCAATGCTTTTACCCGATGCGATCGTACTTATTAACCTCGCGACCTTCGTCCTGCAGCATCATTGGTATGAAATGCTGTATGAAATCGATATTTCCAGATTCGGCACCCACTTCATCCTCGCTTGTCAGACAACAGAATCTAGCCCTCCACTGATAGTGGCTAGTGCCAAAATCAACCATCATTCGTACGCGGACCAATGGCTCTACTTCTCACCATTCTTTCAGACCGATGCATGGCTACTGCTGCCAACCAATAAGGTGGTTGATCAACTGACGCAGCACAATTTGTTGAAGGGCCCAGTCGTTGGCGGCTGTTCTACACAGTTCGAGAACTCACTCTGGCAACAAATCACGCGTCCTGAAGAGTGTTGTGAAATTGTTCGCCTGACAGTAAGTGGCAATCAAACAGAGATGATTTTCTTCCTCTATCTGGCGCAAAAGCGATTAATGGAACAATTAGTGGCGCTCCGATATCAAATTGCATTCGTAGTGATTGAGCAACCTCTAATGATTCAGTACTATTTGAGCCAAGGTGAGGCGGTGTACACTCGACTCAGTGCAAGTCATGTCTCTGATTCAGAGTTTGCCACCTACAAAGGTCTGTGGTTTATCGAGCCACTCAACCAGGCACTGGCGCAATCCAGCTTTAAACATTACAAACAACGGACAATCAGTCAGCTGAAACAGTATCGCAATCATGGACATAAACCTCACTATGCTTAGTTATTTGACCTCTCACCTACTTTATCCAAAAGCTGTGGTGTTGATACTAACGGCGCTGTTGGTTTTTGTCTGGGCAGGCTATTTCTGTTCAACGCTGGCAAGAAAACATGGTTTCACCAGTCTGAAGCAGTACATCTACTATGTTTCCTATACCTTAGGTATTTTTGTCTGGATCTTAAGTAATGCTTACTTTCATACCGGGCTGTTACCTGAATGGGGGCCTGAGACCGCGGCAACGATGGCGATAGTAGCAAACCTGTCAGCTCTGCTGGCATTTAGCTCTGCTTACTATTTCTCGGCCAAGTTAAAAACCCATTACACCGATCAAAAAACCAATCTGTGGCAGATAAGCTTCGCCTTGGTAATCATTGTGTTGTGTACTGTGGCCAACTTACTGCCAGGCTTAACGATTCGAGGCGTTACCATTGAAGGTCCAAGTCGCTTTGTGCTTGAGTTTGGTGAGTACACTCAACCATTCTTTATTGGTTTGACACTGCTGTTTGCCCTGACGTTTGCCAACTTGCTTTCCATTAAAGGTTCAAGCAACCGAATTCGCCGCACCCGAATCAACTACATGATTCTTGGCATGACTATATTCATGGCATCTACCGCAGTAATTCAGCTCGGTTTTACTTATTTCTTTAACAACTTCTCCCTCACCTGGCTGCCACCAGCGTTATCGGTCAGTGAAATGTTGTTTATGGGCTACGCGATCTTAGCGTCACGCTTTTATAGCTTCCGCTACCTCTGCTTAGTGAGCAGCTCCATACTACTGACGGCGACGATTTACACAGGCATCATCGCCCTGTTTAAGCCACTGGACTATCTGAGTTATGCCTCGGTCATTATTCTGCTGATCGCCATTGGTCTGTCGTGGCCTTACGCTGCGCAATTGATGAGAACAGGCCTTAGTTTCGTCCTATACGGCTCGTCAACGACGCCTACAGACAAAATCGCTCACCTAGAAGAGGAATTCCAGAATTCGCCGTCTAAAGCGATTGAAGCGCTGGCAAGTTACTTGGGCGTTCCAAGTGATAAGCTCAAGTTACTCGATGACTATCAGGGGGCAAATTTATACCGTTCCTACTTCGAGAGTCATTCCACGCCTTTGGTCATTGATGAACTGGAAGACGCGATTAAAGAGACCAGTAATGCTGAACTCTCGAGTCTGCATAGCAATATGAATCAAATGGAGTCAGCGCTAGTGCTGCCTATTTACGAAGGCAAAAACAAGCTTTCTCACGTTCTGGTATCCAGCCATAAACAGGAAGATGTTAACTTCTCCTTCGAAGAGCTGAAGGCATTAGAAAGAGTGATTAAGAAGGTTCAGGTTCATATTAACTATGAACGTAAAGTTCGTCAGTCTCAGGCACTCGCCAACTCCATCGCTCATGAGATGCGCAATCCTCTCGCACAAGTACAGTTTGAGTTCGAATCACTGGAGAGCAAACTTGTTACCGCCAGTTCACATAGTGACCTGCTTCGTCATGTCAACAGTGGCAAACAGGCTATCCACCGTGGTCGCCAACTGATTGATATCATTTTGCGTGAGGTTAATAGCTCTTCATTAGATCAGGAACCGTCTGAGGCAACGTCTATCGTTCATGCTATTCATAGTGCGATCAACCAGTATGGTTTTGACAGCGAGGATGAATTTAACCGCATCCATCTCGACCTTGAGCACGATTTTGTGGTCAAGATTAACGACACTCTGTTTAACTTCGTGCTGTTTAATCTGTTACGTAACGCGACTTACTATTTTGACTCTTACCCAAGAAGCCACATCGAGATACGAACCGAAACAGGGCACTATGAGAATCATATGATTTTCCGTGATACTGGACCAGGAATCCCTCAGAGCTTGCTGACACGTATCTTTGATGACTTCTTTAGCCACAACAAGAGTGGTGGTAGTGGCCTGGGCCTCGGTTATTGTAAGCGTGTTATGTCTTCGTTTGGAGGCGGGATAAGTTGTCATTCGGTCCCTGGTGAGTACACCGAGTTTACGCTTACCTTCCCTGCTAGTAGTGTTCGACTGGATGAAATAGCCAATCAACCACTGACACCAGCAGAAGCTGACTTCGCTGCCATTGCCAATCCAGCCGTAAACAAAGGTGAGCTCAGCTTTGCCAAGTCTTCACATATGATTTTGGTTGTTGATGACAAGGAAATTCAGCGTACTCTGGTCAAACTCTATCTCGAACAACTAGGGTACGGTGTGGTACTGGCAAATAATGGTAAGGTTGCGATTGAAATCATTCAGAGTAACCCTGTCGATCTTGTCTTTATGGACATTCAGATGCCAGTCATGGATGGTTTTGAGGCCGCAAGCATTATTCGTCAGTCCTACCCGGCAATTCCAATCATCGCCCTATCCGGTGAGTCGGGAGAGAAGGATTTGTTGCGAATGAGCGAGTTGATGGATGGTCGTCTATCCAAACCAACCACTAAAGAGGCTCTGGATACGATTTTGAAATCAACATTAAAACAAGAAGTCCCTGGTTAACACACTTAATCGATTAGAGCAGAGGAGCCTGTCAATGGATTGGCAAATCTGCTCTCAAATCGACTCTCATTTTGCTTATCGAAACGGATTCGCATTTAGCTATGCTTCTAACCGCCAACACCTTTCTTTGTTAACTATTAATCACTAACGATTCAGTCGACGTTTTTATCGTTCATTTAAGCCATTGCTGGCACCGATTATGCTTGCTTACGTATAAGAAGTAATAGCGGCAAAGATTCGTCTTTGTCTCGACGTAAGAGGTAAGATTATGGAAGTTCAACGTCACACCTATTATCGACTTATTCACCACGGTATTAAAAGTTTGCTCGTCGACCGTATTGGCCATTTCACCGAACTCGAATACCACGAATACCTGAACGGAATGACTGGAAAATCAAGCTGCTTCTCTATGAGCGATGAAGAACTGCAGTTCACAGTAGACAGCTTGCGCAGTGAAGGTTATCTGGAAGATTGCAAAGGATACATCGCTTAACTCCCACTCAGAACCCCATTCATGGCATGTTAGATTATCGTTAAGCCCTTTGTCTTAACCAAAGTTTTGGTTAGACTGAGGGCAATTTAGCAAGCAATAGATTATTCCAATGAAACAACTGCTCGACTTTATCCCTCTGATTATCTTCTTCGCTCTGTATAAGTTATACGATATCTACGTAGCGACCGGAGCTCTGATTGCCGCTACTGCTGTTCAAATCGTGTTGACCTACTTTATCTATAAGAAAGTCGAGAAGATGCAGTTAATCACTTTCGTAATGGTCGCAGTATTTGGCGGAATGACCATATTCCTTCACGACGACAACTTTATTAAATGGAAGGTAACCATTGTCTACATGGTGTTTGCGATTGGTCTGGCAGTGAGTCACCTTATCGGCAAATCAGCGATTAAAGGCATGCTGGGCAAAGAGATTTCTCTTCCTGACCCAATTTGGGCAAAAGTCACGTGGGCATGGGTAACGTTTTTTTCATTTTGCGCGGTGTTAAACATCTATGTCGCATTTCAGTTACCGCTTGATGTTTGGGTCAATTTCAAGGTGTTTGGTCTACTTGCTGCAACCTTCGGTTTTACCCTAGTGACCGGAGTCTACATCTATAAGCATTTGCCTAAAGATGACAATCAGGCTAGCGCTAGCGAATAACTTGATAGTTTTGTTACAATAGCTCTTTTACAGCGACCAACTTGGTCGCTGTTTCGTTTGTTATGGATGTCAAAATGAGTCAAGAAATCAATACTCCAAAAGGGCAATTACTGCTTCGAACCCTTGCTATGCCAGCCGATACTAACGCTAATGGCGATATTTTTGGCGGCTGGATTATGTCTCAGTTGGATTTAGCTGGAGGCATACTTGCCAAAGAGATCTCTTCAGGTCGTATCGTAACCGTCTCCGTCTCAAGTATCACTTTTAAAAAACCTGTTCGTGTCGGAGATGTGGTCTGTTGTTACGGCGAATGTACGCGCATCGGTCGTACGTCAATGAGCATCGACTTAGAAGTATGGGTTAAACCCGTAAAAGAGCACGGCCTTGAAGATCGCTTTATGGTGTGTGATGCGACATTTAACTATGTGGCGATTGATGCTGAAGGCAAACCGCGCCCTATTCAGTAAGCACATGACATACCTGCAATAACACCAAATCAATACTTTAAAAATACGCTATTTAAGGTAGAGTAACCCCCATAGGTTACATCATAGATATAAGGATATCGGTACATGTGGTATGTCATCTTCTCACAAGACGTAGAGAACTCACTGGAAAAGCGACTTAGTGTTCGCCCTGCTCACCTAGAACGTTTACAGGTTCTTCAAGATGAAGGTCGTTTGCTAACAGCAGGACCAATGCCTGCAATTGACTCTGACAACCCAGGTGAAGCTGGTTTTACCGGTTCTACAGTCATTGCTGAGTTCGACTCATTAGAGCAGGCTCAAGCTTGGGCAGACGCCGATCCTTACATCGAAGCTGGTGTATACGCTCAGGTTATTGTTAAGCCATTTAAGAAAGTATTCTAACTATGCTGTCAGCGTTTAAATCCCTCTCAATCGTTATCGCGGCAATGATTATTGTCGGCTGTTCTTCAACATCAGCGGAAAAGGAACGTCACTTGACGCTGCTCGCACAGAACCGTGCCAACCTGCTTGCCTCAGAGCTCCCGCTTGAAGCCGGACCTCTCTCTATCATGCGCGCAAGTTCGAAGGGTAGCAACGTAGAGATTATGATGGTTTATAACGCAGATGCGCCCGGAGCAAAACCTGCGGCGACAGTGCTAAGCAACAGTATCAATGCTTACTGCACTAGCGCAGATACCAAAGCTAATCTCGAGGTTGGACTGAGTTATCGAATCAAAATGCGTAACAGCCGCGGCCAGTTAATCGCTGATGAGATGGTAACGCTTGAACGTTGTACCAGCTCCACTAAATAGCTAGCTTCACATTTGCTTTTAAAACCTCGCCTGGCGAGGTTTTTTATTTCCTACCAGTGAAAGTTATATTCAACTACTTGCTCACGCGAGGTTTGGGGCATATATTCAAATATGATCATATCTCACACAGTCTTAACATACTGACTATGCTTACAAAGTAGGCTAACGTGAGTTAACAGTTGGTCTTAAATCTGGATACACAGCTAATCCTTGGAGTTATTATGAAAAAAATTCTTACTGCAGTGGCTATTTCAACAGCGTTTGCTTCTTCAATCGCTGTCGCAGCATCCCCGGTTATGTTCTCTTCCATCAATGATTTTAATGCACCAGATAATTCGCAAGTTTCAGGTGTACGCCTCGCTGCGCTACACGGTAAAGTTGATCAGGTAAAAGGTGTCGATTTTGCTATTGTCGGTATGTCTGAAACAAATACCACCACAGGTGTTAACTTTGGTCTGTTCTTAGGCGCTTCCAAGGTAAACCAAGAGATGACTGGCGCTTCGTTAGGCCTGTTTAACTGGAATGAAGGTTTAACGACAGGTGTTAACCTTGGTGCAGTCAACGTCACTAACGATGTTCGAGGTGCTAACGTGAGTTTTGTTAACTACTCGGAAGGTGACACCATGGTAGATGTAGGTGCAGTTAACCTCTCTAGCGAGTCAACTGTACAGGTAGGTGTTTTCAATAAAACAGCCAAAATTGAAGGTGTACAGATCGGTTTAATCAACTGTGCGGACAATGGCTTCCTTCCTTGCTTCCCAATTGTTAACTTCGGTATGTAAACACCCTACTCTAATTTGCAAGATTCAAAACCAGTCGTTTAATCGACTGGTTTTTTGTTTTATAAGCCGCGTAGTCCAAGTGAACACAAAGTAAAGCCGCAATAATTCATTGTGAATTTTTTATTTCAGAACTTTATCGCCACTCAAAAAATTTCTCCCCCTAGTTTTCAATGCAGTAGCGCACTTTGCGTGTCATCTGTGAGCCTAGCACTTGGTCTTAAAAACTAAAATTGAACAAAAAATAATCAAATCATATTGACGCTATAGCTATCCACTTCTAACTTTTCATATTAGTGTCAT
>NZ_AEVS01000070.1 GCF_000189255.1 Vibrio brasiliensis LMG 20546 | reverse complement strand
TTTATACGGTCTAGAGTTCTAAAATAATAAGTTCATCGTACGATATTTTAATTACATTTATATTATTAAAATAAAATTAAATGAAGAACTGGTTCAAAGAAAATTTGGATTTTAGTGATATTCATTCCATATTTTTATTGGATGACCATTTTGTAAATAGATAACCAGCTCCCATCCCTTTTATCTCTAAGAGCATAGTTTTGATACATTGGCCGAGCAGAACACTGAGATATTTCATCCAATAATTTCTTCAACGAGATACGTTTTGCGCAACTGATCGAACTAACGTTCAAACAGACTAGTGATGAAAATCACATTTTTTGCTAACATGCAGCCAAACTTCGTTAAGGTTAACCACTGATGGATTGTCGCTTAGGTTGTGGAGCTTGCTGTATTGCTCCTAGTATTTCTTCCCCAATACCAGGTATGCCAAATGGTAAGCCTGCTGGTGTCCGTTGCATTCAATTGAATGAGGAGAATCTGTGCAAGTTATTTGGCCAGCAAGAACGTCCAAAAGTATGCCACCAATTCAAGCCTTGCCCTGTGGTATGTGGTTCAACCAATGACGAAGCAATCAAGAACATCACAGAGTTGGAAGCCTTAACCTGACTTTCTTTTCCGCTATAGATCCGTTTATCTGTTTGACAGCGAGTCCATGACTAGAATGAGTCAGGCTAGTTTTAGCGCTTATATCTCACTTTCCTACATATTCGAGTTTCAACTATTGGAATAACCAAACAAACGCCCTTGTTATCTGTTTGGCTCACAAAATTCTGACAAATCTCGCCTATGTTCTACGGGTGTTTCCAATCAAATCTTAGGAATTACCTAATGAACAAATATATCGCAGAGTCCTTCGGAACATTTTGGCTGGTTCTTGGAGGCTGTGGCAGTGCAGTGTTAGCAGCCGGTTTCCCTGATGTCGGTATTGGCCTGCTAGGGGTTTCACTCGCTTTTGGTCTAACAGTACTGACTATGGCATTTGCCATCGGCCACATCTCTGGTTGTCACCTAAACCCAGCAGTAACTATTGGTTTGTGGGCAGGCGGCCGTTTTGAAGCCAAACAGGTGATCCCTTACATTGTCGCGCAAGTCATTGGTGGTTTAATTGCAGCGACAGTATTGTACCTGATCGCTACAGGCCAGTCGGGATTTGATGCCGCTGCCTCAGGTTTTGCTGCAAACGGCTATGGTCAGCACTCTCCGGGTCAATACTCGATGACCGCAGCTTTGATTACTGAAGTAGTAATGACCATGATGTTCCTAATCATTATCATGGGGGCGACTGATAAGCGCGCTCCTCAAGGTTTCGCTCCTATCGCTATTGGTTTGGGTCTGACACTGATTCACTTAATCAGTATTCCTGTGACCAATACATCGGTAAACCCGGCTCGTAGTACTGCCGTTGCAGTCTTCGTTGGCGACTGGGCTGTCTCTCAATTATGGCTATTCTGGGTAGCACCTATTGCTGGCGCCATTATCGGAGCCCTTGCTTATCGAGCTTTCTCTGGCTCGCAAGAGTCATTATAGAAATAAAAAAGCCGCGACCAATGTCGCGGCTTTGTTTTATCTTTGACGGCAGTTACAGCTTTTGTCGACCAAGTAATGAATGGGACAGTGTTGTACCATCAACCAACTCTAGCTCACCGCCAACAGGAACCCCGTGGGCAATTCGGCTTGCCGAGACATTACTCTCTTTACACAACTCTGCAATGTAGTGTGCCGTTGCTTCACCTTCAACAGTTGGGTTAGTCGCGAGAATCACTTCTGCAATGTCCCCTCGACGTAATCGATAATCGAGAACATCAAGACCAATATCACTTGGGCCAATTCCGTCTAATGGCGACAGATGCCCCATCAGAACAAAGTATCGGCCTGAATACTGACCCGTTGCTTCTACTGCAGCAATATCTGCAGGACTCTCGACCACACAAAGCTGACCATTTTCCTGACGTTTAGGATTGGTACAGATATGGCAAACGTCTTCTTCGGTAAAAGTACGACATTCAGTGCAGTGACCAATTTCGGTCATCGCCTGACTTAAAGCGTCGGCTAATTGTAAGCCGCCTTTTCTATCTCGCTGTAACAAATGAAAGGCCATACGCTGCGCCGACTTGGGGCCAACCCCAGGTAGACAACGTAAGGCCTCCATCAATTGCTCCAGCATATGACTGGTGCGCATTTACTAACCTTGCTGATTAGAAAGGCATTTTCATGCCAGGTGGTAGTTGCATACCGCCTGTAACGCCTGCCATTTTCTCTTTTTGAGTTTCTTCAACACGGCGTGCAGCATCGTTGAACGCAGCTGCGATAAGATCTTCAAGCATCTCTTTGTCGTCTTCCATCAGGCTGTCATCGATCTCAACTCGACGCACGCTGTGGCTGCCAGTGATGGTGACTTTAACAAGGCCAGCGCCAGACTCGCCTGTCACTTCCATATTTGCGATTTCTTCTTGAAGCTTTTGCATGCGATCTTGCATTTGCTGGGCTTGCTTCATTAAATTGCCCATACCGCCTTTACCAAACATGTTAATCTCTCTGGTTAGTTAGCTTGTTACGTTATTAGATTGGGATCGACTCATTAAGTTTCAACCCCGTAAAATTAAATCGGTCTGACACTTTCGCTATCAAGCTGCGCAGCAAACCGCTTTTGAATAAATTGAATGTTGGTGTCACTTTCCAGGCTATCAAACGCTTGCTGCAAGCGTCCTTGATAAAGCTTGTCTCTTAACTCTAGTGGCGTTTCACCACTCTCACCAATCTCTACGCTCAGATGACACTCTTGGTTAAGAACTCGGTTTAACTCACCAAGCAATTCACTCTGAGCCTTGTCAGTGTTCAGGTGCGCTTGCGACGCCCTTAGTGTTAAAGAGATGGAAGCGTCACTCTTTTGAAAATAGGAGTTAAGTGCCAGCTGTTCTGTAAGCTTGGCCGTGTTGAGCTGGCTGATCAGATTTGCCCACTCACTCTGCACCAGGCTCTCATCAACCAGTTTCTGTACCATTTCAGGTGTTTTTTCGTGCTCTAACGCTTGCTTCAACAGCGTGGGAGTCAATTCAACCTTAGTTTGTTTAACCTGTGGTTGTGTTGGCTTCCAACGATAAGGCTCATCGCTCGCCGGTTCAGATGTTGCGTTAATGTCAGGGCTAGACAATGGCGACACCTGCGCTGATCCGGCGTGTTTTCTTGCTACACGCTCTAGAACAGATTCTGGTTTTGCAGATGTCGCATCAGCCTTTTTTGGCGTGCTGCCTTGTCCCGAACTCAACCCCTTACGCTGTGAACGCAATTGGTGTCTCAGGCCAGATAGCGGAGAGCTTGGCTCTTGCGGCGCAGCGGCTTGTTGCGCTTGAGGTGACCTTGCCGGTTGTGGTGCTACATTAGGCTGACTGGTTTGCTGAGCATAATATTGCTGAGAGTCATCATAGTGTGGCGGCTCCGGCATATGATCTGGCATTGGAGGCACGTCATAGCTGGATACCGGAGGCATCACATCTTGTTGTTGCGGTACTGAACTCGTTTGAGTTGGACGAGAAGCAGGTTGACTCATTGGCTGTTGTACTGAAGTTTCCTGACGTACAGGTGCCGGACTGACAGCCACACTAGGCTGCGTCTGTTGAGGCGCTTCAGCTTGTACAGATATCGAGTTCGCCTGTGGTTGCGATGCTGGTCTAAATGCCATCATACGCAAGATAACCATCTCTAAGCCGGTTCTTTCAGACGGAGCCAAAGGAAGATCTTGTCTCCCTTTTAACGCAATTTGGTAGTAAAGCTGAACATCTTGAGGGCTAAGTTGACGGCTTAGTAGTTCAACTTTTTCTGCGTCAGGCTGACTTTGATCTAATGTCGCTGGCAGTGCCTGATACATGGCTAAACGATGCAATTGTGTCGCCAGTTGTTGCAGCAAACCATCCCATTCAACGCCGTTTTGTGCCAAATGAGCAACGCTGTCCATTGCCACTTGTGGCTGCTTAGAGCTGATCGCTTCTAACAGGTGCAGAGCCTGGTCAGTATCTAGAGTACCAAGCATATGAGCAACGCTATCAGTCAACACCTGGCCATTACCAAGTGCAATCGCCTGGTCAGTCAAACTCAGTGCATCACGCATACTGCCATCAGCCGCATGGGAAATCATTCCCAAAGCTCGAGCTTCTGCAGCTACATTTTCGTGCTGAAGAATATGGTCAAGCTGTTGATGAATATTATCAACACTGATTGGTTTTAAATGGAACTGCAAACAGCGAGACAAAATCGTCACAGGAAGTTTCTGTGGATCGGTCGTCGCCAATAAGAACTTCACATACTCAGGTGGCTCTTCCAGTGTCTTCAATAGTGCATTGAAACTATGGCGAGAGAGCATGTGAACTTCATCTATAAGGTAAACCTTAAATCGACCACGTGCAGGTTTGTACTGTACGTTGTCTAAAAGTTCACGAGTATCTTCAACCTTAGTGCGAGAGGCAGCATCGATTTCGAGTAGATCAACAAAGCGACCTTCATCAATCTCTTTACAGGTATCACAAACACCACAAGGCGTCGCCGTTATCCCTGTTTCGCAGTTCAACCCTTTAGCAAACAAACGCCCGATGGTTGTTTTACCGACACCACGAGTACCACTAAACAAGTAAGCATGGTGTAAACGGTTTTGTGCTAAAGCATTTTCTAGTGCTGTTAAGACATGGGCCTGACCGACGACTTCGTTAAATCGAGTCGGTCGCCACTTTCGCGCTAAGGCAAGATAACTCATGAAACTATACTCACTAATAACCTACCCGATTAATGACCTTCAAACTCACAAATGGCGTAAACATCAAGGCCCAGACCTTCAAGACGTTTGTCACCACCGATTTCAGGCAGGTTAATCACAAATGCAGCATGCTCAACAACGCCACCCAGCTGACGAATCAGTTTAGTCGTCGCTTCGATAGTGCCGCCAGTTGCTAGCAGGTCATCAACCACAAGCACTTTGTCACCTTCGACAATTGCATCGGTGTGAATCTCTAGTGTATCTGTACCGTACTCAAGTTCGTATGATTGAGCGACAGTGGCACGAGGTAGTTTGCCCGGCTTACGCACTGGTACAAAACCCAAACCGAGTTCAAGCGCCAAAGGTGCTCCAAATAGGAAACCACGCGCTTCAGTACCAACAATTTTGGTGAAACCCATCTCTTTGTAACGATCAACCAATAGTTGAATAGTTGCCTGATAAGCACTTGCGTCTTCCATAAGGCTCGTTACATCGCGGAAAAGGATGCCTGGTTTTGGGTAGTCAGCAATACTCTTGATGCTAGATTTGATCTGCGCAATTGTTTCAGTCGTCATAACTCTATACTTAGATTGGCTAGGTTGATTTAACTTTCCGTTTTGGAGAGTAACCAACGAATAGCGAGGTTCTCAGCACAATCTAACCTAGGGTTATAACCGAAATAGCTACCAAGGTTTATTGTGCCTAAAAAACAAACGCCCACTTCAAAAGCGGGCACACTTCCTAGCAATCTTAGTGATTTTCTTCGCTGTCGGCAAGGTGCTCCATCACAGGCAAACGAATAAACCAACTGAGTAAAACCACCAGCATTAAAACTAGCATAATCTTTAACCAGAAATGGGGCACGACCCAGATCGAGAAAGCAAAACTAATCAATATGCATAAGGCTCCACGCTTTTTGACCTTAGCCGTAACAGCTCGGTTTTTATGCCAGTTAGTCAGCATAGGACCAAAGGTTTTGTGATGTCTTAGCCAGTAGTGGAATCTTGGGCTGCTGCGCATAAAGCAGGCGCTGGCGAGTAAGATAAATGGTGTTGTTGGGAGGAGAGGAAGAAAGATACCTATGATGCCTAATACTAGGCTGAGCATACCAACAAATTTGAGAAACAATTTACGAATATTGATGGCATGCTCCAAATGCTGCTTAGAAGCCCGCGTACCCATTTAAAACACGAATCCAGGTAAGAGTCGCTGGAAGCGTTGGGATAAGTAGTACTGCGATGAATCCTAGAAAGTAAAAAATATTATACGGTTCTTTAAAATCTTTGTCTGCCATGAGCTCACTTCTCTAAATATTAGGTGACGACTTATTACCCAAACCATTAAGTTATTGTTAATGAAATGGGCTATTTTTGTTTATGGCGGACTATACCCTAATCGGTGTTCGACAAACACCGACTAAAATGAGGGTTATTACAAATTTATGACTGTACGCGCTAGGCCTTGGCTCCGTTGTATATATCCAGACTGAAACTGCTCGAACCCAGGCAACTAAGCGTCAGTTGACAGGCTGACTGAATCGGCAAATCTGAAGTGATAAAATTCTTGCCACATTTCTCCCCTAACAAGGCTCCTGCCGGAATATGCTGAGAGATGTAACCATTCGACCACTGGGCATCCAACCCAGCCGGCAATAATGAAAGAGTTCCTTCAGATAGGTCAGCAATGCCAAACAACGCCCTGACTGGAGTGCTGCATCCGGAGCATTCAATCCCCTTTTCAAGCAGAGCGGAGATGTCCTTGAGATCAGCATTAAAGCATTTCAAATTACGTAAGTAGTCATGGAATAGAGCACGGATCATCAGAGTCGTTGCAGCGCCATGCTGACCTTCACTGGCTGAATCAACCAGATAGAAGGCAAACTGACCATTAATCAGCCATGCATAATCAAACACTAGCGGCATAACATCGGTGGATTGCAACAGTCGATAGCTACACTTCCAGTCACCCTGAGAGGTATCCTTATCTGGCAGTAAAGCATGCAGAAGATCTTTCGCCGCGATTGGATTCTCTTCCAGGTACTCTAAATGCCAATGTAACTCTTGCTCTTCGGGCATATCACCACTATCGACTCTGAACCACTGGCTCGAAAAGTCGCGCTGATCACTCAGGTGATTATCAGAATCATCCAACGTATTTTCGATCGCACTTGCCAGATGAGCATGGTTACTGATCGGTTTAGCCAGAAAATCCTTAATACCGTAACGCAACGCTCTAGCAACGTCTGCGATTTCGTCGGTGGCAGAAACCACGATCAACGGTAATGATGGGTATTCAAGACTGACCTCTTCAACAAACTCAATTCCATCAAGAATTGGCATAGAGAGGTCACACAGGATTAAATCTGGTTCACTTGTACGTAATTTTTGTAAGCCATCGAGACCGTCTTCAGCTTCGATAACTTTATATCCTTGGGCAACTAAAAAACCTGAGGTGATACGACGAAAAATAGGGTCGTCATCCACCAGCATAATCACTTTTTGTCCAACAGAGACTGGTACTGTTGCACTGGCCCCAACTTCGATTGTCTTATGCATAAACCTTCGCCTCACACATATCATGTGGTACAACGTGCCGTTATTTTTATTGTTGTCAGTTGTTTCAAACACTCTTTAAAAAGTAGTCTTGAAAGGCTGTTTATACAAATCTTCCACTTTGCAGTTCAGTTGCATACTATATGTATGGGATATCAAATTTCGCTGTACTTGTTGATGTGACTCAAGCTTTAGCATTTGATATAGATATAAATTAACCGAATTCGTAAAAAAATGTGTCTGGTACAATGAAATTAGATGACCTCAACCTGTTTAGACTTGTAGTCGAAAATGGGAGCTATACAGCAACTTCTCGTAAGACGATGATTCCAGTTGCAACAATTACGCGACGTATTCAGGCATTAGAAGAGTCTCTGAACCTTCGCCTACTCAATCGCCATGCGCGTAAACTTTCTCTGACGGAAGCGGGTGAACGTTTTTACGCTGAGTGCTCTCCCCTATTAAACCGACTAACGCTGGCGGCGGAAGAGATCACAGATGAGTGTCGTGGTGCTGCAGGTAAGATACGTATTACCGCGCCATCAAACCTGACCAAGCGAATGATGATGCCGATGTTCAACGCGTTTATGTCGCAGTATCCAGACATCAACATCGAACTTACGACCAGCAATCAGGCTGACCAACTTGATCCTACAGAGTGGGATGTCATCTTCCGTGTTGGTCCACAGCGCGACTCAAGCCTAATCGCTCGTAAAATCAGCTCTGTTGCTGACATCCTCGTCGCTAGCCCTGAGTACCTAAAAGCTCACCCAGCGCCAACCCATGCTGAAGAGCTTCATCAGCACTCCTTATTAAAAGGCGCGCCTCTTTTAAAATGGCAGTTGTCGAATAACAGTGGCGAGACCGTTGTTAATAACGATAAAGGCCGCTTTCAGGCCAATACGCTTAACGTTGTGAGAAGTGCTTGTTCTGAAGGTTTAGGCATCACGCTAATGCCTGACGTTATGCTGCGTGAATACATCGAAGATGGCAGTCTGGTGCGCGTGCTCCAGGACTGGAGTGCCAACCCACGCGATATCTATATGTTGTACAACCACAAAGATCACCTTCCAGAGAAAGTTCGCTTATTTATCGACTTTGTAATTGCTTACAACATTCACTAATAACAAAAGAGCTTGGCGTAATGCCAAGCTCTAAGTTTCTCTTTAAAGGTATTCGACGAACTTAGTCAGATCTCGCTCTGGTACCTTCATTGGCGTACAGCCTGGTGTTCCAAGGTATAGGAAGCCAACAATCTGATCCTCACCTTCGAGACCAAACGCCTGACGCACCTCATCATGGAACATCCACTTACCTGAACGCCAGAAACCCTGGAACCCTTGCGCTACCGCCGCCATCTGCATAGCCTGTACCGCACAACCCGCAGACAAATGCTGTTCTATTGCCGGAACTTTCTCATGTTCAGTGACTTTAGCGATGACAGTGATCACCATAGGGGCACGAAATGGCGCGTTCTTTACTTTATCGACCACCGCTTGTTCACTTTGCTCTGCTTGTGCTGCTGTAACCAATATATCTGACAGCTTGCTCAGACCTTCACCCTGAGCGATAACAAAACGCCACGGTGTTAACCCTGCATGATCAGGCGCACGCAGACCTGCACGAATAATGTTCTCTAATGCTTTACCTTCTGGAGCTGGCTCTGACAACTTGGCAATTGAGCGACGGTTGAGCAATAAATCTAGAGCATCCATTTGACATCCTTTTTAGCGTTATCGTTTTTTCTTCTTGATAATAACTCTCACAAACAAAAAAGGCGAACCTCTCGGCTCGCCTGCGATTAATTACTTTGTAAATCAGTAGAATGTACTGTCAAGTCCAGCTCGTGTCAGCAGCCCGTCACACGGTGCAAAACGGTCACCGTATTTCTGTGCATGATCATTCATGATCTCTACCAGCTTCTTGATACCGATTTGGTCCATATAACGGAACGGACCACCCAGGAATGGAGGGAAGCCAATACCAAAGATTGCACCAATATCACCATCACGCGGACTGCGGATAATACCCTCGTCCAGACAGCGTACCGCTTCATTAAGCATCGGAAGAACACATCGCATGGCGATATCTTTTTCTGCTAGCTTAGATTCAGGAGTCAGACCAAGTAATTTGTAAACTGACTTATCCACTTCTTTCTTCTTACCTTTATAGGTATAGAAGCCTTTACCACTCTTACGTCCTTTGCGGTCATCATTAAGCAGTTTGTCGAATACGTCAGGTCCCTGGAAGCGTTCACCAAGCTCATTGACTAAGATAGGCATGATCTTGGCACCAATATCAACACCCACTTCATCAAGCAATGTGATAGGCCCAACCGGGAAACCGAAATTAAGCAGTGCTGTATCAAGTTGCTCAATCGGCTCACCCGTCAACAGCACCTGCGCCGCTTCGTTCATGTATGGCGCTAGGATACGGTTAACGTAAAAACCGGCACAATCTTTAACAACAATTGGTGTTTTACCTTGCTTACGGGCAAATTCAACCACTGTTGAGATGGTTTCTGCAGACGTACCCTCATGAGGAATCACCTCTACAAGCGGCATTTTCTCTACTGGACTGAAGTAATGCAGACCTACCACATTTTCCGGGCGCGCCGCTTTTTCAGCAATCTGATGGATCGGCAGCGATGAGGTATTAGTAGCAAAAATGGTGCTATCTTTAGCGTTTTCTTCTACATCTGCAACCATCTGCTGCTTAAGTTGTAGATCTTCAAATACGGCTTCGATAACAATGTCTGTATGGTTAAAGGTAGTGAAGTCAGTACCACCTGACAGCTGTAACATCTTGCTTTGCAGCTGAGCTTTCGACAGAATGCGGCGTTTTCGCTGCTTTTCGAACAATTTGTAGTTGTATTTAAGTGCGTTCAATACACCATCATTTGACACATCTTTAATACGCACTGGTACTTTTGCTTTCGCGACACTGACATGGCTGATACCCGCGCCCATCAAACCGCCACCGAGCACGGCTGCACGCTCTAATGCTTTCGGATCAGCGTAGCTACCATTCTCTTTCTTCATTTCTGTAGTGGCAAAGAAGATCGAGCGAAGTGCTTTCGATTCATTGGTCATAACCAACTCACCAAAACGTTCCGCTTCCTTCTTCTGACCTTTTTCAAAGCCTTTTTCCAGACCGAAACGAATCACCTCCAGAATCGCGTCAGCTGCCGGATAATTTCCGCGTGTCTTCTCGCGAGTCTTTTTCGCAGCCTGATCGAAAATCACTTTGCGTCCAAGACCGGTGTTAGCGATCAGCTTCTCTTTAGTCGAAGCTTTGCGTTTTGCTTTGCTCTTACCTGTGTGTTTTTCAACAAAGCTTTTCGCCACTTCCAGTAACACTGTCTGTGGAACCACTGCGTCAGCAACACCCAACTTCTTGGCTTTTTTAGCGCGCAGCTGCTTACCAGTCAGAATTAAATCCAATGACGGTAATAGGCCAATCAAACGTGGTAAACGTTGCGTACCACCAGAACCCGGTAGCAGACCTAGCTGAACTTCAGGCAGACCTAGACGAGTCTTATCAGAGTCACTACAAACGCGATAGTCACATGCCAGAGCCAGCTCCAGACCACCACCTAAACAAGGGCCGTGGATCGCTGCAACTACCGGATAAGGGAGATCCGAAAGCTGCTGAAACATCTGCTGACCTTTCTCTGCCAAAGCCTGTGCTTCACTTGCACTGGTGCAAGCATCAAGCATGCGTACATCAGCGCCGGCAATAAAGTTGTCTGGTTTTAGCGAGTGAACAATAAGACCTTTAAGCGAAGACTGCTTTTCAGCAAGCTGAACAAAGATAGCTTCCATCTCTTCAGCGAAAGCTGCTTGCAGTGTATTCATCTTTTCGCCAACAACGTCGATGGCTAACCAAGCGATATTTTGCTCGTCGATTGATAAGTTAAATGCGGTTTGTTCACTCATTATTCTACCTCCAATACCATTGCCGCGCCCAAACCACCAGCCGCACAAGCTGTGTTAAGAGCCAGACCGCCGCCACGACGCTGCAGCTCTCTTAGCGTTTGAGTAATCATACGTGCGCCAGTTGCGGCAAACGGGTGACCGTAGGCAATAGAACCACCTAGCACGTTAAACTTATCCATATCAATCTCACCGATCGCTTTCGAGCGGCCCAACTTCTCTTGGGCAAACTTGTCACTCGCAAACATCTTCACATTTGACAAAGCCTGAGCAGCAAACGCTTCATGCATATCAATCAAAGTAAGATCGGAAAGCTCGATTCCAGCTCGGTCGAGCGCCATTGGTGTTGCGTAGGAAGGTCCCATCAACATATCACTCTCTACGCCGATTGCAGAGAAAGCGTATGAGCGAATGTAACCCATGATGTCAAGGCCGAGCTCTTTCGCTTTGCCTTCACGCATTAGCATAATCGCCGCAGCACCATCTGTTAGAGGAGTACTGTTTGCAGCCGTAACGCTACCGTACTGACGGTCAAACGCAGGGCGAAGTTTTGCATAACCTTCAATGGTCGAGTCTTGGCGGATGTTGTTATCTTTATCGATCCATTTTTTATAAGGTTCAGGGAAAGCCGTCATTACTTCACCCGCAATCTTACCGTCGGCCCACGCTTGAGCCGCTAACGTATGCGAACGATGAGCCAGTTCATCCTGCGCCTGACGAGTAATGCCGTGAGATTTCGCCATCTGCTCTGCGGTCTGCCCCATCGACAGGCCTGTAGAATACTCCGCAACAGCTGGTGGTACTGGCATCAGGTCTTTAAATGAAAGTGTTTTAAGGATTTTTAGTTTCTGACTTAGTGTCTTGGTCTTACTTAAAGCAAGCAGATTGGCAGCAAGCTTTTTCGACACGCCAATCGGTAATACAGATGAAGAGTCTGCACCGCCAGCAATACCTACGTCGATCGTACCAGCCATAATGCTCTCAGCAACGTTAACTGCTGATTGAAAACTTGTCGCACAAGCGCGAGTCACACTGTAAGCATCAGTATTGATGTGCATACCAGTGCCCAATACGATTTCACGAGCAATGTTCGGTGCTTCAGGCATTTGTACTACTTGACCAAATACGACTTGCTCGATCAGTTTCGGATCGATTTCAGTGCGAGCAAGCATGTCACTCACCACCATTTTGCCCAGATCCACTGCTGGAACCTGACTAAATTCTGTACTTTGACGCGCAAAAGGCGTTCGCAATCCTGCGACAATCGCCACGCGTTCTCCTGAGCGAGTTTTCACTTCCTGCTTGCCCATTGTTGCTCCTTAATAGATAGAGGTCTGACCAGAATCATTGTAACGAGATTGTTAATTCAATCAAACGCTCGTTTGAATAAACGTGACTTAAGCCAGATTCCACATTAGCCACGGGTTAGGTGCAATAATTAATACAGCTTAGGTAGGACAAGACGTCAGAAGGAAGTGAAATTTATCGGACAAGGCCGGATTAGCTAGGTTTGGAGGCAAAAAAAAACCACACAAAACTGTGTGGTTGGAATATATAAAGCAATTAACTTACGCCAATTGAAATAATCAGTTTCCTGATTAGGAGAAAGTAAAGTCAGCCTTCAAAAGGAAGTGTCATCTTGCTCAACTTGTCGATGTAAACATCGACTAGATGACAGGTGTTACTATAACCGTTAGAGTTAGCTAGATTTTGAAGTAGATCAATTTTAGTTCGATTTCTATGTCGCATGACTTATATATCTCTCAATATAATTGTGAGGTCACGACGAAACCGACTGTGAATAGGTTAAAACGCACCACATACTGTTGAAATCACAGTCAGTTACCATAGATGGGTTGTGGAGCCAATCTAAGAAAAATAAGAAATCACATGGCAACGAGGGAGGCACATGTGTCAATTATTCGCTTTTTTGGAAAGAAAAAGTCCAACGATCCGGTCAACTCGGATATGGACAAGCAAAGAAAATATGAAGCTCTTGTAAGAGCCTATCACCGTGACTTGTATCGATACGCATATTGGTTGTGTAAAGATCCCACCATTTCGGAAGATTTGGTACAGGAAACCTGCTTAAGAGCCTGGAAGTCACTTGATAGCCTGCAAGATGAAAAAGCCGCGAAATCTTGGCTCATTACTATTTTGAGACGAGAAAACGCCCGCCGCTTCGAACGCAAGCAATTTGATCTGGTTGATATCGACGACCATGGTAATGATGCAAAAGTCTCCGATGACCCGCATCACCAGACCCAGTGGGTACAAGCTCAGATCATGAAGCTGGAAGAAGAGTACCGCGAACCACTCTTTCTTCAGGTTGTAGGTGGATTTAGTGGTGAAGAGATAGGTGACATTCTCGGTCTGAATAAAAATACCGTTATGACACGCCTATTCAGAGCACGTAATCAACTGAAAGAGATGTTAGATTCAGATAATACACACAGGGGGCAGCAAAATGGATGAACTCGAATTCCGTAGACGCATTATGTCCGATCCTAAACATCGGGATGAAGACATCAATGCTGCGATTTCGGCAAACGAGCAGAATAGTCAGTTTGCAGATGAGATCCTCGATCTCGACAAGCGCATTGCCAAAGCGATGTCTGTCGATGTACCTGATGATCTCGCTGATCGAATCCTGTTCAATCAAACATCATCGGTTGAAAACAATGTTGTTCGCCCTAACTTCGCCCGTAAAGCGATGGCGATGGCTGCTTCGGTTGCCTTTGTCGCAGGTATTCTGGTTGGACAACTAAACTGGGGTAACTTAGTCGTATCGCCGGCACAAGCAAGCTTAGCCAGTACTGCAATGAAGCATGTCGTTGATGAAAAGCCGTTTGTCGCACATCTTGATGAACAGGTAGAGTCAGCACAAATCAACGCTAAGATGATGCCTTTTGAGCATCAGTTGTCTGAGACCTTCCCGTATCACGTCTATTACCTTAACCACTGTGGCTTTGGTAAATCTAACGCGATGCACATGGTCTTTCAGGGCGAAAAAGGCAAGGTAACACTGTTCTTAACCGGCATTGCGTCTGACAAAGCGGTCAACTTCGAAGAGGATGGCATGACGGGTATTGTTGAACCTATGGGAAATACCAGTTTAATCCTTGTCGGTGAAGAGGGTGAAAACGTGGCTAAAATCGCTGAAAGCGTATCAAAAATCATCAAACCACAAATTTAACAAACCAGTAACAATTTGTGACACACGTCATGGCTTGGGCAACTCGTCCAGGCCATTTTTTTAGCATAAAACTAGAGTCATAACTCTAAAAAGATGCTTTTGTCAGCATTTTCCTGCCAGATATACGTCATTTACGCAATTTTATTGCCAAAGTACCCAATGGTCGGATTTCTATATCATATACTTGGGTCTAGTATCAGCCACCACTGAGCTTTTGCTCAAATTATATCGTCCACTTAGAGACGAACCAAAAAGGAAAAGCAAAAATGAACAAGACGCGTCTGTTTAAAAAATCACTTTTAGCAGTGACTATCACAACCGCAACTCTAGCTTCGCAACACGCTCTCGCTGCAGGCTTCCAACTTAACTCACAATCTGCAACTGGCTTAGGCCGTGCATTTGCAGGTGACGCAGTAATTGCTGATAACGCTTCTGTTATGTCACGCAACGCTGCTGCTATGTCTCTATTTGACCGTACTGAAGTTTCAGTAGGTTTTAACGTTATTGATTCAGAAGTAGAAGTAAAAGACTCCACTTTTACTACAAATGGTTCAGCAATCGGTGGTACCGACGCGCAATCAAGCGTTGAAGACACAACAAACGATGCTACATCTGTGATTCCTAATCTTTACTTAGTTCACCCTGTCAACGAAAAATTTGCTGTGGGATTAGGTTTGTATTCTAACTTCGGTACTACCAACGAATTTGATAGTAGCTGGGGTGCAGGTTCGAATGTTAGCCATCTTGGTGGTGCCGTTGTGACACCAGGCGCAGATGCCTTTGGTGGTGTAACAAACGTTACCACAATGAACTTCCTACTAGCAGGCTCATACCGCATCAATGAACAATGGAGCGTTGGTGGTGGTCTAGATATCATCTATGGTGAAGGTGAACTTAAGCGTCAATCTCCAGGCACTTCTTCTATCGTACCAACTCTTCCGTTGACTGATGATCTGGTAAACATTGATGCAGATGGTTGGGCATTTGGTTTTAACGTAGGCACTGTTTTCGAACTAGATGAAAACAACCGTTTTGGCCTTAGCTACCATTACAGCCCAGAAAAAGAAGTCGGTGGTACTGTTTCTTACCAAGGTGATTCAAACATTGGCGATCTTAAGATCCCACTACCAGACATGCTAGAGTTTTCTGGTTACCACCGTATCAATGAAACTCCATTCGCGGTTCACTACAGCGTTCAATGGATTGGTTGGAGCGCATTTGACCGTCTAGTAACGACTGAAGGTACTGAAATCAAAGAGTACAAGTGGAAAGATACCTTCCATTACTCAATCGGTGGTACTTACTACATCAACGAAAACTGGGAAGCGCGTGTAGGCTACATGTTTGATGAAGGCGTACAAGATGAAATCACATCAGTATCAGTACCTGATTCTGACCGCCAATGGTTCTCTGCTGGTGCGACTTACCACTTCAACCAAGATCAGGCGATTGATGTGGGCTTTACTTACCTAGTGGGTGAAGAGAAGAAAGTACAAGATACTCTAAGCGACGGCCTACTAGTACTTGATACAACAACTAAAGCAACAGCAATGCTGTTCGGTGTTCAGTACACACATAAATTCTAATTTAAGCTAACGCACTATTATCAAGGGTCAGTATCTACTGGCCCTTTTTATTGCCCCTAACCCACTCTCACCACTGCAGTAGTTCCTACAGCTTCACGATTTAAGCTTACACCTGTACCCGAAAAACGTTTGTCTACAACACAAGTGTTCGCTGAATTTTGTAAACAAGCACTTAACATCCAGTGTTTTTATCTATCGATTTGAAATGTGCGATATATTACTTCAAAAACCCTCTGTACAATGTTTTTAATTTTTAAAGTATTAGCTCTAACTCTATGATCGCCCGACTGAAATAAAATCAACTCAGCGAACATTACAATGAAAATGAATAAGACTCTCCTATCTATCGCAGTGGCGGGTAGCCTATTATCAACATCAGCGGCAGTAAACGCAGCGGGCTTCCAGCTAGCAGAATACTCAGCAACAGGCCTTGGTCGTGCGTACGCTGGTGAAGCAGCTATGGCAGATAATGCAAGTGCACAATGGCGCAACCCAGCAATGCTGACTTACCTGGAAGGTACTCAGATTTCTGTGGGCGCTATCTATGTTGACCCAAATGTCGACATCAGCGGTACAAGTGCTGGTGCAATTCCAACGAGTTCATCTGATTTCGCTCATGATGCCGTAATTCCAAATTTCTATGTTTCTCACAAATACAACGATAAGTTTGCTCTAGGCTTTGCTCTGGGCACTAACTACGGTATGGAAACTAACTTAGGTACTGACTTTGCGGGTGCTAACCATGGAAACGAGGCAAGTGTTTACTCAATAGAAGCAAACCTAAATGCTGCGTATCAGTTAACTGAATCACTAAGCATTGGTGCGGGCCTACGCTATATTGATGCGGAAGGAAGCTTCGGCGCCATTACTCCACCTCAAGCTGCACCTGCTGATGGCCTTACACTCAAATACATGGAAGGCGAAGATAGTGCATGGGCATGGCAAGCAGGTACTGTTTGGCAAGTTAATGAAAGTAGTCGTCTAGGCTTTACTTACAAGTCTGAAGTTGACCTAACACTTGAAGGTTACGCTAAAGGTCTTGGTTTTGGTTCAAACTACAAACCAGGCTCGATGAACCTTGCCCTTCCAGCTACAGCTGAACTAGCCGCATTCCACCAAGTGAACGATGCCTTAGCAATTCACACTAGCATTAACTGGACAGACTGGAGCAGCTTCGAAAAACTAGTTGCAGACTTCCCAGGCGAGGCTTCAAACACTATTAAGGAAGAAAACTGGGAGGATAACTTCCGCTACGCTGTTGGTGCGACTTACCAAGTTGATTCACAGCTAACTCTTCGTACTGGTATCGCATATGATGAATCAGCCGTTAGCGAAGAACATCGCACTGCAACTATTCCAGAAACAGATCGCCTATGGTTAAGCCTTGGTGCAGGTTACCAATGGTCAGAACAACTTAGCTTCGACGCAGGCTTTACTTACATCTTTGCAAAAGACGCAAGCATGCAAGAGTCCGACCCAGCTGCAGATGCAGTCGGCGGTAGCTTCGAAGGCGAAGTTACTGGCAGCATCTGGCTAATCGGTGTACAAGCTAACTACACATTCTAATTTGCAGAGTTTACTGTAAATACCAAAAGGGCTTGGTCATTGACCGAGCCCTTTGTTTATTGTGTAACGAGATAGTGTTTAAAACTCTTCCAGATACTCATCTAAATAAGCTTCTTCATCTTCGTCGTAATCTTCTGTGACGATCTCTGCTTTAAAGTCCTGACGCTGAATATAAACATCGCGGGTCAATGCATACGGATCTGGAGAGTTATCTAGTAGTGCCTCTTGATTGACTAACGCTGCACGCGTTTCCATCCCTTCAAGCGCCCACTTGCCTAACCCTGCCCAAATATTAAGGAAGGACAGAGGCACATACATACCATCGACAACATCGGTTGCTTCACGCACTGTCCAGGGACCATAACCCGGCACCATCACGTAAGGACCATTGCCTACCCCATAGTGGCCGACGGCGTCACTGAACGCTTTTTCATTATGGTCAGTGATACCCGCCTCTGATGCGATATCGATTAAACCCGCTAAACCAAACGTGGTGTTAATCCAGAAGCGATTAAAGTGGTCAAGCGCCTTACTGCCATTACCCATCAACAGGTTGTTTATCATGCTGGAGGGTTCGTCGAGGTTACCTAAAAAGTTGCTGATACCACTACGAATCGGTACTGGTACATAGTTGACGTAAGCTAATGACACCGGGCGAACGAAATAAGGATCTAAATAATCATAGTTAATGGTCCACATTGAACGGTTAAAACCTTCAATAGGATCATAAACTTGTTGCTGATTCAGACCTGCTTCCTCATCTGGAGGTGCACTCGCACAGCCAGACAGTGCCAACACTGCGACGAGCAATATCCCTAGCCGTGAGTTAATACTCTTCATTATTATTATTTCCATAAAAAAGGCCGGTGAATACACCGGCCTACTTGATCGATAATCTGTAGCTATTAATACTGATTATTAATCATAACTTCAACTGGTTCGCCCATTTTAACGGCTTCGCTCTCACCAAACCAGTCCCCTTGTTTGGTTGCTACGTTTCCATCACTATCAATACGGACACGAACCATCAAAGACTCAAGTGAAGAGAGCTTTCTGTCCTGAAGCATACTGTTACCATCATCCAGAACAACCGTTCTAGGGAAGGTACCTAATGGGTAGCGCGCTGCCGCTACTGGCATAGGTGAACCATCTGCTGTGTGAACAGACACAATCAGTGACGAGTTAGGGTCAGCATTAACCTGTTCACCCAAAGAAATGCTTACCGCAACGGATTTGCCAGTGCCTACTTGCTGACCCATCTGTTTTTGCGCATTCTCAATACTGCGGCTTAACATCTCGTAGCGACTATCTTCAGGGCCAATCATCTGTTGCATGATGCTCCAGTAACGAACCGCTGCAGGGAAGTCTTTACGCTCAAACGCATCAAAAGCCAGCAGTGAGAATACTCGCAGATCAACATAGTCCTGCTGAACCAGCTTACCTAAGATCTTGCGTGCTTTATCCTGATCCACATCGTCCTGAGAAAGCATCAATGCCTGTGCGTAGCCCAACATCACATCCGTGTTTTCTGGCTCTAGGTTGTACGCTTTTTTCATCGAACCGATAGCGGTATCGATATCTCGATTAGCCAGCGCGATACGACCTAGCAGTAACCAGCCCGTTGAATCGTCAGGTTGGTAATGCAGTCGGGTACGCAGAGCAAGCGTTAGGTCCGCCATTTCATCGTCGCTTAATGCCGCACCTTCTGGTGACATTAGCTTTTTAGACAATGCGGGTAAGTTAGCACTAACTTGCTGCCATTGCGTCACATCATCAGATGCACCGAACTTAAAGTAGAGACCGTACGAAAGGCCGATCACAAGTAGCGCTGAAGGAACAATCACTGCCAGTGCTGAGGTGTTACTCTCTTGCTGTTTGTTGTTGTCTGCCGGAATATCATCAAGAAGCGACTGCTTAAGGTCGTCAATAAGGTCTTGTTGATTATCTACCAGACCTTCATCGGTTTCTTCTTCCAACTCTTCAAGACGGTCTTTGTAGAACGCTTTGTTGAGCTCATCTCGAAGCTCTGCATCGTTGTTGGTCTTCTTCTTAATAAAAGGCAGTGCAATCATCACAATAGCGATTGCAATAAGAATGACTGAAGCTATCCAAAATAGTGTCATTACTGCTTGTCTCCATCATTCTTTTCGTTAAGCAGCGCTTTAAGGCGCGCTTCTTTATCCGCATCCCACTGCTGCTTTTCAGCACCAGATTTTGCTTTCGTTTTACGGCTTCGAATCAGAATAAAGCCAAAACCAAATAGCACCACTGCGATCGGCCCAAGCCATAGGATTGAAGTCGCAATCGTAAATGGCGGATTATAGGTAACGAAGTTGCCGTAACGAGCAATCATGTAGTCAATGATGTCCTGTTTAGATTTACCTTCTTTGGTCATTTCATAAACTTTATGACGTAAATCTACAGCCAGTTCGGCGTTAGAATCGGCAATGGTGTTGTTTTGACACTTAGGACAGCGTAGCGTGTTACCAAGCTCTTTAAACTGTTGTTCCTGTTCCAGAGTTTCAAATTCGTACACTTCAATCGCAGCATGAGCTGTCACTACCAACAGCAGACTGGTAGCTAGAGCGATAATCCACTTTTTCATTGCTTCGCCTCCGCCAACATCTCTTCATACATTGGCTTTAGCTTTTCATTCCAGTTACGCGTATTCACATCGCCAACATGACGGTAGCGAATGATGCCGTTCGCATCGATAAGGAATGTTTCAGGTGCACCATAAACACCAAGGTCAAGACCTAACATACCGTTGCCATCAAACAGGCTAATCAGGTAAGGGTTACCCAGATCGTTTAGCCAGCCAACGGCTTTTTCACGGTCGTCTTTGTAGTTCATACCAATGATCTTAACACCTTGCGATGCCAGTTCATTAAGGTACTGGTGCTCTGCATAACAAGTCGGACACCAAGTCGCCCATACGTTTAGCAGCAGCGGTTCGCCCTTAAAGATAGCCTGATCATAAAGCTTACCCGGCTCAGCTAAGTCTTCTAGCTTGAACTTAGGTACCTCTTTACCAACGAGTACTGATTCCAGTTTCGTCGGGTCATCACCATGTTGGTTTTTTACCAGCTGGGTGGCAAATACCGCCACCAAGCCCAAAAACGCCACTAGGGGAATAAACAGAAATTTCTTATTCATTATGCCTCCTGCTTCTTCGCGCTCTTTCTGAAGCGGTAACGCTTATCGCTGATCGCAATCGCACCACCCAGAGCCATTAGCAACGAACCAGCCCAAATCCAACGAACGAACGGTTTGTAGTAAATACGTACAGCCCAAGATTTGTTGTCGTCTAAACGTTCACCCATCGCAATGTATAGGTCACGGGTAATACCGCGGTCAATCGCCGCTTCCGTCATCATAGAACGAGCAGTGGTGTAGAAGCGCTTCTCTGCATGCAATGTGTTGATGTATTTACCATCAAGCGTGATTTCAAAATCCGCAATGTATCCGTCGTAGTTAGGGCCATCTTTATCGCGCAGACCTTCAAAGTAAAAATCGTAACCTTGAATCTCGAAGTGCTCGCCTGGGGCTAAACGTACATCGCGTTCAATGCTGTAGTTCTGCACCATCGCAATACCAATAACCGTCACCGCAAGACCAACGTGGCCTAACATCATTGCCCAGTGACTACGCTGAAGCTTCTTAACACCTTCCATAAACGGATGGCGGTGAGTCGCACGTTGGTACAACTCAAAACCGTGAAGACATAAGATCCACAGCGACATTACCCAACCCAGGTAAGCCATAAACAGGAAGTGGTCTGATAGCAGCAAGACAAAGACTGCCGCAAGTACAAGCGATACCACACCCGACACTGCCATTGGTTTTACTAATCCAGACAAATTGTCACGCTTCCAACGGATCAGAGGACCGATACCTAGCAGGAAGGCAAACGGAATCATGAGCCATGCAAACAGCATGTCGAAGAATGGTGCACCAATTGATACTGAGCCCAGACCAATTTGCTTGTGAACAAGCGGTAGTAGCGTACCAACCAGTACCACAACCAGTGCTGCGATGAGTAGTACGTTATTTGCTAGTAATGCGTTTTCACGTGAGACAAGTTCAAAGTTACCACGAACTCGTACAGATGCGCCTTTAACAGCAAACAGCAGTAGAGAGCCGCCGATAACAAAGACCAGGAAGCCAAGAATAAACATACCGCGCGATGGGTCAGACGCAAAGGCATGCACTGAAACCAGAATGCCTGAACGAACCAGGAACGTACCTAGCAGACTTAGTGAGAATGCAGAAATCGCAAGTAACACTGTCCATGCTTTGAATGTACCGCGCTTCTCTGTCACCGCTAGTGAGTGCATGAGTGCAGTACCTGCTAGCCATGGCATAAATGAGGCATTTTCTACTGGATCCCAGAACCACCAGCCACCCCAGCCAAGTTCGTAGTAAGCCCACCAAGAACCTAGTGCGATACCAAGTGTCAGGAACAACCAAGCGGCTGTCGTCCAAGGACGAGACCAACGAGCCCAAGCGGTATCAAGACGACCTGTCATTAGCGATGCAATCGCAAACGAGAACGCTACCGAGAAACCAACGTAGCCCATGTAAAGCATTGGTGGGTGAATGATAAGACCCGGATCCTGAAGAAGTGGGTTCAAATCACGACCATCAACAGGGAAGAATGGCAGCGTACGCAAGAATGGGTTAGAAGTAAGAATGATAAACAGTAGGAAACCCACTGTGATCATACCCATCACTGCCAACACTCGAGCAACTGACTCTTGAGGCATACCACGGCTGAATGATGCAACTGCAACGGTCCAACCGGCCTGAATTAATACCCAAAGCAATAGTGAGCCTTCGTGTGCACCCCAAACCGCGGTTAAACGGTAGTACCAAGGTAGTTGGCTGTTTGAGTTGCTGGCAACATAGTTGAGGGTAAAGTCGTTAGTGTAGAAAGCCCAAAGCAAGACTGCGAATGAGACAAACAACAGCAGGAACATACCCCAAGAGAGAGGTCTGGCGCTGTTCATTAATAGTGTGTTGTTACGAGATGCCCCAACCAGTGGCAAAATGCTTAGCAAGACTGCTAATGCCAATGAGACGATTAAGGCAAAATGACCAATTTCAGCAATCATTGATCGCTTCCTTGTTTCTGTTGTTCAGTGTATTGAAGTGGCTCATGCGTTTTCTTCATTGCTTCTGCAATTTCTGGCGGCATGTACTCTTCATCGTGTTTAGCTAATACTTCGAACGCTTCAACCGTAGTAGCATCTTTTAGGACGCCCTGTGCAACAATCCCCTGCCCTTCACGGAACAGATCTGGCAGGATGCCATCGTATAGAATCGTTACTGTAGGACCGACATCGTGGAGGTCAAAAGAGACACGCAGTGATTCAGAGTCACGTTTAACAGAACCTACAACAACCATTCCACCAATACGTAGACGTTGGCCTACTTCCGGTTTGGTGCCGTCAGGTTTACCGTTAACCAGTTCAGTTGGAGTGTAGAAAAGGTCCATATTCTGGTTAAGTGCATACAGCATCAAACCTATGGTTGCACTGATACCAAAAAAGATCGCGACAACAATGCCGAGTCTCTTTTTACGTCTTGGGTTCATAGTGTGTTCTCCAAATTTTTAGCTGCATCAATACGAGCTTGTCTATCCACTTTTGCTTGAACTTCATTTAACAGTGCACGACCGCGACGTACACTCACCAGCAGTAACACCAGCATAGAGCCGAAAGTTATGCCGAATGCTGTCCACACATATCCTGCGTAGCCACCCATAGCAAAGAAGTCACTCAAAGATTCAAAATGCATGTTTAACTCCCTCTCTGAGATTTATCTGCTGCCAGCTTCACTACCCAAGGGCGATGGCTCTCTTTATTTATGATTTCGTTACGCAAACGGATCATAGTGAGTGAGCCAAAGAAGAAGGCAAAGCCGAAGATGTTTAACAGTAATGGCCAAAGCATATCGTTAGAGATCGACGGTTTTTCAAATTTAGTAATTGTCGCGCCTTGGTGAAGCGTGTTCCACCACTCAACAGAGAAGTGAATAATTGGAAGGTTAACCACACCGACAATCGCCAGAATACCAGCAGCTTTAGCCGCCGTTTTTTGGTCGTCAAACGCGTGGTAAAGAGCAATAACACCCAAGTACAAAAATAGCAGGATAAGCTCTGCCGTTAGTCGAGCATCCCATACCCACCAAGTGCCCCACATAGGCTTACCCCAAATCGCGCCAGTCAATAGTGCAATAAAGGTGTAGACCGCTCCGATAGGCGCCATCGCAGATGCGGCCATATCAGATAAACGGATCTGCCATACGATACCGATAAAGGCAGCAATTGCCATCGACATGTAGACACCCATTGACCAAATCGCTGCCGGAACATGGATATAGATGATTCTGAAACTATCACCTTGTTGATAATCAGAAGGTGCGTAGGCAAGACCCCATACAGTACCGATAGATAGACATAGCAGTGCTAGTATGGAGAACCATGGCAGGAGCTTACCGCATAACTGGTAAGCTGATTCAGGCTTGGCATAAGGATGGAGCCATTTCCACATCGTTGTTCTCACTCTTACTTCAGGTTTGTTTAACTTTTTTGTTAAACAATTATTAGTTTTGTAATTTATATAAAGGGAAAAATTCGTGCTTGATCGAAATCATCTAATTCACACTTACTCTCAGCGCTGCGCTGATTGCGAAAGGCGTTAGTGTCATTGCCCCCATAAACATCGCACCCAGTATCGCCAGCTGGCCGTTATACGCCATACCCAGCGAAGCAGCATCAATCGCTGATGTCGCAAATATCAGAATCGGAATATAGAGAGGAAGAACCAACAGGCTCAACAAAACCCCTCCTTTTTGTAACCCGACCGTTAACGCTACACCAATTGCACCAATGAAACTTAACGTTGGTGTACCAACTAGCAAAGTCAACACAACCGCGAGCCACGTATTAAAGTCGAGAGACAACAGAACAGACAGAAGTGGGCTGATTAAAATCAGCGGCAGTCCGGTTAGCAACCAGTGAGCAATAACTTTTGAAATCACCACTATAGGTAGTGGGACAGGCATAAGCATCATTTGTTCCAATGCGCCATCCTGAAAGTCGTCGCGGAACAGACGCTCTAGTGATAATAGGGCTGAAAGCAGTGCTGCGACCCACACAATACCTGCAGCAATCCGCGCAAGCAGGTTAGGCTCTGGACCAATGCTAAGTGGAAACAGGGTAATGACGATAATAAAGAACCACAAAGGGTTAAAGATGTCCGCTTGTCGGCGGAAAGCGATGAGAAGTTCGCGTCTGATAATACTATTTATGGTGCCAAACATGGTTAATCACCCAGTTTAATTTTTCTAAGTTTTGGGTTGTCAGCAAACATGTCCTGGTGCGTAGTAAGCATAACAATGCCGCCACTTTCAGCATGTTGCAAAAACAGCGACTCAAGGACTTTAACCCCCTGCTTGTCAATTGCAGTGAGAGGTTCATCCAAGATCCACAGTTTGTGATCGCTTAACCATAATCTCGCTAATGCCACACGTCTTTGTTGGCCGGCAGATAGTTGTCCCACAGGCACGTCTTCGCGTCCAGCCAGGCCTACTTTTGTTAAAGCGTTATAAATCGTGTTTTTATCAACTGGCTTGCGTGAATGAATACTTAAATAGAAACGTAGATTCTCATAAGCAGTCAGTTCTCGCTTCACCCCCGTCTGGTGACCCAGAAACAACAAATCTTGATGAAATAAGTCCCGGCTCGACTCGATGTTTTCGCCGTTCCAGCTGATGCTACCGTTATCGCGATCGCCAAGTCCGGTAATAATACGAAGCAGCGTCGTTTTGCCAGTACCATTTCTTCCTTCAACTTGAACTAACTCACCGGAATTAATAGTAAAAGACAATGATTCGAAGAGAATTCTTTCATCTCTTATCGCTGTCAATTGAGATACTTCTAACATTTGGGGGATCACTAGGTAAACTACGAGGGTGTATCTTACCACACCCTTTTCGTGTCAAAACAGAATTAGACCTATACGAATCACGAAACTAAGTAAGAATCTGTTAATAATTAAGCATAACTCTTAGTAAATACCACTAATTGATTACAAGCAGACATAAAAAAAGTGCCCTTAGGCACTTTAATCTTTGGTCTATCGTCTGCCACTGCGCTTTCTGGCTGCGAGCTTTTGTCTCTCTGGACTACTCTCAAGCGGTGGGATTTTTTCCTTACCCGCTATCTTGTTTTGCAGTGACATCATGAGCTCTGCTTCAGCTTTAGGCAGTTCGCACTCTTCAATCAGTTCGTTGACGTCAGCACCCAGTTGAACCATTTTACTCGCTCTGGAATAGAGACGGCCATCGTTATCAGCCTGCTCTAATTCGGTAATACGTTCATTCAAGTGCTGAATGATATCTTGCTGCTCACTGACTCGCTGCCCCAGACCAACCACTACCGATCGGACTTCGAGCAACTGTTTATTGGTTTTCTGCAGCTCTTTATCTAAATGGCGATTCTGTTGACGAAGATGCTCAGACGAGCGTGTTTGTCCACGCTTTAGTCGTAATAACACTAAGCCTAATATTAATAGAACTAAGGCTAAAGCTCCGGCAACCACCGGAGCACTGGTCATCCAACTAGTGTCCATTATAGGTGAGCCATCTCATCCCATTCTTCATCTGTCAGTAGCTTGTTCAGGTCAACCAGGATAAGTAGCTTACCATCACGGTTGCTTACACCTTGGATGAACTTAGCACTTTCATCAGTACCAACGCTTGGCGTAGTATCAATTTCAGATGAACGTAGGTATACCACTTCAGCTACGCTATCAACCAGAATACCAATCACCTGGTGCTCTGATTCGATCACGATGATACGCGTATTATCTGTGATCTCACCTTCCATCAGACCAAAGCGTGAGCGGGTATCGATAACCGTAACAACGTTACCACGTAGATTAATAATACCTAGCACGTAATCAGGTGCACCTGGTACTGGCGCGATTTCAGTGTAACGCAGTACTTCACGAACCTGCATTACATTGATGCCGTAGGTTTCTTCTTCTAGCTGGAACGTCACCCACTGAAGCACTTCGTCGTTAGACTGCTCTTTTCTTACTTCTACTTCATTAGTTTGAGACATACCTTATCCTCTCTAAGCCTAAATCGGCATAAATGTTCTAACTATCTAGTGCTTTGACATCAAGCCCTGCATTAAGCATAGCTATCAATGCTTCAACGTGGATCAAAGCACACATTTTTTCTGTAACCATCCCAGCGAGCCAAGGGCGTTTGCCTGCTGTTTCTCGCCAGCGAACCATATTTGGGTTGAGTGACTCAGTACCTTTAAGCTCTGTTGAGGCAAGCCCCCACATACTTTCACCGAGCATTACAATGTACTGGTAATTCTCTTTGTAACTATCGTCGAGCAGCTTTTCAGCCATCACCCATTTTGCTGTGTCGACAACATCTAGCTGAGCTTCACGACTGGTCTGTAACCCCAAATACCAGTCCGGGCGACCAATAAGGTGATTCATCTCAGCAATGCGGTGAATGCCACCCAGCTCATCAAGGGGAACAGCAAAGGTCACACCATTGACATCAAAGTAGAGCACCTGAAAATCAGTTTCACGCTGAGTTGATTGCCAGACTCCGATTCCGCTGTCGCCAGCCTGAGTCTCTAACTCAGGTTCAGCCTCTACCGCAATCTCTACCTCAACATCAACCTGAGGTTGTTCGATTTCAACTTGCGGCTCGACAATTTCTACTTCAGGGAGCTCGATAACTTGTTCAGCAACAACCTCTGGTTCAGTAACGACCTCTACCGCAGGCTCTTCAACATCCCATTCCTGAATTTCTTCAACCTGTGGCTTAGTTTGAACCTGAGCGATGTTCGCCGTATTCTGCTCCATCACCTCTTCGAGCTCTAACTCAGCAACAGGGTTGGTCGACTCCAGTTGTTTAAGCAGACGCTCTACGTCGTCTAGCTTTGGTACTTCAATCTCTTCAGTTGGAAATTGGTAGTAGCTTTTTTCATCTACCGACTGAACTAAAGGTTCAAGCTCTAGCGACTCAAGCTCGGGCTCTTGGTCTGGTACAACAGACAAAGCCGCTTCCTGAACTTCCAGTTCTTGTTCATCGCCATCAATGCCCTCTTCAAGTAGAGCAGAGAAGTAATCATCTAGCGCCTGTTCGCTTGAAAGCGATGAGTGGTTAGTCATCGATAGCCAACCTCTCTAAATAAATCAGCAACTGCTTGTAAGCAAATACTCCACGGCTACCTGACGCGAAATGCGATACAGGTAAGTGTTTCAAGCTAGCATCTCTGAACTTGGTATCAATTGGCACCGCAGACGACCAAACCTGACTTGGGTAATCTTTCTTTAGTTGCTGTAACGTCTGTAGCGACGCTCGCGTGCGTTTGTCATACATAGTCGGAACTATGGTGACGTTAAACGACTTATTACGCGACTTCTGCATAATTGCCAACGTACGTACCATTCGTTCCAGGCCTTTCATAGCAAGAAACTCTGTCTGCACTGGAATCAGAATGCGGTCGCTGGCAGCAAGAGCATTAACCATCATCACACCAAGGATCGGTGGACAGTCAATCAGCACGTAATCATAGTGACCTTTGATCGCGAGTAAAGCGCGCTTAAGGATCAACCCCATACCGCTACGATTACCCATAACCCGGTCTAATGTTGCTAAAGACATGTGCGCAGAGATCAGATCAATACCTTCGATATCTGACTTCATCACCAGAGGCATAACGCTCTGTTCCGTGTACTCTTTGAGCTGGAACAGATCGAATAAGCTTGTCGCAACACTATCGGAATCGTAGCCAAGGTAAGTGGTCAGTGAGGCGTGAGGGTCGGTATCTACCAGTAGTACCCTTTTGCCTTGTTTACTTAGCAAACCAGCAAGCGTGATAGTTGTCGTTGTTTTACCAACACCACCCTTTTGGTTTGCTATGCTCCATACAATCATGAATGACCTCTATGCTAGACCGACTTCGACTAACATACGCTCAGCAATTCGATCCAGCGGTAAGTCCTCTGTCGAGAGACCCGCTTTTGCAACGGCTTGTGGCATGCCATAAACAACACAGCTATCTTCGTCTTGAGCCCAAATCGTCGCGCCGGCACCTTTAAGCATACGTGCACCTTCACGACCATCTGCTCCCATGCCCGTCAGTACCATAGATAACACTTGGTTAGAGTAAATCTTAGCTGCGCTACCAAAGGTAACGTCGACACATGGTTTGTAGTTCATGCGCTCGCCACCATCGATAATTCGTAACTTGGCAGAACCCGGGCGTCCATCAATCATCATCTGCTTGCCACCCGGAGCTAAATAAGCGACACCGGGCTTAAGCACATCGCCATCTTCCGCTTCTTTAACCTGAATCTTACACAATGAGTTCAGTCGACTTGCAAAAGCAGCAGTAAAGGTCGCAGGCATGTGCTGAATCAGCACGATAGGATGAGGATAGTTAGCAGGAAGCTTAGTCAATATCTTCTGCAGCGCCACCGGGCCACCTGTTGATGTACCAATGGCTGTTAACTGGTATTTTTTACCCGTTGCTTTGAATCTTGTTGCCACAGATGGTCGCGCAGCAGGTGCTGGGGTCGGACGCGTTGGCGTTCGACCTGCCGTTTGCGGTGTTGTCTGTGTCGGCGCTGGTCTTGAAATAGCACGACGCATCGAAGCACGCTTGGAGGCTATCTGAATAACTCGTTGCTGCAGTAGAGTGACTGCTTCGTCGCGGTTACGTGCGATATCTTCAAATTTCTTCGGTAAGAAGTCCAACGCACCCGCTTCAAGAGCATCCAGAGTCGCTTTCGCGCCATCATGGGTCAACGATGAGAACATTAAGATTGGCACAGGGCTCTTGGCCATGATTTCTCTAACGGCGGTGATGCCGTCCATTACCGGCATCTCAATGTCCATCGTTATGACGTCAGGCTTGATGGTTAGCGCTTTTTCAACCGCTTCCTTACCATTAGTGGCAACATCGATGACCTCCAACCGCGCTTCAGAGTTAATAATTTCACTCACTCGACGACGGAAGAAACTCGAATCATCAACTACTAATACTTTGATCGCCATATTTGTCCTTCTATATCCCGCGATTAGATTCGAGAAGCAGCAGCATACTGCTTAAGCAAATCAGGTACATCCAGAATCAATGCAATGTGACCATCACTTGTGATTGTCGCACCCGCCATACCTGGCGTTCCTTGCAACAGATTATCTAGAGGTTTAATCACGACTTCTTCTTGACCTATCAAGGTGTCAACAACAAAACCAACACGCTGACTACCAATCTGAACAATCACAACATGGCCGTGGCCTTTGCGCAGTTCTACCTGACCAGCACGAGGTGCCAACCAGTTTTGCAGATAGAAAAGTGGTATCGATTTTTCACGTACGATAATGGTTAACTGACCATCTACTACGTTGGTGCGACTCAGATCTAAGTGGAAGATTTCATTAACACTTGCCAGTGGTAAAGCGAATGGGTGCCCTGCTACACCAACCATTAGAGTTGGTAGGATTGCCAGAGTCAGAGGTACCTTGATGGTAATCTTGGTTCCTTTACCCATTTCAGAGTCGATATCGATCGAGCCGTTAAGGGTATTGATCGCAGTTTTCACAACGTCCATACCTACACCACGACCTGAGATATCCGAAATCTGCTCTTTACTTGAGAAACCAGGCATAAAGATTAGGTTGAAACACTCTTTGTCTGTCAGACGTGACGCTGCATCTTCATCCATGATGCCGCGTTTAACTGCGATACCACGGAGTTTATCTGGATCCATACCGCCGCCATCATCAACGATAGCCAGTTCAATATGGTCGCCTTCCTGAGATGCGGAAAGAATGACTTTACCGGTTCTGGATTTACCTGAAGCAACACGGGCTTCTGGCATTTCGATACCGTGGTCAACAGAGTTACGAACTAAGTGAATGAGTGGATCCGCTAGTGCCTCAACGAGGTTTTTATCCAGATCAGTATCTTCACCACGCATTTCAAGCGTAATGTCTTTGTTCAGGCTACGAGCCAGATCTCGAACCACGCGAGGGAAACGGCCAAACACTTTCTTGATTGGCTGCATACGCGTTTTCATTACTGCGCCCTGAAGGTCAGCAGTAACAACGTCCAGGTTAGCGACAGCTTTTGACATTTCTTCATCATTGCTGTTCAGACCTAAGCTGAGCAGTCGGTTACGAACCAATACCAGCTCACCAACCATATTCATAATGGTGTCAAGCGTTGAGGTATCAACACGAACAGTCGCTTCCGCTTGTGGTTTCTTCGCCTGAGCGGCTGGCGGAGACGCTTCTTTCTTCGCTGGCGGCTTAGGTTGTTCTTTAGGAGCAGTCGCCACAGCAGGTTGTGGGGCTGGCGCTGGTTTTGCTTCAGGAGCCGGTGGCGGGTTAGCTGCGGCAGGTTTAGTCGCAGCCTCTAGCTCTTCTACTGAAGGGCCTTTACCTGAGCCATGAAGGTCGTCGAGTAACTTCTCAAACTCTTCATCAGTCATTAAATCGCTATCAGCCGATCCTGCTGCAGGTGCTGCCGGAGCAGCAGGCGCTGGAGGAGGAGTCGGAGCCTCAGCTTCGTTCTCTCCCGGAGCTTTACCTACGCCGTGCAGTTCATCAAGCAGCTTCTCAAACTCATCATCGGTAATATCACCGCTCATATCTGCGCTGGCAGCTGGAGCAGGTGCAGCCGGAGCAGGACTTGCAGCGCTAGAAGCACCTGGTGCAGTTCCTGAACCATGAAGCTCATCGAGCAGCTTCTCGAATTCGTCTTGGGTAATTTCATCAATAGAGCCAGCAGAGACGCTGGTTTGCTCAGCTGGTGTTTCTACCACAGGCTCTGGAATAACAGGCTCTGCGGCGACTGGCTCTTCAACGACAGGAGGTGCTTCGGCAACGGCCTCGTCTGCTGACTCAGGGCTGCTTAAGCGGTGTAGTTCATCAAGAAGGTCTTGTTCTGCGCGGGGTAATGGCTCACGATCTTGCACGGCTTGAAACTGTTCATTAACGGTGTCCAGTGCTTTAAGCATCGTGTCCATAAGGCTGGCGCTTACTTGACGCTGGCCATTACGCAAAATATCAAACACGTTTTCCGCACCGTGACACGTATCTACAAGCTCAGTCAACGACAGGAAGCCCGCGCCACCTTTAACAGTATGGAAGCCACGGAAAATGGCGTTTAATAGATCTTTGTCTTCAGGGTTGTTCTCTAGTTCAACCAACTGCTCCGAGAGAAGTTCTAGGATCTCTCCGGCTTCGACTAAAAAGTCCTGAAGAATGTCTTCGTCTAAATCGTAGCTCATATGTTACCTCTAAAACCCAAGACTTGAGAGTAAGTCGTCGACTTCGTCTTGTGATGATACTGCATCATCCCTTTCTTGAGGGTTAAGGATTGGCCCCTCAGGGTCAATCGATGCTTTTTTCTTGTTATTAGCGCTTTCTTCTAATTGGCTAGAGCCAAATGCGGTCAAAATCTCGACTAGCCTACCTTCGACTTCGTTGACTAAGGTAATCACGCGACGAATAATCTGTCCGGTGAGATCTTGAAAGTCTTGAGCCATTAGAATCTCTGTCAGCTGCCCTCTCAGCTCAGAGCTATCGCCCTCAACTTCACCGAGCAGATCATCGATTCGGTGACACAGTGCCTTGAATTCAGCAAGCTCAATTCGACCATGCATGAGTTCATTCCATTGAGGACGAACTTGCAGAAGCCCTTCATGTAGGTTATCTGCAATTGGCATACAGCGATCGACTGCGTCCATTGTTTTGTTCGCGGCGACTTCGGTCTTGTCAATGACGTATTGGAGGCGATCCCTTGCATCTGGGATTTCGTCATTGGCGATCTCACTCATACGATCATCGACACTAAAATGCTTGATCGACTCATGTAAGTCTCGAGTCAACTCCCCAATCTCTTGTAGCATTGGATTGGAGGCATTTTGGTATATGTCTTTTACAAGAAGGTCGGCTTCCTGTTGCTGACCATCTTCTAATAGCTCGACGAGTTGTTTTGCCTGTTCTAATGAAATCATTCTGAATTGGCCTTTTGCATCCTAAGTCAATTCCTTGACTATAAACGCTCAAAAATCTTATCTAGTTTTTCTTTTAGTGTTGCAGCTGTGAACGGCTTAACGATGTAACCGTTAACGCCCGCTTGAGCAGCTTCAATGATTTGCTCACGTTTTGCTTCCGCCGTGATCATAAGCACTGGCAGGTGTTTTAGCTCATCGTCAGCTCGAATATGCTTGAGAAGGTCAATACCTTGCATACCTGGCATATTCCAGTCTGTCACGACGAAGTCGAACTCACCTTTTTTTAGCATAGGTAACGCCGTTAAGCCGTCATCCGCTTCTTGGGTATTATTGAAACCCAAATCACGAAGTAGGTTCTTAACGATACGGCGCATTGTTGAGAAATCATCAACAATAAGGATCTTCATGTTTTTATTCAAAATTGCCTCCACTGAGTTCGAGATCAGTGATTTTTACTCATTATTTGTCCAGGCACTCAACTTTGTGCGTAGACGCTGCATTGATTGGCTTAGTATTTGGCTAACGCGTGACTCGCTAACACCAATTACCTCGCCGATTTCTTTTAAGTTTAACTCTTCATCGTAATAAAGCGAAAGTACTAAAGCTTCTCGCTCCGGCAGAGATTTAATGGAATCTATCAAGGCCTTGCGGAAATATTCATCAGCGACACCTTGAAACGGTAAATTCTCTTCATCACGATCGTCTGGGGAAATAACGTCTTCCGACACTCCGAGATCTTCAATTCCGACCAGACGTGAACAGTTAATATCCGTTAATATTGTATGGTATTGCTCAAGGCTAATTCCCATGTGCTGTGCAACTTCTGCATCACTGGGATCACGATTTAGCTGACCTTCCAATTCAGATATCGCTTGGCTCACCTCACGGTTATGCTTGTGTACCGAACGGGGAACCCAATCGCCTCGGCGAATATCATCAAGCATAGCACCACGAATCCGAATACCTGCATAGGTTTCAAAACTCGCCCCTTTACTACCATCGTAGTTTTTTTGGGCTTCAAGCAATCCAATCATGCCCGCTTGAATAAGGTCTTCTACCTGCACGCTCGGAGGTAATCGCCCTAGCAAGTGATGAGCAATACGCTTCACCAACACTGAGTATTTTTCTAAAAATGCTCGCTGGCTGTTTTGATTAGCGTACTGTTCATAGGTCAACGCCTTATTCACCAAATGGTTCCTCTAACATCTCTGGTCTATTTAGTAAGCGTTCGACAAAAAACTCAAGATGTCCACTCGGTGTTTTAGGGATTGGCCAGGTTAATGCTTTACTTGCCAATGAACCAATTGCTAATGCCGCAGGAGATCTTGGAAATGCGTCGACAACAATCTTTTGCTTTTTAACTGCTTGTCTAACTTTATCATCCAACGGAATACATGCTACGAGCTCAAGGCTCACATTCAAGAATCGCTCTGTGACCAAGGTCAACTTTGCGAACAATTCTCTGCCTTCTCGGTAGCTTCTGACCATATTTGCAACAATTTTAAATCGTTGAACCTGATGCTCTTTGCTCAATAGTTTAATTAAAGCATAAGCATCCGTGATCGATGTTGGCTCATCACAAACCACGATAACCACATCTTGCGCTGCTCGTGAGAAGCTCACTACCATGTCCGAAATACCTGCCGCCGTATCAATCAGCAACACGTCCATTTCGTCTTCAAGGCTACCAAACGCTCGAATCAACCCGATATGCTGTGCGTGTGATAACTCTGTCATCGCCTGTGTGCCAGAAGTCGCTGGAATAATTCTGATCCCATGCGGACCTTCAACAATCGCGTCTTTCAGATCACACTCACCTGCGAGAACGTGGCCAAGGTTCTTTTTCGGTCGAATGCCAAGCATTACATCGACATTTGCCAGACCAAGGTCCGCATCGAGTACCATGACTTTCTTACCTTGGCGAGCCATCGAGATAGCCATTCCCAACGTTACATTTGATTTACCAACACCGCCTTTACCGCCAGTTACCGAAATAACTTTAGTTAAGGAAGGCTGTGTTAAGCGGCGTAATCCGCTTGCTTGGTCTTGTATCATATTCTTCGTCATAATCGTCCGCCGCCTAGAACCTCTCCGCTTCACTATTCCAGTAGTGAGGTTCATCATCTGTCGACTTCTCAAGTAATTCATTTGCTTTAGCGACCATATACTTAGGCTGCGCTATAACAATGTCTTCAGGTACACGTTGTCCGTTCGCTATGTATGCCACTGGCAGCGAGTTTTGCACTGTGACACTGACAAACTCACCTAAACTAAGTGACTCATCAAGTTTAGTCATAATGCATCCGGATAACGGAATACGTTTGAAATGATCAATCGTTTCCTGCAGTACTTTTCGCTGTGCAGTTGCAGGCAGTACCAGGTAACTGTGGATCATCTCCCCACTTTCATGCATCAGCGTGTCTAATTGTTCTGATAGTCTTACGTCACGCTGGCCCATACCGGCGGTATCAACAAGAATTAGGCGACGATTTCTTAACTGATATATTACATCGGCTAACTCTTTGGAATCTTTAGCGACTTTTACAGGACACCCCATAATTCGTCCGTAAATGGCCAGTTGCTCGTGCGCGCCGATACGATATGTATCGGTTGAAACCAAGGCAACATTGTCTGAGCCGTACTCCATCGCAGCACGTGCCGCAAGCTTAGCAACCGTCGTTGTTTTACCTACACCGGTTGGTCCCAACAGGGCAACAACGCCACCGCGTTTAAGGATGTCTTGTTTGGAAATAGGGATCTGGTCTGAAACAAGTCCGAGTAGAGCTTTCCATGCCTTAGTTGGCGGAGTGTCTTCTGGGATGTAACAAGCGAGCTGGTCAGCAAGATCAGACGATACACCCATACGTTCAAGACGTTTGATTAACATGGCTCGCAGTGGCTCTCTACGCTCCACCTCTTGCCACATCAATCCTGAAACCTGATGCTCTAAAAGACGACGAATTGATGTCATCTCTTCTTTCATCTCTTCAAGGTCTTCACTTGGAACAGCGCTATCGTGCTGGCGAGAGCGCTCATAACGAGTCGGATCCAGCTTAGCAGCCGGTTTATCCACTCTACGGTCTTCAGCAATTAATCTCGCCAGTGGGGAGTCTTGTTGCAGTTGGACATTTTCACGTCCGCCATTGCGTGCAGCGGTTTGACGCTGTAGCAGTGCCGATAAAGAGTCTGGATTACTCTCTTCTTCGCGTCCGTCTGCCTCTGGCTTACCGTTGCTGTACTGCTTGAGCATGCTGGCAAATCGTTTAGTCATTGAACGACCTGAGTCTGCTTGCGACTGCAGGCTAACTCTATCTTCGTCCAACGCTCTGTTGTTCGATGCTGGCAAACTTGCTGGAGCCTGACGAGCTGGAGTGTGTCGTGGATTTGAGTTGTAGCTGTTGCTAGAACGATTCGTTCCGTCGCCATCAACCGCGGCGACAATCTCTACTCCGCCCGCGACTTTTTTATTTGACATGATCACCGCATCATCACCCAGCTCTCCTTTCACTTGGAGCAAGGCGGTGCGCATGTCTTTGGCAAAAAATCGTTTAATTTTCAAATTATGTTCCGTATTTCAACGCATTAGAACTAGTTACCGACAGCCTGAACAATGCGAATTTGTTTCTCGTCAGGGATTTCTTGGTAAGAGAGTACTCTTAAAGAAGGAATCGTGTTTTTAACAAACTTAGCTAACGTAGAGCGTAGTACGCCCGATGTCAGAAGGACCGCAGGTTCCCCTTTCAGCTCTTGCTCTTGAGTTGCTTGGCTTAAAGAAGATTGTAGTCGTTCTGCGAGACCTGGCTCAATTCCAGCTGATTCTCCCCCAGATGCCTGCATGGTCTGATGCAATATTTGTTCCAGCTCAGGAATTAAGGTTATAACCGGCAACTCTGGCTCTATACCATTGATTTCCTGAACAATTAGTCGTTTGAGAGCAATACGTACAGCAGCAGTTAAGATGTCAGGTTCTTGACTCTTACTCGAGTATTCGGACAAGGTTTGTACTATGGTGCGTATATCCCTGATTGGCACAGCTTCGTTGAGTAAGTTTTGTAGTACTTTAACCACCACACCCAATTGGAGTTGATCAGGAACGAAACTTTCAACCAGTTTAGGCGTGCTGCGACCCAACATTTCCAGCAGATTCTGTACTTCTTCGTGGCCGATAAGCTGAGAAGCATTATTGGTAAGTAGTTGGCTCAAGTGAGTAGCCAACACGGTTGACGAGTCAACCACGGTATAACCCAGAGCCTGAGCATGCTCGCGCTGCTCTTCACGAATCCACACCGCCTCTAAGCCAAACGCCGGGTCAATTGTTGGTTCACCTTCAATCATTCCGTAGACTTGTCCCGGGTTGATCGCCAGTTCCATATCAGGGCGAATTTCGGCTTCACCCACCGCAACCCCCATCAGAGTGATTCGGTAGCTATTCGGCGTTAACTCTAAGTTGTCACGAATATGCACTGCTGGAATGAGGAAACCAAAGTCTTGCGATAACTTTTTTCGGACCCCTTTGACACGCTCAAGCAGTTCACCACCCTGGTCTTTATCAACCAGAGGAATCAGGCGGTAACCCACTTCTAAACCCACAATATCAACGGGCTGAACGTCATCCCAAGAGAGCTCTTTTGGCGTAGCTGCTTCCTGCTCTTTTGTTGCTGGCAGTGCAGGTTTCTCAGCGGCTAGTTTTTGCTTGCGGTGAATCCAGTAAGCGCCAACTGCTGCGATGGTAGCCAATAGTAAGAACGCAAAATGTGGCATTCCAGGCACGATACCCATCACACCGAGGATACCAGCGGTAATCATCAGCGCTTTAGGGTTGTCGAACATTTGGAACACAACCTGTTGTCCCATGTCCTCATCGGTGTTTTGTCGTGTAACCATGATCGCCGCGCCGATAGAGAGCAACAGCGAAGGAATTTGGGCAACTAAGCCATCACCAATGGTTAACAAGGTATAGATTTGCAGCGCTTCTTGAAAACCTAAGCCGTACTGCGCCATACCAATGGATAAGCCACCGATAATGTTGATAAACAGGATTAAGATACCGGCGATGGCATCACCTTTAACGAACTTTGATGCACCGTCCATCGAACCGTAGAAATCCGCTTCTTTGGTTACTTCCTGGCGTCGTGTTCGCGCCTGGTCTTGATCAATCAAACCAGCATTCAAATCCGCATCAATCGCCATCTGTTTACCCGGTAAGGCGTCCAGAGTAAAACGTGCGCTTACTTCTGAAATACGTCCCGCACCTTTGGTAACAACCATAAAGTTAATGATCATCAAGATCAGGAACACCACTAGACCGACCGCGTAGTTACCGCCAATCACCACGCTACCAAAAGCTTCAATTACGCTACCCGCCGCGCCTGAACCTTCGTGACCATAGAGTAAAACCACACGGGTCGAAGCGACGTTCAACGCGAGCCTCAACAGTGTTGCGATAAGTAGCACCGTCGGGAATGCCGCAAAGTCGAGAGGTCGGCGGGTATAAACCGTAACCAGCAAGACCACCATGGCTAACGCAATATTGAAGGTAAAGAATAAATCGAGCAGAAAGGCTGGGATTGGCAAGATAACCATTGCCAACGTAGCCAAAACCATGACTGGTGCGCCAATCGCTGGCATAGCACGTTGTGGAATAGGAGGCAGCTTGTCAGCAAACGGCAAGGAAAATTTCATAGTTAGGTAGCTACAATATTGGGTAAAAAGAATAACTTGATTCGACTATGCAATATCCAGTCCAGCAAACCTGTCAAATTAATGGCTGATCATGAACTTAGCAACATTGGTCGTAAGGTGAGTCAGGCATACACAGCCACCAGCTTGAAGCCAAAAGCTGTAGTACGCCGCTATTTAACTATGGGTGAATGTTAAATATCAGTTCGCCCGACAGTTTCTCTGGCGAATAATCAATAGAGACTAAACCTGAAGTCGGGAACATTGGTGGGATCATGTCGGTCACAAACTCTGCGGTCAGGTATCCAACTAACGGAAGGTGCGACACAATCAGAACACTCTCTAGCTTATGTAGATCAACAAGTGCTGCAACGTAGTCTGCAACCTGCTCTGAGTCACCGTATGGGGTAATATCAGCACAAGTTTCTACATGATCAGTAGTAAAACACGCTGAGATCTCTTGCCAGGTTTGTTGCGCCCTAATATAGGGACTCACTAAAACGCGATCAAAATGAGCGAAACCTTTCTCGGCACATACACGCGCCACTGCTACCGATGCACTTCTTCCGCGATCTGTCAGCTCTCTTTGCTCATCACTTTGGGCAAAATGTTCAGCTTCTCCATGACGCATAATAAAGATTTTCATGGCTTATTCCTAATGCTATCCCCGTACTACCAGTGTGTACGGCTGATTGTTATTTAGCTGCTTAAGGGCAGCTTGATTTATTATTGTGTGCCGATGTTTTCAGCCACGATTGTTTTGTTGAGCTATAAATAATTATATCAACTCAGAGATGAAAGACTCTGACTTTCTTAACACTCTTTAAAGCCAAATAGTCCAATTTCTCGGACTCATTTTGCTCATATTTCTCAAACAGATAGTTTGCAGTCAGCTATATCCGAGTCATAATTACTCTATCGCTCATCGCAGCCTCGCATAACTTTCGGAGAATGTATCGTGCACATTAGCCCAAATGATACCAATAAATACCGTTACCTGACCCTTGCTAACGGCATCCGGGTATTATTGATCCACGATAGCAGCGCGCAAAAATCTGCTGCAGCACTAGCGGTAAATGTTGGTCATTTTGACGATCCTCAAGATCGTGAAGGTTTAGCTCACTATCTTGAACACATGTTATTTCTGGGCACAGAAAAATACCCGAAAGTGGGCGAATTCCAAAGCTATATTAATCAGCATGGTGGCAGTAATAATGCGTGGACAGGCACAGAACATACCTGTTTCTTTTTCGACGTTACCCACAACGCGTTTGAAAGTGGCTTAGATAGATTCAGCCAGTTTTTCACCGCGCCTCTGTTTAATTCAGAAGCACTGGACAAAGAGCGCCAAGCGGTCGAGTCGGAATACAAACTTAAACTCAAGGACGACTCTCGTCGTCTTTATCAAGTGCATAAAGAGCTGGTTAACCCCGAGCACCCTTTTAGTAAGTTTTCTGTCGGAAACTTAGAAACACTAGGCGACCGCGATGGTCAATCCATTCGTGATGAAATCGTCGCTTTCCACTTTGAGCAATACTCTGCTGATTTGATGACGCTTGCCATCACTGGCCCCCAACAGCTAGACCAACTTGAATCCTGGTGTATTGAGAAATTTACGGCGATACCGAATCATCACTTAATCGATAAACAGATTGAGGTTCCATACTGCGACGAACATTCCACTGGCATCATGGTTAATGTCGAGCCGGTTAAAGAGATCCGCAAGCTGATCATGACTTTTCCAATGCCAAGTATGGATCAGCACTATCAATCCAAACCACTCTCCTACTTCGCTCATCTGCTTGGCTATGAGGGCAGTGGCAGCCTGATGTTGGCTCTTAAAGGGCAAGGCTGGATCACCTCGCTTTCTGCCGGCGGCGGTACCAGTGGTAGTAACTATCGCGAGTTTACAGTCAGTTGCGCACTGACACCAAAGGGACTAGAACATACCGACGAAATAATTCAGGCAGTGTTTAGCTATCTAAATCTTATCAAGAAAGATGGGATGGCAGAGTGGCGTTATCTTGAAAAGCAAGCAGTGCTTGAATCTGCGTTCAGATTCCAAGAGCCAACTCGACCGCTCGATTTAGTCAGTCATCTGGTCATCAACATGCAGCACTACGGTGAGAAAGACGTCATCTACGGTGACTTCATGATGAACCATTACGATGAACCTCTACTCAACACTTTGTTTGAGTTCTTTGCTCCCGAAAATCTGCGAACCACTCTGGTAGCGAAAGGCTATGACTATCCAAACCGCGCCAAGTGGTACTTTACCCCTTATGGCATCACGGAATTCTCTGATAGACAAAAAGAGTTTTTCTTGCAAACCAGTCAACTGAACTTCTCACTGCCAGAGAAAAACCCGTTTATCTGCTTTGACCTCGATCCAAAAGAGATCGAAACACCTCATGAGACTCCACAGGTACTGGAAGAACTACCTGGTTTCAAACTTTGGCATCTACAGGATGTGGAATTTCGCGTGCCTAAAGGTGTCATCTACATCGCGATAGACAGTCCTCATGCGGTGGCGAACCCACGTAATATAGTCAAAACTCGACTCTGTGTAGAGATGTTCCTCGATAGTCTTGCTACCGACACGTATCAGGCTGAGATTGCAGGTATGGGATACAATATGTACGCCCATCAAGGCGGAGTAACATTGACGATTTCTGGCTTTAGCCAAAAACAGCCAGAGTTGATGCAATTAATCCTGAGCCGCTTCGCCGAGCGAGACTTTAGCGCAACTCGTTTTGATAACATCAAACAGCAGCTATTAAGAAACTGGCAAAACTCTGCACAGGATCGCCCAATATCTCAGCTATTTAACGCCTTAACGGGCATTTTACAGCCAAATAACCCACCTTACTCAGCGCTTGTCGAAGCACTGGAAACCATAGAGGTGGACGAATTGGCCAGCTTCGTCGATGCTATTTTGGCTGAGCTGCATGTGGAAATGTTTGTCTACGGTGACTGGACCAAGGCGGATGCTTTGTCACTAGGCAGCACGTTAAAAGACGCGCTGAGAGTGCATAACCAGCAGTACGAAGAGGCTTTAAGACCTTTAGTCATGCTGGGTAAAAATGGTTCATTCCAGCGAGAAGTTTTCTGTGATCAGGAAGACTCAGCGACAGTCCTTTACTACCAGTGTGATGACACCAGCCCGCGCAGTATCGCGCTCTACTCACTGGCAAACCACCTAATGTCGGCGACATTCTTCCATGAGATTCGAACTAAGCAGCAGCTTGGTTATATGGTTGGTACGGGTAACCTTCCTCTAAACCGTCACCCTGGGATCGCCCTGTATGTTCAGTCGCCAAACGCGGCGCCGATTGAATTGATTCGTTCAATTGATGAGTTCCTCAATGCCTTTTACATGGTGCTGCTTGAGCTGAACGAGTACCAGTGGCACAGCAGTAAGCGTGGATTATGGAATCAAATCGCTACCCCAGACACCACGTTGCGTGGCCGTGCTCAGCGACTTTGGGTGGCAATAGGCAATAAGGATACCGAGTTTAACCAAAGAGAGGTGGTTCTTGAGGAACTGAAAACATTAACCAGAACCGACATGATTCGATTCGTGGTCAATGAGCTCAAGCCACGAACCGCCAATCGACTCATAATGCACACTCAGGGTAACGCCCATCATGAGTCGGAAAGGCTCGACTTAGGTCTGGAGATAGGCTCAGTTGAAGAGTTTCAGCTCAGACCCAAAGATGTCGAATTAGGCTGATTGTTCTGATTCAACAACCTTCTTCAGTGAATGAGGGTGTAGCTTGATACAAACGCCCTCATACTTAAATGCTACGGTCGGGTTATTGAGTCGCTCCCCTTCCCCTTTCGGGCTCGACAGCTTGACCTTAACTCCACGTTGAGCCAAACCACCCCAATTGTCAGCGAATACCGGAAACTGTTGCTTCAGGTCTTGCAGGTACGCTTCAGCGGTTTCCGCAGCTGACGGAATGACAAACTCAACGTGCTCCCAACTCTGCTCCGGGTACACTTTTCCCTCTGCTGGGTATGGCAGTTCTAAGCACTCAATCTGCCACTCTGCACACTGTAATGGCTGGTCAAAAAGTAGCACCATAATCGGTCTGCCGTTTATTTGAGCATTGGATATGACTTTTGCCTCTTTACGCCATTCTAAGTCAGCTTGTTTAGCCAACTCGGCATCATTGATCCTCATAGCGATATGATCCGCTTGAAATGGCTGTAGATTAATATGCAAAATCTCGCTTAAACTTTGAATTTTATGCATAAATCCATCTAGCTTAGTTTTCATTTGCGACGGCATTAATTCAGCATTAAGCAGCTGTTGTGACATTTTCTTTGACCCAAAACGTTGATTTTTCCTCAATACTATCAAGATCGTCAGGAAAAGTAGAAAATTTCCCAGTTCACTCCCTATAAGAGAAGCAATAAAGTTGCTATTATGTGCGCCAAATTTATGAACTAGATCGAGATATGCATTCACTCCACATCGTGGATATTATTCATCGGTATGCTGTTCCAGCACCGGAATAACCTGAAATGCATAGCTAACCAATTCCCTAGAATTGAAGGAAGCGCGTGTGAATATCCAAGCACTTATTAACGACAAAGTATCTCAGGCTCTTGAAGCCGCTGGCGCACCTGCAGGTAGTCCTGCTGCGGTTCGCCAATCTGCAAAACCTCAGTTTGGTGATTACCAGGCGAATGGCGTAATGGGCGTTGCAAAGAAACTCGGTACTAACCCACGCGAATTTGCACAGAAAGTATTGGATGTTCTGGACCTTGAAGGTATCGCGAGCAAGACTGAAATCGCTGGCCCTGGTTTTATTAACATTTTCCTAAGCGAAGAGTTCCTGGCTAAGCAAGCAGACGCTGCACTCGCAGACAGCCGTCTTGGTGTTGCTGCTGAAGAGCAAAAAACAATTGTCGCTGACTACTCTGCGCCTAACGTTGCTAAAGAGATGCACGTAGGTCACCTGCGTTCAACCATCATCGGTGATGCTGTTGTTCGTACTCTAGAGTTCTTAGGCCACAAAGTTATCCGCGCAAACCACATCGGTGACTGGGGTACTCAATTTGGTATGCTTATCGCTAACCTTGAGCGCGTTCAGCAAGACTCTGGCGAAGTTTCTATGGAACTTGCTGACCTTGAAGCTTTCTACCGTGAATCTAAGAAACTGTATGACGAAGACGAAGAGTTTGCAGTTAAAGCTCGTAACTACGTAGTTAAGCTACAAAGCGGTGACGAGTTCTGCGGCGAAATGTGGAAGAAACTGGTTGATATCACAATGATTCAGAACCAGCGCAACTACGACCGCCTGAACGTATCACTTACTCGTGATGACGTAATGGGTGAGAGTATGTACAACCACATGCTACCTGGCATCGTTGCAGACCTGAAACAAAAAGAACTGGCTGTTGAAGATGACGGCGCGCAAGTTGTATTCCTTGAAGAGTACAAGAACAAAGATGGCGACCCAATGGGCGTAATCATCCAGAAGCGTGACGGCGGTTTCCTATACACCACGACTGATATCGCATGTGCTAAGTACCGTTACGAAGAGCTAGGTGCAGACCGAGTTCTTTACTTCATCGACTCACGTCAGCACCAGCACCTAATGCAAGCTTGGACTATTGTTCGTAAAGCGGGCTACGTACCAGAAGAAGTCTCTCTGGAGCACCACGCATTCGGCATGATGCTGGGTAAAGATGGTAAACCATTCAAGACTCGTGCAGGTGGTACAGTTCGTCTTGCTGATCTTCTTGATGAAGCAGAAGAGCGTGCAGCTAAGCTGATCGAATCGAAAAACCCTGACCTGGCTGCAGACGAAAAAGAGAAAATCTCGACGACTGTTGCTATGGCGGCTGTTAAGTACGCAGACCTTTCTAAGCACCGTACCACGGACTACGTGTTCGATTGGGACAACATGCTAGCGTTTGAAGGTAACACTGCGCCTTACATGCAATACGCATACACTCGTGTTTCTTCTATCTTCGCTAAAGCAGGTATCTCTATGGATAACCTAACTGGCGAAATCAAAGTAACTGACGAAAAAGAGAAAGCACTGATCGCTAAACTACTTCAGTTCGATGAAGCGGTTCAATCTGTTGCTCGTGAAGGCCAACCGCACATCATGTGTAGCTACCTATTCGAACTTGCAGGTCAGTTCTCTAGCTTCTACGAAGCATGTCCAATTCTGAACACAGAAGATGAGACAGTTAAGCAGAGCCGTCTGAAACTTGCTGCTCTAACGGCTAAGACAATCAAACAAGGTCTGTCTCTGCTAGGCATCGATACGCTAGAGCGTATGTAAGAGAATCGAGAATCGAGAATCGAGAATCGAGAATCGAGAATCGAGAATCGAGAATCGAGAATCGAGAATCGAGAATCGAGAATCGAGAATCGAATAAGTTTGAAAGGTTGACGTGAAAGCGTCAACCTTTTGTTTTATCTGGCGTATACTGATGCCATTCGATCAAAAACGGACAACAACAATGAGCTTTGAACTTCATCCTCAACTGGCAAAAGACACCACCATCATTGGCCAATTCCCTCTTTGTGTTGCCCTTTTGCATAAAGATAACGCAGTGCCTTGGGTTATTCTGGTTCCTAAACGAGCCAACCTTAAAGAACTTCACCATCTTCCTATGCAGGAGCAACAGCAGTTTCTGCTTGAGTCTCAAGCCGTCAGTCAGGCACTTGAAGCGACATTTCAGCCAGACAAACTCAACCTCGGAGCTCTGGGTAACATGGTTCCTCAGTTACACATTCATCATATTGCCCGCTTTAAAGACGATGTCGCCTGGCCAGGTCCTGTGTGGGGCAACACCGCTGGAGAGTTCCGCAGTGAAGAAGAACAAGCGGACCTACAAACGCGTATTGGTAACGTTCTATCATTAAGTAGCTTGTTCCAGCGTGGCTAAACGTCCGTTCGTCCAGTTTTAAATACAAAAAAGCCGTTCATTTGAACGGCTTTTCCATTTTCTAGAGCTACATGGTGACGGTCAAAGCAAGCGCATTGGAATCCACCTTCGCGTACCTAACGCGCATAACGTGTTTGGCGGCATTAGTATCAACAAGGCGAGAGATCACTCCCTTACGAATCCACACTGATAGCATGGCATCCACGCCATCCTCACTTAGGCCGAACTTCTTCGCGAGATCGCGTTGAGAGGCACTGCCCTGCTGGTCAATAAACTGCTTTAACTCGACAAGAATCATGCAACTTGTACCTCTAACTGCTGCGACTGTTTGTGGCCAACGGCTTTTAATCCACGGTAAGTAATAAAGCTGACCAATACAATAGCAGAGATCCATGCCGCACTCGTTGCAGGGTGGTCAGCGAAGTGTGTTGCTTGGTAATAAAGCGTCGCCCCACCGTAAGCAAGCCCCATGGTCCAGACGGCAATGAAACGCGCGTACTTAGCACCAAACTCTCGTACATATGCACCCATAGCAGCAACACAAGGTGTGTAAAGAAGGATGAAGATTAGATAGGCAAAAGCAGCATTACCAGATACGAAATGACCTTTTAGGTTACCAAAGATAGAAGCGTCAACCTCTTGCTCTTCAGCTACTGCACCGCTGTCTGTTAAATCGCCCACTTCAATACCTAGTGGATCTGAGTAGTTCAGACCAGCCAGATTATCCGGAATCGACATAACCGCTTCTTCAAGGCTTGCCATCAAGTCGTACTCTGCAGATTCCTCATCACTTGGAGCATAAAGGCTATTCAACGTACCCACTACCGCTTCTTTGGCAAAGATACCGGTAATGATACCTACAGTCGCAGGCCAGTTATCTTGCTCAACGCCAATTGGGGCAAATACTGGAGTGACAACTTTAGATACTTTAGAAAGTACTGAGTTCTCGCTGTCTTCATTACCAAAGCTACCATCTGTACCCACAGAGTTCAGGAAGCTTAGGATCGTCACTACAACTACGATGGTTTTACCCGCACCCAACACAAATCGCTTAAGCTTCTGCCAGGTTTTGATTACCACATTACGCATAGTAGGAAGTTCGTAATCCGGCATTTCCATCACCAGACTATCACTTGAACCTGGATACAAGGTGTTCTTAAGCACTAATCCGGTCATAACAGCAGCCACGATACCGAGAATGTAGAGAGAGAAAACCACGTTCTGGCCACTTTCTGGGAAGAAGGCAGCAGCAAACAATGCATATACTGGTAAACGCGCACCACAGGACATAAATGGTGCCATAGAAGCCGCCAGCTTGCGCTCGCGCTCTTGATCCAGAGTACGAGTTGCCATGATAGACGGAACGTTACAGCCGAAACCAAGCACCAAAGGAACAAAGGCTTTACCCGGTAGACCAATCTTCTGCATCACTTTGTCGAGCACAAACGCTGCACGAGACATGTAACCAGAGCTTTCAAGTACCGCTAGGAACAGGTACAGACAAGCGATCACTGGGATGAATGTCGCGACGGTCTGCACACCACCACCAACACCATCAGCGATTAAGGTTACTAACCAGACTGGTAAGTGGTCATCTAACAAGTAGTGTCCACCATCAACCAGTAAGGCACCGACACCGATATCGAAAAAGTCGATGAATGCGCTACCGATGTTGATCGAGAACATGAACATCAGGTACATCACAACAAAGAAGAACGGTACACCGACCCATTTATTCAGGATGACGTTATCCACTCGTTCAGTGAAACTGTGGCTCAGTTTGCCTTCACTACGACGCACTTTCTGACACTGTTGATGAAGGAAGGTATATTTCACGTCTGCCACCAGCAGGTCAATGTCCAAATCAACTTTGCGTTGCTCAGCGACGATTTGCTCACGTTCATGCTGCGGTAGACCGTTAAGTACCAACAGATCGTTTTCCAGAGAACGAATAGCAAGAGCTCGTGCAGATACTTCAGGCTGGTCGACAAACACTGGTTCAAGAGCGGTAATAGAGGCTTCGAACTGCTCTCCATAGTTAAGACGAAGTTCGTCAAGGGCAATGCCCTGCACCAGTGCTTTATGCAGACGCTCTTTCAGTGACTGAACCTGAGATCGATTGTTTGCCGATATAGCAAATACCGGACAGCCCAGCATTTTTTCCAGAGCTTTGATATCGATGGTTTGGCGTTCACGTTTTAACGCGTCCATTTTGTTCAGTACCACGATCATTGGGCGACCCAATTCACGTAGCTGCAGCGTCATGTACAGACTGCGCTCTAAACTAGTCGCATCAACCACATTAATGATCAGGTCAGCCGGATGAGTAAGAACCGCGCGAGAGGCAATCGATTCGTCAATACTGTTGCCATCGTTACCACTGTCGAGTGCGTAGATACCTGGTAAGTCAGTTAAAAGGAATTCATCGCTAGAGTGGGTGTACTTACCTGTTTTCTTTTCTACGGTTACACCAGCCCAGTTGCCGACCTGCTGCTTAGCGCCAGTCAAACCATTAAACAGAGTTGTTTTACCGCTATTAGGGTTACCGACGGTGAGGATCTTGTACTCCATTATTTAACCTCCACTGCAATAGCATCTGCAATGTTGGTTCTTACTGCGAGAGAGACGCCGCGCACTTCAACTTGAAGTGGGTCGCCCATTGGCGCTTTGCGAATCAGAGTAACAGTAGTGTCAGGAAGTAATCCCATTACCATCAGTTTTTTTCTTACGTCATTGGAAAGCTCAGAAAAACCTTTAATGGTCGCTTTTTGCCCTTGTTGTAATTGTGAGAGTTTCATAAACAGGCCGTCTATAATTTAAATGAGAAATATTTTTATTACCGCTCTCAATACTATCCCTCCTATATGTAACAGATCTTGTCTGAAATCAATGTTTGCAAGTATAAGAATGTTCAAAACGTTAAAAACAACAACGTCAATTTCGTCAAAAACAATCCTTACTCATCACGTTATCTACTCACTCAATCGATAACCCGATGAAGCTAAAAACAAAACAATAATAAAAACAATCAGTTAAGTAAATTGTCGTTTTTCTTATGCAAGATGGCGTTAATTTTATAAGTAAAAAAAGTCGCCCTCGCTATAGTTAATCACGTCCACAGGGTCATCCCTTAGACAACATTGAATTCCAGAGGTGGTGCACTCAGCGCCACTCCGGCAGCAAGCGAAGGTGTCATTGGCACCCGTGGTATAGTCCCCCCGGCTATGCCACGATATTTTTTTTCTTATCCCAGCTTATCAGCTAACATTTCACACATATCCACATCAGTGATTTACGTATACTGTCTATTGTTGGACTGTATTCTAAAGGTCGTTAGAAGCTTTCTCTTTGTTCAACAAACTGGGTCGGTGAGACACCAAAACGATGTTTAAATCGCTGGCTAAAGTAGGAAGGGTCATTGAATCCGCACTCAAAAGCCACATCAGAGACTTTTTCGCCGGCAAGCAAGCGACGACAAGCGCTATCAAGACGAATTTCGGTCAGGTATTCAGTAAAGGTTTTATCTAATGCTGATTTAACGCGGCGCTGTAAACTACGTTCAGAGACAAATAACATTTTGGCAGCAGATGATGTACTGAAGTCGGGATCAGCGTAGTGGTTGTTAACCAGGGCAATGACTTTTTCTAACCAAGGGTCCTGGTGTTCTAAGTCTGTATCGCTCTGGTCATTATCATCAACGACAATCGAATTCTCGGCAAATGCTTCACTAGCGCACCATGTCATTTCGAGCAGGTTACGTTCCTCAGATGTATGTATGGTTAGTGCCCCACCACTCTTCTCAACTAACGTTGCGACACTTTGCATCGTGACATTAGCACTATCCATCCCTTTACCCTGATCGAGCATCGAAAGCACCACCTGTTCATTTCGTAGTGCCAGTTGTATCACTACTGATTGATTGCGATAACAGCGCTGTACTATCCCATCAAACAGTAGGTTAAACACTTCATCCAGATTAAAATTGGTCAGACTGACAAACAGGTCACGTTCGGCTTCCACTTCAACCGTTATTCCGGCTTTCACCAGTTCCTCTTGCCAGCCACTGAGTACTGATTCGATGATGAGTGTCAGATTATAAACAGGCAGCGCTTGCCCGTTGGTCGAACGCACGTTAACCAGCAACTCCAACTCCCGATTTAAGAAGTCGAGTGTTTTCTTATTACCTAAATCATGCTGTGGAAGCGTCGTAAGCCTCTCTTTGAGCGCATTGACTGACTGAGTAAATATCAATTTTCTTACTTGAAGCTGTTTACGCAATTGTTGGTTGTTACTCAGCAAGATTCGACTTTGATGGCGTAACTGATTGGTCTTAAGTGCCACTTGAGCTTTCAACACTCGGTTTGCCTTGGACATGATTCTAGATCGCCAGTAGGCAGTCGTAGCCAGTAATAGAATAGCTAAAACGATATATCCAATAATGGCGTAGATGCTGAGAAACCATGGCGGCGAGACAACAAAATGATAGCTGGCACTGCGACTCTGTAATGTCCCGTTATGTAATGCCCGCACCTCTAGCTGATAGCTGCCCGGCATCATATGTTCCATTGTTAAGGTATTACCATCGAGCAACTGCCAGTCTGAGCCATCCTCCAAGCGGTACTCTAAGGTAACGTCATTAGCCCGGGGAAAGACTCCAAACTGGAAAAAGACCGACTCACTATAACCTAACCGCAACGGTTCACTGACCGTATTAGCCAGTGAGTAAAGTTTTTGATTACGTTTTATCTGACTGAAGACAACCTGTATCTGAGGTAGCTCACTGCTAATCAACTGACTGGTATCAATCTTGACCATACTGGTGCGTGACCCGAATAGTAGAACCTGTTCACTATCACTGCTGTAGCTACACAGCCCGGCAACGAACTCGTTACTAATCAAACCAAAAGGTTCACCATAGTGCTGGCGTAAAATGCCACTATCACTATAGCGTGATAGCCCCCCTGACGATGTCAGCCAGACGCCATCCTGATTTTTTAACAGACACTTAGGTGTAATGTGGTCATCCACCATAGCGATCGGTTGCGCTTGCTCTTTGTATAGGTCGAGTCGGTAAAGACCATAACGGCTCGCAATCCACAGCTCACCCTCGGCTGGCTGTTCGACATCGATCACTTCACCAAAAGGAATACTTTCACCAACAAAACGTACTTGGCCATCTTTCAGAATGTAGATCCCATGCTCAGTACCCAGACTCAGATAACCTTGGGAGGTGACAAACATATGGGTCAGCTGAGCCGGGAGGAACTTTTTAATCATCCATTCAGAGCCAAACTGAATCAATTGCCCGGTGGCTAAGTTGTAATTCCATAGCTGATTTTTACTTGCCCCCCAGACGATATTGTTCTGGGTAACTTCGATGAACCGAACACTGGTCTGCTTAAGAAAGTTAGGTAAATCATCGTCAATCACCTCTCCGCTATCCGAGTCGATACAGACGATTCCTTGATCAGTAGCCAGCCACAGGATGCCATCTTTCTCTTCCACGTCATGAACGTTACCCTGATAGATCAACTCTCTGGCGCCAGCACCGGATAGATCCAGACGATAAACATTTTTGTTAGTCAGCATCCAATAACCATCGCTACTCTTTCGGCGTAATAGCTTAGTCAACTTCTCTTTATTGCTAGTGAACGATAGATACTGGGTCGGATAACGGTCGAAGTTAGCAGAAAACTGGGAAAAATAGCGCACACCACGGTCGGTCGCGATCCAAATTCCACCAGCTTTGTCATTGAGCAGCGAATAGATTTTTTCTCCGGCCAAGCCATTACCGGCCCAGACACCCTGCTCAAAACGACGCGTTTCCCCTGTCAGAAAGGAATAGACAAACAACCCTTTCTCGGTACCAATCCAGTATTCATTGTCGGTTTCAGTAATACTTAAAACATGGTTACCGGCAATTCTCTGGATCGGATGATTAGGTCGCTCAATGTCGAAAATCAACACACCATTTAATGAACCAACCACTAACTGATTGCGTTTTTGTGAAAAATGGAGCTTCTCTACATAGTGACTGGCGGAACTGGCTACATGTTCATAGGTGTCACCCTTAGAGAGGTATACGCCGGCATTGGTCGCTACGACCCAGCGTGAATGGATAAACACAGCATCATTAATCGTAATTGTGGAAGACTGATTATATTGATACAGAGGGATAAGAGAGAAAGTTTGAAACTCGCCGCTATCAACATGGTAGGTATAAAAATTACTCTCATCAGCGAGCCAGATAAAGCGTTTGCTAGAACCAATTCGTTGAATTTCGGTCCCCGGAGTCAGGCTAAACACCAACTCTTTTTCCTGATTAGGAACCGTTCGATAAATCTCATTTTGGAAGAAGGTCCAGAAAGCATTATCAGTAAAAGCGACCTGTTCTGCGTCGTGGTCAAGTGCAGAACCAAGCTCCGGTGTAATCGCCTGACCATCAAAAAATAAAATTTGGTTACGGACATCCTGTAGCCAGATACCACCACCCTGCGCGGTAAAAAGTTGTTTAGCCGCAAAAACCTTACCCTGTGCCTGTGTCGGCAAAGGATAAAAGACAGTGGGCGAAAGATTAGATGCTGAAGAAAATCCCGAAAACAACAGCAGTAGCATCAACAGCAGCGAGCGTTTATTCAATTGGCTTGTCCCTAGCAGCAAAAATGATCACCAGCATTGGGGCTGATGTATGGCTCATGAGTGAACCTGAAATTATTTTGTGCCAACAATTATCGGAGATTTAGCAAGATTAACAAGCGGGTATGTTATTTAAGTGACGAGTTTTCCAATCAGTTCACAGATGTACAGACAGCCAAAGGGAGTTGCTCCCTTTGGCTCGATAAACTAATTAAGGCTGTAGACAGTTGCTGAAGCTATCGGCAAGATTCTGTTTTAGTGTGAAGTAACCACCTGCTGCGACTTCAACGTCACTACCGATTGGGTCAAGCACACCTACCTTAGCCTTACTTCCCCTCGTCACTGACTTAACTACTGCTGGCGTGAACTGAGGTTCTGAGAATACACATTTCGCTTGTTCACTCGCCAGAGCCTTACGAATTGAAATCAGAGTTTTCGCACCTGGCTTACGGTCTGGGCTGACGGTGAAGAAACCCAGTTGGTTAAGACCGAAGTCTTGCTCAAAGTATCCGTAAGCATCGTGGAAGACGAAATAACCAGTCTGTCTGACACTACTGAGCTGTGTATCAATCGCTTGCTGCTGAGCAGTCAGCTTTGATTCGAACTGCGCAAGGTTTGCGAAGTAGGTTTCAGAGTTTGCTTTGTCTACCTCTGCCAATTTGTGTGCAATCGCCTTAGCCACTTGTTTGGTTGGCTCGTAACCTAACCAGAAATGTGGGTCATGGCTACCATGATCGTGTCCATCATGGTCGTGATGATCGCCCTCATACTCTCTCAGTTCTAAACCTTTAATATCGCTCAGAGTAAGAACGTTGCTTTGCTGTTCAAGAACTTTGGTCAGGAACGGCTCTAGGTCATTGCCGAACCAGATAACTAAATCAGCCTTACGGATACTTTTTACATCTGAAGGTCGCAGAGCATAATCATGCGGAGAAGTATTGGATGCCAGTATCACATCAGGTTGAGAGGTATTGTGCATGATTTCTAAAGCAATCAATTGAATAGGCTTAATACTGGTTAGCACAGTAGACGCATGAGCCACAGAGTGGCTTGCAAACCAAAGTGTACAGACAATTAAAAAACGTTTCATAGCTAGCAAGATTACAGACTGGTTTAAAGGAGCGACAAATGTTACATTATAACATCAGACAATTGCAAATGAGTTCCATTCATGCCGACATTGGTCGAACTTAAAGATATCTGCGTACAATTCGAAAATCGAAAGGTACTCGATAAGGTTAGCCTACGCCTCAATCGCGGCGAAATCACTACCCTTATTGGCCCCAACGGAGCGGGAAAGTCGACACTTGTAAAAGTTCTACTTGGATTACAGCGTCGTTATAGCGGCAGCTTAATCAAAACGAAAGGAATCAAAATTGGCTACGTACCACAAAAGCTTAAACTCAACGACACTCTACCCCTTAATGTAGAGCGTTTTTTACGCTTAGCAGGAAAGTATAGTCAACAAGAGCTGATTGACTCACTCAAACTGGTTGGCGCTGAGCATCTATTGAACAGTAATATGCACTCGCTATCGGGTGGCGAAAATCAACGCGTCCTGCTTGCCAGAGCACTGCTACAGAGACCAGACCTTTTGGTTCTTGACGAACCAGCACAAGGTGTTGATGTGCAGGGACAAATAGACCTTTATGATCTGATTGATACTATCCGTCATCGCTTTAACTGCGCCGTGTTTATGGTGTCCCATGACTTGCATCTGGTGATGGCAAAAACCGACGATGTTATCTGCTTGCACCACCACATATGTTGTTCAGGCGCGCCAGCAGATATAGCTCAGCACCCAAGTTATATTGCTCTGTTTGGTCACAGCCACCAGCAGTCTCTTGCTTTCTATCATCACCAGCATGATCACCATCATCACGATCTAGCAGGTGAGCCAGTCTCTGGTGAAGGCGCACAATGTTCTCACCATTCGCACGGTCATCATCATCATGATTGAGTTTCTCTTACCTTCTGTTCTTGCTGGCTTAGGCATCGCAGCCATCGCAGGCCCACTTGGTTCATTTGTCGTCTGGCGACGAATGGCTTATTTTGGCGACACCCTTGCTCACGCCTCTCTGATGGGGTTAGCACTCGGGCTTTTACTTGATATCAACCTCTATCTGGCTCTAACCGTTTGCTGTTTAGCGTTGGCTGTACTGTTGGTCACACTACAAAGACAGCAGCTGGTCGCAACCGATACGCTGCTGGGTATCCTCGCTCATAGTGCACTCTCTTTGGGCTTAGTCGCCGTCAGCTTTCTGGACAATGTGCGGATCGACTTGATGAGCTACCTATTTGGTGACTTACTCGCTGTCACTTCGCAAGATCTGGTTTACATCTATATCGGCGTCGTGGTCGTATCCGCTGTATTAATGATTTTCTGGCGTTCGTTACTCTCAACAACCGTCAACGAAGATCTGGCGGCGGTTGAAGGTCATAACGTTGACTTAATGCGTCTGGTACTGATGTTATTAGTCGGCTTAGTGATAGCCATCGGCATGAAGTTTGTCGGTGCACTTATTATGACTTCATTACTTATTATCCCGGCAGCGACTGCACGTCGCTTCGCCCGTGCACCAGAGCAAATGGCACTGTTTGCCTCTCTGATTGGCGCTGTTGCTGTCCTTATGGGTCTTAGCCTCTCATGGCACTACGATACCCCTGCAGGACCTTCTGTGGTGATTAGTGCCACGGCGATGTTTATGTTGAGTCAGTTAACGCGCGTGAGAAGTTAAAGGGCTGGATAACTGGATATTTTGAGGGGTTGGCGTATTGCGCCAACCCTTTTTATTTGGAGAGCTAGAGAGCTAATTTATTTGCTCTCTTTAGGAACAAGTCCTATCAACACCTTCACGACCAAAAGCTCCATTATTTTCCTACCAACACCCACCTCCAGCAGGGCGAAGCTCGATCTCAGAGTGAAGCGTTCTGGTTCTCTTCATAAATAAAAAGGGCAGACTGAACAAACAGTCTGCCCTTTAAGAACTAGAGTATTATCTCTCGTCTTTTAGACGTAAGTCCCTAACAAAAAAATCAGTGTCAGAGACTTACTCATCAGCTATAAGACGCCACCTCTCGAAGGACGAAGTCCGCTCTCGATTCTCGGAGCGAAGCGTTCTCCTACGCCCCTTCGTTATGCAACTCTAAGTTAGCCAAATCCTGCTGGATTTCACGCTGAATCTTAGCGTCATCACCACGTAGTGACTCCAAGAAATCTAAGTAGCTTTGGTCGATGTCACCAGTAACATATTCACCGTTGAACACTGAAGTTTCGAACTTAGCAATATCGGTATTACCCATGCCAACGGCTGCAACTAAGTCTTCAAGTGTTTGGAAAATCAGTTCATCAGCGCCAATCTGCTTACAGATTGAGTCGTTGTCACGGCCATGAGCGATCAGTTCGCTCGCACTTGGCATATCGATACCATAAACATTCGGGAAACGGATTTCCGGAGCCGCTGAAACCATAAATACTTTCTTAGCACCTGAATCACGCGCCATCTCAATAATTTGCTCAGATGTTGTACCACGTACGATTGAGTCATCAACCAGTAGTACATTCTTATCTTTAAATTCGGAGCGAATAGCATTTAGCTTGCGACGTACTGACTTCTTACGTTGCTGTTGGCCCGGCATGATAAAAGTACGGCCAACGTAGCGGTTCTTAACGAAGCCCTGACGGTAAGGAATATCGATCGCTTGAGCAATTTGCAGGGCGATATCACATGATGTTTCTGGAATTGGGATAACCACGTCGATATCAAGGTGGCTGTACTCGTCACGAATGCGTTCGCCGAGCTTTTTACCCATTTCAACACGTGCGCTGTACACTGAAATTTTGTCGATAAATGAGTCTGGTCGAGAGAAGTATACAAACTCAAAAATACACGGGTTAAGTACAGGGTTGTCTGCACACTGTTTAGTGTGTAGCTGACCATCGAACGTCACGTAGACCGCTTCGCCCGGTGCAACATCACGAATAAAGTCGAAACCAACAGCATCAAGAGCTACTGATTCAGAAGCTACCATATATTCGGTCGCACCGTTAATGTCGCGTTTTCCCAGGCATAGAGGGCGAATGCCGTTTGGATCGCGGAATGCTACCATCCCATGTCCGATGATCATGGCAGTAACTGCGTAAGCGCCACGGATAGTACGGTGAACGTTAGTCACAGCACGGAATACATCTTCTGCCGTAACATTACCTTTTACTGTATCGATTTCATGAGCAAGTACGTTAAGCAGTACTTCAGAGTCTGAAGTCGTATTTACATGACGACGATCTTTCTCAAACAGTTTTTCACGAACTTCTGCTGCATTGGTCAGGTTGCCATTGTGCGCCAGAGTGATACCAAATGGTGAGTTTACATAGAAAGGCTGAGCTTCCGATGCACTAGAACTACCTGCAGTCGGGTAGCGAACATGGCCAATACCAACGCTGCCTTGTAGTCTTTGCATGTGTTTTGCTTCAAACACATCCTTCACTAAACCGTTCGCCTTTCGCAGACGAAAACGATTGCTTTCTATGGTACAAATACCCGCGGCATCTTGGCCACGGTGCTGCAATACCGTCAATGCATCATAGATAGACTGGTTTACAGGCGAAGTGCCCACGATTCCAACAATACCACACATGTCTTAACCCTCGATTTTCGACAATGGCTGGCGCGTTATAGCGCGCCAGATAAGAAACTAGACGTTGCTTGTAAGTGTTCGAAGAAAGGGGCAATGACGCGGCTAAATTCCGGCACCAGTTGAGACCCTTTCCACCACTCAGAGTCTGGAAACGATGTAAACGCATCCATAAAAAATAGTGCTGCGGATACAATCAGAACACCACGTAAGCCGCCAAAGACAACTCCAAGCACTCTGTCTGTACCTGACAGCCCTGTTTTCTGCACCAATTGGGCGATAACGTAGTTAACGATCGCTCCAACTATTAGCGTAGCAATAAACAAGGCTGCAATTGCGGCTCCGTTACGAATCATCTCATCCTGAATATTGGAGAAGTACACCGCCAGCTTGGCATAGTACTGACTGGCGATAAAAAAGGCGCCAAACCAAATTACTAATGAGAGAGCTTCTTTAGCGAAACCACGCACTAAACTGATCAAAGCCGACAGGCCGATCACACCTAAAATGACTATATCTAACGGATTCATTCTGTTCTTACATCTTAAGTTGGCGCGCATTTTAACAGAAAAAACGCTGACGCAAACGTTTTCTTATGGATTTAGTGGCTTAAATTTGAGCAATTGGCCTTTTGAGCCAGTAATTTTTTCCAGTTCTAGGATCTGGCGCTCTAATTTACTCTTGGATACATCTGGGCCGATAATCACTCGGGTAAAACCATTTTCAGGCTTAGTATGAGCTTGATAACCGCGCTTCTGCAGATCCTTAACTAAGTTTTTAGCATTGTCGGCATTCTTAAGAGCCATTAGCTGAACGATCCATGCAGTATCCTGATATTCGTTTCGTTCAGGGACCTCTTTCACTACGACCGGCAGTGGCTGATCGTCAGCAACACCTTCTGAAGCAGTTTCGACCACTTCAATCGGCGTCTCAGGCAGACTCTGTGAATCATCAACAGGATCAAGGATTTCGAAGCTTTCCAACTCGCTATCCAGTTCAGGTTTGAGCGGAATGCTTGCAATCTCTTCTTTATAATGCGTTTTTTTGCCGTCTAGAACATCTGGTAACACGATGACACCAACCGCTACAAGGATAATGGTGCCCACCAGACGATTTTGAAACTTACTTGCCATTTATTCTCCTTTGTTCTGCCAATGCTCGAGAACTTCTCCGACAGTATGGAAAGAGCCCACAACAAGGATGACATCTTCTGCTGCCGACTTTGTCAGTGCGGCTTCAAATGCGTCCACAGGCGTTTGGTACTGCGTGGTTTGCTGCGGTAAAAACTGACATAGCTCTTGCGCGCTCGCAGCACGTGGGCCTGTCAGAGACGCCGGATACCAATGTGAAGCAACTGGCGTCAGTGCTTCCAGCGTCGATTGAATGTCCTTATCATGCAACATAGCGACCACAGTATGAATAGTCTTATTCTGATATTGCTGAGCGACACGCGTCACCAGATATTCCGCAGAGTGCGGGTTATGAGCCACATCGAGCAAAATAGTCGGTTGTGTACTTAAAACCTGCATTCGACCCGGCAACTTTGCATTCTCGAGGCCCTTAACGATGTTAACGTCGCTGATATCCAGATTAGCTGTCGCTAATGCCATCAGTGCAGTTGCGGCGTTTTGTAGCGGCAAGTTGGGTACTGGCAAGTCATCAAGCTGATATGAGCCATGAACCCAGCTCCAGGTGTTGCTATCTGTCAGCTGATAGTTGTACTGGATCTCAACCTGATACAGCTCAGCACCAATATCATCAGCATGAGCTGCGACTGTTGCCGGAGCTTTTGGCTGACCACAAATAGCTGGCTTACCAGTGCGGAAAATACCCGCTTTTTCATAGCCGATGACGTTAATGTCATCCCCTAGCCAGTCAACATGGTCAATCGCCAGGCTGGTGACAATCGAGACATCGTGATCAACGACATTTGTTGCGTCTAAGCGGCCACCCAGCCCAACTTCTAGCAGAACAATGTCCACTTTTTCAGTTTGGAACAGGCGCAGTGCCGCTAAAGTACCGTATTCGAAAAAGCTTAAACTGATTTCACCGCGCTGCGTCTCAATAAAGTCAAACGCTTGGACATGCTTTTCGTCCGCGAGATCCTGACCGTTTACTCTCACACGTTCGTTGTAGCGAATCAGATGGGGTGAACTGTAGACACCTACTGAATAGCCTGCATCAAGCAGAATCGCTTCCATAAGCGCACAGGTAGAGCCCTTGCCATTGGTTCCGGCAACAGTAATTACAGTAGGAGCAGGTTTGGTAAGATTTGCTGATTTAGCGACGGCTTGGACACGTTCCAGACCGAGGTCGATAGCAGAGGTGTGGATGTTTTGTAAATAATCAAGCCACATCGATAGTGGAGATGTGGCTTGAGGAATTTGGCTTTGACTCATCTAACTTTAACCAATTGATTGTGGTTGCTTGTTAGTGAGTTACTTTACCCTTTTTCGTCCGCTTCTGGTACAGAATAAGCAGCTTCATTTGGTGAATCGTTAACAGAAACCACCAATGGTGATGGTTTATTGTTCATCTTCGCCATCAGGCTACCGATACGCTGACGCATTTCACGACGATCAACGATCATATCAATTGCACCGTGCTCTAACAGGAATTCACTGCGTTGGAAGCCTTCAGGTAGATCTTCACGTACAGTCTGCTCGATTACACGACGACCAGCGAAGCCGATCAGTGCTTTAGGCTCACCAATGTTGATGTCACCTAGCATTGCCAGACTTGCAGATACACCGCCCATTGTCGGGTCAGTCATTACCGAAATAAACGGTAGACCTTTTGCAGACAGACGCTCAAGCGCTGCACTGGTTTTCGCCATTTGCATTAGAGACATTAGTGCCTCTTGCATACGAGCACCGCCACTTGCAGAGAAACAAACCAGACCACAGTTGTTTTCCATTGCGGCTTCAGCTGCGCGCACAAAACGTGCACCAACAACAGAGCCCATTGAACCACCCATAAATGAGAAGTCAAAAGCACAAGCAACAATAGGCTGGCCCAGAAGCTCACCTTTCATAACAACAAGTGCATCTTTCTCACCACTGCTCTTCTGAGCAGCTGAAATACGATCTTTGTATTTCTTCGAGTCTTTAAATTTCAGTTTGTCTTGCGGCTCAAGCTCGTCAGCAATCTCTACACGATTATCTTCGTCTAGGAAAGTCTCAAGGCGACGACGCGCTCTCATACGCATGTGATGGTCACATTTCGGACATACTTCTAGGTTACGCTCTAGTTCAGCGTGGTAAAGCACCTGCTCACATGATGTACATTTGGTCCAAACCCCTTCAGGAATAGACGCTTTACGTGAACTAACAATGTTGCTTTTTTCTAAAATCTTTTCAAGCCAACTCATGGAAGACCTTTTCTCTCTACTCCCGCGCTCAATGCGAAGGATACAAATTCTGAATTTACGCGTGAGGATTAAAGCATATTAAATGCCAAGTGTAGACAAAAAACTGGTTGTACCTATTTCCTGGCTCAATTTCTCACACACTAAAGCTCTGATTCATTCGACAATTTAACACGAATTAGTTCAGATTATCTGGTAAAAAGAGTGGCCCAATCGGCACTCTTGGCAATTCAAATTCTTCAGGGTAATCAACGTCTACCAGATAGAGACCTTCCGCTTTTGCAGTCGCCCCTGCTAACTTGCGATCTTTCGCAGCTAATAGCCACTCAATCCATTGCGGCTCCTGCTCTCCACGGCCAACGCAGATCAGGCTACCTGTGATGTTACGTACCATATGGTGAACAAATGCATTGGCTTTGATATCAATCACTACATATTGACCATGACGCGTCACGTTAATATGCATCATATTGCGCCATGGGCTTCGCGACTGACAATGCGTAGCACGGAACGAAGTGAAGTCATTCTCACCCAGTAAATACTGAGCTGCCTGATGCATTTTCTTCTCATCCAACTCTCCGTGGTAATGACTGACACCAGAAGAAAGAATTCCCGGACGTAATGCACTATTAAATATGATGTAGCGGTAACGGCGAGCTGTGGCTGAAAAGCGGGCGTGAAACTCTTCCGGCACCTCTTTTGCCCAACGAACAGCAATATCATCAGGTAAGTTAGCGTTCGCTCCCATGGTCCACGCGACCATTTTACGCGAGGCTGTGGTATCAAAATGAACCACCTGACCGGTACCATGAACGCCTGCATCTGTCCGTCCCGCACACTGGACTTCAATGGGATGGTTAGCAACGATACTCAGTGCGTGTTCTAACTTCTCTTGAACACTTTTCACTTCTCTTTGGCGTTGCCAGCCAAAGTACTGAGTACCATTGTATTCGATGCATAAAGCAATTCTCATCGGGATGTTCTCACAGGATTGATTGACCTAAGAATGGGGCGGGAAGTATATACCAAAAAACAAGGGGGCTAAACTGCCCCCTTATCAATTAAACGATTAACGATTGTTAAGCGTGTCGATTAAGTTTTTCGCTTCACGACGGATTTCATCACTGCCATCAACTATTGCTTCTTCGAGTAGCTTAATCGCGCCCTGCGCATCGTTCATTTCGATGTAGATTTTGGCTAAATCAAGTTTACCAGCAGCTTCAGAGTTGGCATCAACATCCGTATGATCACCGATGTCACCAATCACATCAGGGAAATCATTTAAACCAACATCAAGTTTAAGTTCATCATCGATCTCCTGCTCTTGTTCCGATTCAACTTCAGCCATTAACTCATCAATGGTGCGATAGTTGTTTTCCTGAGGATTAAACTCCTCAAGATCTGGTTGGTTTTCCCAGTCTTCATCGAGAATTTGCGCCTGCTCAGGAGCATTATCTGCAGACCAGATATCCTGTTCGTCTTCAGGGATATCATCCGAAATTGTTGCCTGCTGTTCAGGTGAAAGACTAAAGCCATTCCAGTCCTCACCAATTTCGAGCATGGCTTCAATATCCATACCGGCACTATCGGAAGTCGTAGCGTCAATCGGTGTATCAAACGAGAAGCCACTGTGCTGCTGCTCATCTTCAGCTAACAGCTCATCAAACGCTTTTTCATCGTAGTCTTGATGTGCCATATCCAGAGCGTCGTTGCGAGCCGCACTCTCGGCAGGAATTTCTTCCAGTTCAGGCAGTTCAACCGGATCGAGTTCAAAATCGTCATCCTGCTCTGACAACTCCTCTGTCAATGGCTCTAGATCAGCAAGCGCATCCTCTTCGTTATATTCCGGTAGTTCAAACTCATCAAACTCTATCGGCTGCTCCTCAGACTCTAGTGTCTGAGGTTGCTCAACAGCTGGCGCATCAGCTTGTGTCATCTCAGCTAACGCGTCTTCCTCACCAAATTCTGGCAGGTCGAAGTCGTCCAGATCCAGGCTCTCATCAGCACCCTGCGGCGCTTCTAATTCCGCTTCT
>NZ_AEVS01000071.1 GCF_000189255.1 Vibrio brasiliensis LMG 20546 | reverse complement strand
AACTTTAGCTTAGAAGAAAATCTACTGATTGGCGTAGAATAAAGTTATTACAACGCGTTCAGAGACATAAAAAACGATTGTTATTTTATCGGTCGTGAACAATACACAAAAGCAGATCTTTCTATCGATAATCTGTCCTTAGAACTCGCCATACCTCAGTCCTATTTTTCATCTACTGACAAAAAAGAGGGCAGCGCATGGGAGCAAGGGAACTTTGCCGTTCGTAGTAATTATTTTGCAAATATTTCAAAAAGTAATAACGGTAGTGACCCGTACTATTTTGCAAATTTAGATATGAAGGTAAATGCGTTAGGTTGGTATGGGCAATTAGATAGTTACTTATCACAAGATAGGCTTGATATAAGTAGCTTAATAATCACTACAGCGGTGGAAGAGCTGGATTCAGAACTCACGTTAGGTCAGACCTGGACAGGAAACAGTATACATCAGAGCTTTGGATTTGTAGGTCTTCAACTCGCCTCTGACTACGATATGAAGCCGAATTCAGAGAAGAGATACTCACCTGTTGTTACTGGCGTCAGTGAAGAAAATGCCACCATCACGATTAGCCAGTCTGGAGTGGTTATTTATCAGACCCGTCTTTCGCCTGGGCCATATAGGTTGGAAGACTTACGACCTGTCAGCAATGGTGATTTGATTATCGAGATTGAAGGGGATTCAGGCAAGTCTTCGGTAGAAACTGTCCCGATGTCTGTACTGCCTCAAATGGTAAGACCCGGCGTCTTTGAATACGATTTGAGTGTTGGGTTCGTCAACTCATCCTTTTCTGACATCAACAAGCACCTAGATAATGATAGGCTGTTTATGAGCTACAACTTTTCACGTGGTCTTGATGACAGCACTGTCTTAGGTAGTTCTGTTTTGTCTGATGGCTATTTCCAGTTTGGTGCTAAATATATGCAGCCGCTCGGTTATCTGGGAACCATTGGCTTGACGGTGTCGCGCTCTCAGTCGAAAGATATCGAACAACAATGGATATCTGGATATTCGTTTAAAGCGGAATACGCAAGAAGCATTACCTCTGACGTTGACTTTAACTTATTGAGTTATCGATATCAGAATAAGGATTATGTCGATTTCTCTGATTACCAATCAACTAAGAGCAGCACGTTTAACTCAAAAGAAAAGTATGAGGCGCGGCTCAGTTCTCGCTTCGATCAAGGTTCCATCTCTAGCTCGATGTGGAAGGAGTCTAACTGGGAGGGGATAGAAACAATGGGTTTGAACTTAACTGGCTCGGTTACAATTGGAGAAAATACGATTAGCCTTTCTTCTAATTTCAGAGATACAGGTTTGTCTGATATTAGCTTATCTTTGACGGTCCCATTAGATTACTCATTTAGCAAGATGGCGAGCTTTTCTAGTTCATATTCTGCTGAAAGTGGTGAGCTGTTTTCCTCTGCGTCATCAGCGATAAATATAGATGAAGATCTGTCAATGTTTGCCAGTGTAGATCGATCTGTTAATGGCGTGAATGTATCAGTAAACAGCAGCATAAAGACAGACAAAGTTAACTACAGCATTGGCTTTACCGGAGATGATGAAAGTAATTTATCGGTCAAATCTTCCGTAAGTGGCTCGGTTCTCTATACCAATAATACAGGTATTATTTTGTCTACGGTGAGGTCTAATACCATTGGTATAATTGATCTAGACGGGCTTGCTGGGGTGAAAGTAAAAGGGACAAGCACTAACACTGATGGGTTCGCTGTTGTACCGCTCTCTCCATATAGAGAGAATTATATTTCCATCGACAGTAATAATATATCTGGTGATATTGAGATATCAAGTTCCTCTGTAATATATAAGCCGTTAAAAAACTCTGTGTTATATCGAAATGTTGACTATTCGGTTATGAGGAAATATAACATCATCGTCGAAAACTCGGATGAATTTGTCAGCATGAATAACCTTGATATCGTTAATGATCGCAACGAAAGCGTAGGATATATGTATCAAGGTATGATAGTCGCTGCAATGAAAGAAACCTCTGAATATTTATCTGTCTCAGTCGATGGCGTCAATAAATGTACTATTAATTTGAATGACATCAACGCAAATGCAGACACCATATATAAGAAGGAATGCCAATGATGAGGATGACTGTATTATTTACACTACTTCTATTATCTCAAACTGCGCAATCTGCATTTGTTCTTAACTCAACTCGTTATATCTATACCGAGGCTAATAACTCTATCCCTATTGAGGTGTCGAATAAGTCAGAGCGAAAGTATGGAGGCCAGGTCTCTGTCTACTTAGATGGAACTGAGTCAGATCAAATTACCACCGAAACACCGGTAGTGCTGCCTTCGCCACCAGTGTTTAAATCTGGGCCTAACTCAAAGCAACGAATTAACCTTAGAATGATAAATAAGGAGGCATTACCGACAGATCGAGAGAGTTTATTCTGGCTGAATGTACTGGAAATTCCGATGTCTACTCGTGCATCCGGGGCTAGTGGCAACTCAATTGCTTTAGCGATGAACATAAAGGTGAAGCTCCTCTACAGACCCGACGCTATCTCTGAGCAGCGACAGGATGCAGAGTCTCAGATATTTTACAGAGCAAGTGATAATAAACTTACGATCGTCAACAAGTCCCCATTTTATTTTGCAATATCTCAGCTTGAAATTGATGGTAAGAGTATCTATCCAACAGATGAGGTAACCAGATCTAATTTGCAGAAATTATCTCCATATAGCGCTGTTGATATTGGGGATATACAAGTCAGAAAAGGTCAAGATGTTATTATTACTTCCATCGATGACTGGGGAGCAACTAAACAGTACACACTTGTTCAAGAATTGGTCGAAATAACCAGGTAATATATGTCATGAAAATTAGATTGGAAATCAGGACACTTTTTTTTGTGATTATTAATTGCTTAACTATTAATAGCGCTTACGGGATGTGTTCAAAAAATGTAAATGATGTTTCCTTCATTGCAAATAACCTAAGTTATCAAAGTGACATTTCGGACTTTAACCGTCAGTCTAGAGGCGTCCCGTTAAAGATCATAACGCTAACGTCAACACGAGCAACTGACCGCAATGATGGTACAACGTTTCAATTATTCTGTGATAGCAATGCAAATAGAACATACTTCTTTTGGGCTCAGGGGAACTTAGTTGGTGGTGCTGGTCATTTACTGAATCCCATTGGCACATTTCGCCCAGCGGATGGTGATTGGTATGGCTATAAGCTAAACGAATATGTCGCAGTTGGCGTTTATGCGAATATAAGCCGATTCGAGCAATACTTTACGATTAGTTGCTTGTTGAATACTAATATTCAAAGAGCCAGTTGCCCGGATACCAACGGCTTTCGTGGTGTACATCCCTTAGGTCTGGTCATTCACTTATATAAGATCAAAGACCTTCCTGCTAATAGTTCTGGCTTTGCTATAAACCGAAGTTATTCCGTAACATATGGAGTCCAACCAAATCCGGATAACTATCCATTCGGCGTAAGTACCGGAAATGTTGCAGTTAACATTGCTGTCTCCGGGAGTGTTACAACGCCAGATATCAATGTAAATGATTCTCAGCCTGTCCATTTTGGTGGCGTTGTTGGAGATGAGGTGCAAAAAGAGATATCAATTAAGGTGACGAGTAATAACAGTTCTACACTTTCTAGCAGCGATTATTCGATTAGTGTAACCACGCCTAACCGACGTGATGAGAGACGCGGACTTATTGGTCCTATTGAATTCTCGTTATTAAGCAATTCTAACCCTTTGCGTGTTGATGGAGACACTTCAGAACTGTGGTGGCCTGATCTCCCGCAAAATTCAGAGGTAGAAATACCGTTAAAACTGAAGTTTGATATTGCAGGTGACCCGGGGCAGTACAACTCGTATATAACATTTGAAACTTCTATTCCCTGAGGCGATGAGGGGGATACCACGCAGCTCTTGCTTATCCTTAGTGTCATGTAAGGCGTTAGATGATTATTTGAACGACGTTTCATTTACTGATTGGATATAAAACAAAAAGCCCCTAATTAATAGGGGCTTTTTTAGTTTGTCGATGGCTTACTCGAACTCTAAGCCAGCTTCCTTAAACAAGCGACGGCAGGCTTTACCATCGCTGTGGAATAGGTGACAACGGTGAGCTGGAATACCGACAGACAGTTTGTCTCCTGGCTCAACAGCAAGTGTATCAGGCTGACGATAGATCATATCCGCATCCGCAGCATCAATGTGTAGATAAGCTTGAGTTTCGTTACCCAGTTTTTCTACGATGTTCACTTCACCCTCGATGGTTGCGTCACCTTCGTTAGCCGGTAGTAGATGCTCAGGACGAACACCCAGAGACATACGCTCGCCACGAGTCACAGTGGTTCCGTCTACTGGAATCCAGAAAGTGGTGCCGTTAGCCAGCTGTACCATGACGCGATCTTTCTCCACCGCTTCAATAAACACACTCATAAAATTCATCTTAGGTGAACCGATAAAGCCTGCAACAAAGCGGTTTTCTGGGTAGTGGTATAGCTCCAGTGGCTTACCTACTTGCGAGACAAAACCTGCATCCAGCACTACGATCTTGTCTGCCATTGTCATTGCTTCTACCTGATCGTGAGTTACGTAGATCATGGTGCAGCCAAGCTTGCGCTGTAGCTTTGTGATCTCAGAACGCATTTGAACACGTAGCGCAGCATCAAGGTTTGACAGAGGTTCATCCAACAGGAATACGTTAGGTTGCGATACTAGGGTACGTCCAATAGCGACACGCTGACGTTGACCACCGGAAAGCGCTTTTGGTTGACGCTCCAGTAAGTGGCTCAGCTGTAGGATTTCTGCAGCATGTTCAACGCGTTTATCAATTTCACTCTTATCCGCTTTGGCAAGTTTAAGGCCGAAAGACATGTTGTCATAAAGGTTTAGGTGAGGATACAGGGCGTAAGACTGGAACACCATGCCGACACCACGCTTTGAAGGTTCGACATCATTCATGCGCTCATCGCCAATATAGAGATCACCTGAAGTAATATCTTCTAGGCCAGCAATACAACGTAGTAGGGTAGATTTGCCACAGCCTGACGGACCAACAAATACTACAAATTCGCCTTCCTGGATGTCTAAGTCGACATTCTTTGAAATCAGCAAATCACCGTAAGCTTTACATACATTTTTTAACGTGACACTCGCCATCTAGCTCGTCCTCGATCGATTTTATATTTTACTGCCTATCATTATATGAATTATGGACACGGCAATAATAGTAGGAATTTGGTAAGAGGATGGATTTTTTAAACGGGTAAGAAAATATGGGTGAAGGAGTCTCTCGCGACACCCATCAAGCCAAAGTCAGATTTGCTTCCCCCGTGTAACACAAGTGTCTCCCCCGGATTAATCAGTTTCCTGAACACCTATGTCACTTGTGTACTCTTAGCAAACCCTCGCGGCGTTGTAACCAGTCGCATAAATCATGTCGTACTGGAAAGGGTTCTTACCATCCACTCTTGGATGACTGTAGTTTGCTGAAAACGGAGGCCAGCGACATCCTCCTATAGTGATTATTTGTAGGGGGAGTAGTTAGGGATGAGGGCAGGAAAGGAGTAGAAGACGTAAAGAGATCGACTTCAAATAATTGCCCGCATTTCTATTGAGTCTGATCACATTAGTGAGTGGATTTGTGACTTTTGTCGCTAACCTGTGCCGATGGGGATCACGAAAATAGTCCATAATAGCGAGGGCGTAGGGAGTAGGAGGATGAGCCTTAAGTCCGTTTAGCTGAAAATAACTGCTGAAATACGGTGAAGCCTCTGGTTGAGCCCTACAACACAAATATAAAAAGGATATGAACATGAAAAATGCCCTAAGCACAGTAGCACTTGGTACTCTTGTTGCTCTTGGCTCATTTGGTGCAAATGCTGCTATCGAAGAAGGTCAATTAACTATCTGGATCAATGGCGATAAAGGCTACAACGGACTTGCTGAGGTAGGTAAACAGTTTGAAGAAGACACAGGTATTAAGGTAACTGTTGCTCACCCAGACGCGCTTCAAGATAAATTCCCACAAACAGCTGCAACGGGTGACGGTCCTGATATTGTGTTCTGGGCTCACGACCGTTTTGGTGGTTATGCAGAAGCAGGTCTACTGGCTGAAGTAACTCCTTCGAAAGAGCTAAAAGAAGGTATCGTTGATTTTGCGTGGGATGCAGTGAAGTACAACGGTAAGCTAATTGGTTACCCAGTCGCTGTAGAATCTCTGTCGCTAATCTACAACAAAGATCTTGTTCCAAATCCACCTAAGAGTTGGGAAGAAGTTGCTGAGCTAGATGCAAAACTAAAAGCTGACGGCAAATCTGCAATTATGTGGAACCTGAAAGAACCGTACTTCACATGGCCTCTAATGGCTGCTGACGGTGGTTACGCATTCAAATATGGTGCTGCAGGCTACGACGTTAAAGATGCTGGTATTGCAAAAGACGGCGTAAAAGACGCGATGAACTTTGTTAAAGGTCTGGTCGATAAAGGTGTTATTTCTTCAGACATGGACTACTCAGTATCAGAGTCTGCATTCAACCAAGGCAAGACAGCAATGACAATCAATGGCCCATGGGCTTGGGGTAACATTGAGAAGTCTGGTATCAACTACGGTGTAACTACGCTGCCTAAATTCAACGGTCAATCTTCTAAACCTTTTGTTGGTGTACTGACAGCGGGTATCAGCACTGCTTCTCCAAACAAAGACCTAGCGGTTGAGTTCATTGAAAACTACCTGCTAACTAATGACGGTCTGCGTAAAGTGAATGACGATAAGCCACTAGGCGCTGTTGCTCTTAACTCATTCCAGCGTGAGCTAGACGCTGATAAGCGCATTGCTGCGACTATGGATAACGCAATGAACGGCGAAATCATGCCAAACATCCCACAAATGAGCGCATTCTGGGGTGCCGCTAAGAACGCTATCGTAAACGTAGTAGATGGTCGCCAAACTGTGGATGCTGCACTAGCAGACGCAGAAAAACAAATGACCAAATAATTAAGTAATACCCTTTTGAGGAGAGGGTAACCTCTCCTCCTTTTCAAAGTTTTATTATCGCTAGCAGGTTCTCTTATGCAGTCAGTTCAAGGTACAGATGTTATGTCATCTACAACAACGAGCTTGCCATCAAGTAAAAGTGTATTCATTAAATGGGGCCTTCTTGCCTCAGTCGGTATCGTTAATGGCTACGCAACCGTTCTTATGTATTCTCGTGGTGAGACCGCTTTTGCGTTGCTTACCCTTATTTTAACCGCACTGGCGTTGTACATTTTTGGTAGTAAAAAGACCTACGCGCACCGTTACATCTATCCAGGCATTGCGGGCATGATCTTATTCATCCTGTTTCCGCTTGCTTATACGGTCAGTCTTGCTTTCACAAACTACAGTGCGAAAAACCAACTCTCATTTGACCGTGCCCAAACGGTATTAATGGATCGTACCTTCCAGAGTGGAGATAGCTATCCATTTACGCTGTACAAAACAGAAAATGGTCACCGCCTCTCAGTGAAGAAGGGTGATCAACTGCTAGCAACAGATGTGTTTGACCTGGCTTCTCTTTCAGCAACTGATATGGATCTACAACCTGTTGATTCAGTTGTTGGTGAAAAAGAGAAAATCAAAACCATCATCAGTAACAAAGTCGCTCTGGGCAACTTAGATCTGCACCTACCAAATGGTGAAGATATCCGTATGAGTGGACTGCGTAAGTTTGCTGCTGTGGTGCCTTTGTACACCATGCAGGATGATGGCGAGACGCTGTACAACAACCGCACTGGTGAAACCCTGCGTCCAAATACTGAAATCGGTTTCTATCAGCCAATCGACGAAAACGGTCAATTTATCGGTTCAACCGTATCGCCGGGCTTTATTGTCGACATTGGCGCTAAGAACTTTGAACGTGTATGGAAAGATGATGGTATCAAAGAACCATTTGTTAGTATCTTCATCTGGACAATTCTATTCTCTGCCTTGACCGTTGGTCTGACCGTCATCATCGGCTTGGTTCTGGCAAGTATTGTGCAATGGGAAGAGATCAAGGGCCGTGCTATCTACCGCGTGCTACTGATTCTGCCATATGCCGTTCCAGCGTTTATCTCAATCCTGATCTTCAAAGGTTTGTTTAACCAAAGCTTTGGCGAAATCAACATGGTACTCGAAGCGCTATTTGGTATCAGTCCTTCATGGTTCTCTGATCCGCTAATGGCGAAAGCGATGATTGTTATCGTTAATACCTGGCTTGGTTTCCCTTACATGATGATCTTATGTATGGGTCTGTTGAAAGCGATTCCGGATGATCTCTACGAGGCTTCAGCAATCGATGGTGCTAACTTCTTAGATAACTTCCGCACTATTACGCTGCCGCTGATGATTAAACCTTTAACACCGCTACTCATTGCCAGCTTCGCGTTTAACTTTAACAACTTCGTCCTTATCCAGCTATTGACTCAAGGTGGACCAAACATGATTGGTACCTCTGAGCCAGCGGGTTACACCGACTTACTTGTAAGCTACACCTACCGTATTGCCTTCGAGGGCGGCGGCGGTCAAGACTTTGGTCTGGCAAGTGCTATTGCAACGCTTATCTTCCTATTGGTTGGTGGATTGGCATTACTCAACCTACGCTTCACTAAGCTGTCTCAAGATTAAGGAGTACTGATATGGCTATGGTACAAGGTAAGTCACTTAAATACCGCGTATGGGCAACGCATATCGCCCTATGGATCTTCTTGTCAGCGATTATCTTCCCACTGTTGATGGTGGTAGCGATTTCATTCCGTGAGGGTAACTTTGCGACAGGTAGCATTATTCCGGACAACCCATCTTTGGAGCACTGGAAACTGGCGCTAGGCTTCTCTGTCACCAATGCAGATGGTTCTGTTACACCGCCACCATTCCCAGTATTAACCTGGTTATGGAACTCAGTGAAAGTAGCGGGTATCACCTCAGTATTGATTGTGGCACTGTCTACGACATCGGCTTATGCTTTCGCTCGTATGCGTTTCAAAGGAAAAGATACCATTCTTAAAGCGATGATGATTTTCCAGATGTTCCCAGCTGTACTCGCTCTAGTGGCACTTTATGCTCTGTTTGATAAGTTAGGTCAGTACATTCCTTTCTTGGGTCTCAACACTCATGGCGGTCTGATTTTCTCTTACTTAGGTGGTATCGCCCTGCACGTTTGGACTATCAAAGGCTACTTTGAAACGATAGACAACTCGCTTGAGGAAGCCGCAGCACTTGACGGAGCGACGCCTTGGCAGGCATTCAGACTGGTACTCTTACCGCTTTCTGTACCGATTTTAGCCGTGGTGTTTATTCTGTCTTTCATCGGTGTGGTAGGAGAAGTTCCTGTAGCATCTCTACTACTTTCTGATGTAAACTCTTACACATTAGCGGTTGGTATGCAGCAATACCTCTACCCTCAAAACTACTTGTGGGGCGACTTTGCAGCAGCAGCAGTGTTATCTGCATTACCAATTACCATCGTATTCTTACTTGCTCAGCGCTGGTTAGTCGGAGGATTGACTGCCGGTGGTGTGAAAGGTTAATAAGAACGATAAGGGCGACCGCAAGGTCGCCCATTTGTTTCTCTGCTTAACACTTTTGGTTTGGCCGCCGATCAGTTAAGAAGAGGGCAGAACTGGCGTTACGCATAGCTGGCTGTTAGCTAGATTCCTTACTAATTAACTACTAACAGTTTTTGTAACCATTACCCGGCATGTCCGGGTATTTTTATGTCTGGATCTCAGTTACTTGCGCATTATACGAAGGGCGTGATTGAAGGGCAGGCTAGCTTACAAGTGATGCGAGGAAGTCATGATTAAGGAGTGTAACGTGGTTACGTGTTACACATAGTTGCGGCGAAACGCTCACTAATTTTAGGGTTAAAGCTCTCGGCTGGAAGGAGCACAGCCTAAATGCTGCAAAAGCACATAGATACTTTCCTGCGACAACGCGACTTTTCTAAACAGGTCGGCGAACAGTTCATCTCCACCAAAGCAGGTGCGTATGTAGTGGTTTATCTCTGCGTCACCATAGCCTTCAACATACATTGTCCGAACCCATTGATACTCTATCGCTTTCAGGTTCAGTAGCGTTGATTCACTCAATGTGGTTTGACTAAGGTTCAAGAGATATTCCTTTCGATCGTTTCTATGCTGATGGATTTAAGCAAACAAAGATGAAAGAAAAATGACAAGGGTGTGGCAGCAACGAAGAAAAATTATTGCTGCCAGCAGCTTACAGGGGGAGGGCTACTTAAGGTACTTAACGTGCGCTTCCATCTCTTCACCGATCTCTTTACGCATATTCATGAGTCGAATAGCCGAATCACGTAATTCAATATCTTCTTCGGTTTCCGGAACCCATTCTGGAACCGAGGTAGGTTTGCCTTCTTCATCGACCGCAACCATGATGACAATACAGTGAGTAGTTAGCCTGTTTTTGAGCTCTTTGGGATCGCTCGCTTGTACGTCGATAGCGATATGCATTGAGCTTCGACCTGTGTAAATCACTTTGGCACTGACTTCGACGAGGTTGCCAACATGAATCGGCTGAACAAAGCGAATCCCGCCAGCATAGGCGGTAATACAGTACTTACCGCTCCAGGCGGCAGCATTGGCGTATGCGGCTAAATCGATCCATTTCATTACGGCGCCACCATGGACTTTACCGCCAAAGTTAACATCTCCGGGCTCAGCTAGAAAACGTAGGGTGATATCTCGTTGACCATTACTCATCTGTCAATCCTTGTTGTTATAGGTGTGTTCGCGACTTGCTAGATTATTAAATAACAAAGCTGTTAATTATCTGCAACATCTATTGGAGTGTAGACGCAAAATCGTGCCGAGAAGATTGATATTGTAGTCCTAGGTGGAAATAACACGTCTCACTTCTGATACGTCAGAAGTTTGAGGTATTGCCCTACATTATTCGTTCGCTAGATGTGTATAAATAGCGCCAAATGATGCAACGAACTGGCAGAGAACAAGTTTTTCTGTCCGTTCTCGGATGAATAAGAGAGATAATATGAAGTTACTAACGGCGAGAAAAACGCGATTAGCCGCGGCTTTGTTCAGTATTACAGCGCTGTTGAGTGCATGCAGCCCAGCTGAAAAAGTAGCAGAACCTGTTAACAATGATGGCACGTCTGGCACCCTTTATCTTGGTGCTTCAGTCATTACCATGAATGATGAGCAGCCGAGAGCCGAAGCAGTTATTGCCAATGATGACGGTAAGATTCAGTTTGTTGGTAAGGAAGAAAAAGCAAAAGCACTCTACCCGACTGCAAAGGTTATCGATCTTGGTGAGCGAGTCATTATGCCGGGTTTTATAGAGCAGCATCTCCATCCATTTCTAGGTGCTTTAACCCTTAGCATGCCCGTTATTGCACCAGAAGAGTGGCAGCTGCCAGATCGAACCTGGCCTGCGGTAAGTGGTCATCAAGAGTATATTTCTGCACTGAAAGCGGTAGAAGCGGAGCTCACCGACCCAAATCAAACACTTTGGACATGGGGCTACAACAACTTTTTCCATGGTGAGTTAAACCGCGAAGTATTAGACCAGATCTCTGACACTCGTCCGATTGGGGTTTGGCACCGCTCGGCACATGAGTTTTACGTCAACAGCGCATTTGTTGAAAAATATGGTCTCAACCAACAGGATATCGATGCGTTAGGCGCTGAAGTTAAAGGCCAGTCTGATTTAGCGGCAGGTCATTTCTGGGAAGGGGGCGCGCTAATCTACCTGTTACCACGAATCTATAAAGATCTTGGCAACCAGGAAAGGTTTGAGTTTGGCCTCAATCAGATGGTTGAAATGCTTCATCAGAAAGGTGTGACTGCTTATAACGAGCCAGGCGCGTTTATCCCGCAAGAGATGACGGAAACCTATTTGAGAATATTGGGCGCTGATTCAACGCCAATGTACTCATTCTTTACGCCAGAGAGCAAAACACCATTTCTGATGAAGGGCAAAGAGGGGGTGGTTAAAGCGGTAGAAGAGGTGACTAAGACTCTGCCTGAGCAAGGTAAGGTTCGTTACTTCGACAAACAGATCAAAATTCTGTTCGATGGCGCGATTATCTCTCAGCTAATGAAGATGAAAGACGGCTACTTAGATGGTCACCACGGCGAGTGGATTCAGACGCCCGAAGACGTAGAAGCGATTACTAAAGCATTTTGGGACAAAGACTATCAGATCCTGGTCCATGTGAATGGCGATGAAGGTGTTGAGAAGCTGATTGAAATAATGAAACGACGTCAGGCAGAGTATCCGCGTGAAGACCACCGCTTTACGATTGTTCACTTTGCTAACTCAACGGATCAACAAGTGAAGGAGCTTAAAAAACTCGGTGCGATAATCAGCGTTAACCCTTATTACGTCACCGGATTTGGCCAACGTTTTGGTGAAGTCGGCTTGGGTGAGGAGCGTGCCCACGCTATGGTTCGTTTGGCAACCATAGAGAAAGAAGGCATTCCGGTTTCACTCCATTCAGATATGCCAATGGCACCGTCTGATCCGCTGCTATTAGCCTGGAGTGCGGTGACTCGCCAAACTAATCAGGGGCAGGTGCTACGTCCAGACCTTGCGTTGTCACTCGATGGCGCGTTGCGAGGCATCACTATCGAAGCCGCATATTCGTGGGGAATGGAGGATAGTCTCGGCAGCATTGAAGTGGGTAAAGTTGCTAACTTTACGGTATTAGACCAAGACCCATACAAGGTAGACGTCAATACACTTAAGGATATCCCGGTATACGCAACGGTGTTTGAGAGCAAACTATTCCCTGTCGACAAGTAATAACTACGCCCAACATTGTTGGGCGTTTTTTTCTTAAACATCCGTTCATGTTTGATTCATTTTTGTTTGGTTAAGCTGTATCTAAATTAAGAGAGGATTGATTATGAATAGAATGATTACCGGCGTATTTACGCTTTTCATCGGCTTCTTTACCCTCATAGTTGGATTAATTCTGGCGATCCCATTGACCATCGCGGCACTGATTACCGGTAAGAAAATCGAGAAAGCGATCAAAATGAACAACCCTGTATTCAACCAAGCGAGCCAAAAGAGCGCGATTGAGGGTGAATATGAAGAAGTGACTAAATAACGGATAAAGATTGGCTGTTATGAAAGGAAAACTCTCCGCCTTAGCCTGCACGATTGTTGGTATTACGATAGTAACGTTTGGCTGCAGCTCGTCTGAACCGATTGCTGCTTACCAAAAAGCGCAGTCACTACCTAGTTATCAGCAACAGAGCTTTAACCAGTATGTTGAAGAGACTAAGCAATGGTTAGCTGAAAACCGCGTGTTTATTACTGATGATAAGCAAGCGGAACTGGCTCAGGTTCTTCCCAAAGAGTACCAGCCTGCTAATCCTAATGGTCAGGGTATATTACTGGTTCACGGGCTGGGGGATTCTCCCTACTCTTTCGTCGACGTCGCAACACATCTAGCGAGTCAGGGCTATTTGGTGAGAACCATATTGTTGCCAGGTCACGCGAGTAAGGTTGGAGATTTACAGCTGCCAACAGTCGAAGACTGGCAGGGGGTTGTCGATCATCATATTGAACTGCTTAAGAAAGACACTGATGGCGTATGGCTGGGTGGTTACTCAACAGGTGCCAACTTAGTCACTACTGCCGCCCTTAAAGATGATCAAATTGAAGGATTACTACTGTTTTCTCCGGCTCTGCAACCTCATTCAAGTAGTGTCCAGTTCGCTGAAATGGCAAGCTACTTTGTGACATGGGCAGATCAGGATCCAGAAGACAATCCATTGCGTTACAACTCGCTGCCAATGAACGCTGCAGCAGTGTATTACCAAACATCAGCCGACGTCCGTCGCCAACTTGAGGCGCACAGTTACGACAAGCCAGTATTCATGCTACTCAGTGAAGGGGATCGAGTGATCAGCACTCAGTTTGCGATTGATACCTTTGCCAGCAAGATGACTAACCCGGCGAATCAACTAGTGTGGCAAGGTGAACAGGATCTCTCAGAACCTCGCTCTACACGATTTTCAATGAAATTACCTACACAACATATCTCTAATGGTTCACATATGGGGCTGCTGTTTTCTCCTGACAATCCAAACTATGGAATTTCTGGTAGCCAGCGAATTTGTAGTAATGGACAAGGTGAAGAGGCAGAGAAGCTTTGCCCGACGCAAAGTGATATCTGGTATTCTGCGTGGGGTTATGTTGAACCGGGTAAAGTCCACGCGCGGCTGACATACAACCCTTATTTTGAACAATCAATGAACCTTCTCGACAAAGTGATGCAGTCAAAGTCCTGATTGATAGGTCTTACCCCTGATGATCAAAAAAGCCACCTTCATAAAATGAAAGTGGCAACTACGGGGGATTATTATAGGTATAAGTGTTGTGGAGTTTTGCTCCTGAGAAGCTAGGAGCGATATTTAGTTCAGTCCGACTCTATCAACGAGAAGGAGAAAAGAGCCAGACTGAGTTATCCCGCGAAATTATTTTGTAGGGTAAGTTTTGTAGCGTACACCCATCATCTGTTCCATACAGTGAACAACCTGACAGCTATAACCGAACTCATTGTCGTACCAAATGTATAGAACACAGCGGTTGTCTTGAGCGATAGTCGCCGCACCATCAACTACACCAGCGAAACGAGAACCAACAAGGTCAGTAGATACGATTTCCGTTGACTCAGTGTAATCGATCTGAGCCGAAAGCTCTGATGTCAGAGCCATTTCACGTAGGTAGTCATTAAGCTCTTCCTTATTAGTACCTTTCTCAAGGTTAAGGTTCGCTACTGCCATAGAAACATTAGGTGTTGGTACGCGGATCGCGTTACCAGTTAGCTTACCTGCTAGTTCAGGTAGTGCTTTTGCCACTGCTTTTGCTGCACCTGTTTCAGTCAGAACCATGTTCAGAGAAGCACTGCGACCACGACGTTCACCTGAGTGGAAGTTATCGATTAGGTTCTGGTCGTTAGTAAACGAGTGAACAGTTTCGATATGACCTGAAGTGACACTGTACTTATCATTGATAGCTTTAAGCACTGGTGTTATAGCGTTGGTAGTACAGCTTGCAGCTGAGATGATAGTGTCTTCTGGCTGAATAACGCTGTCGTTAACACCGAACACAACGTTCTTGATGTCGCCTTTACCAGGAGCAGTAAGAAGTACTTTCTCAGCACCTTTACATTCAAGGTGCTGACCCAGGCCTTCAGCATCACGCCATACACCTGTGTTATCAACAACAAGCGCGTTGTTGATGCCGTATGCAGTGTAGTCTACTTCTTGAGGCTTGTTTGCGTAGATAAACTGAATGTAGTTACCATTCGCGATGATTGCTTTACGCTTTTCATCAACGATGATGCTACCGTTGAACTGGCCATGAACTGAGTCACGACGTAGTAGGCTTGCGCGCTTTTCCAAATCACCTTTCTTGCCGCCACGAACGACAACAGCTTTAAGACGTAGTGGGTAACCCGGGCCGTTTTTCTCGACAAGAAGACGAGTAAGCAGACGGCCGATACGACCGAAACCGTAAAGAACAACGTCACGTGGTTCAGTTACTGTCTTGCCATCCATTGCACCCATCAGAGAAGTGTGAAGGAAATCTTTTACGCCATGAGCGTCGTCTCGACCTTGCCAGAACTCATGCGCCAGCTGGCCAACGTCAACACGGCATGGTGACAGTTCCATTTCTGACAGAGCTTTGATAAGAGGAAGAGTTTGTTCTGGGGTGAGAGGAGTACCTGTGTAACGGCGAGCTAGGCGGTGCGTTTTGATGATATCAATGGTTGCCGCGTTTACTAGTGTTTTACCGAAAAGCAAAACTTCTACGCCTTTTTGACGGTAAAGCTGACCAAGTAGGGGAGAAATAGATTCCGCAATCGTTTGGCTAGTTTGCCAGTCTAAAAGATGTTTCTCTGGACTCATGTTTCGTTTGGACCTTTCACGTTTTGGGGACTGACTCTACTTTGCTGTTGTAGGGAAGCAGGTAGAGATAAATTTACTATGTAGTAGTTTTGTAATTTTTATGCGGCAGGATTGTAAGGCCTAATATCTTATTCTGCTAGTAAAATTAATATAAGCCCTTAAGGCTGAGAAAAGCGGATAATTTGGCGAAAAATACTAAATTTAGTACGAGGTATCGCCTATTGACATTTCTGAAGGGGGCGGCTTATTTTGTGACTAAAAATACTTGTCGCACATAATTGATGTAACACGATAGTTTAGGTATTAATTTAATTATGATCTTGATCGCTTAATAAACCTAAAACGTGAACGATAATCCGATGGAGATAACGTCGACTTTAGATGTGAGTGGTTTAGTGGGATCTTGAGGTTGAGTAAACTGTCCACTGATCACGTTTTCCTCACCCGCAAACCGTTGCCACTCTACAGAAGTGTTTAATTGTGGGGTCCAGTCATAACGAAAACCGATTAAATAGCTCTCACTGCTTGTTGATACACGAGTCTGCCCATACTGAATATAGGGAGTGATCTGGCCAAAATTATAATCAAAACCAGCGTACCAGTTAGCACTGATATCGTTAGTAAGCATGGTTTCAGCCTGAAAATGAAGCGGACCAAAATAGTGGCTCAGACCAAGAGAAAAAATGTTCATTTTATAGACTGGAAGTCCTGGCAGTTCACCTTGCAGCGCAGCGTCAACATTCACGTACGCAAAGCGAACCAGGTTATCCCCATAATAGAGTTCAGACGACACTCCAATCGCACGAGATATATCTAGGCTAAGGGTCTCACCGTAATAGAGATAATCGACTTCTCGCGGTATGGAGTAGAAGGGACTAACACTTAACTGTAGGTCATCACCTAGCAGGAAAGACATGTCGGCGGTCACCCCGTCATAGTAGGTGATACCTAAATTATTGGTGTAGATTTCAAGTGGTAATCTTAACCAGGGATAAGCGCTCGAAACATAATAGTATTCGGACATAATGAAGAGCGGTACCCGCAGCCTACCCGCTGTCACTCGGGTGTCGCCGAATGAGTACTCAAGAGAGGCCCTTTCCAGCTCGGGTGATGAGAAGTGGTCTTGCGGCCTTTTAACCACTTGAAGCGTTGATCTTAAATTGGTGTCCATTAGCCAGTTAAGCTGTAAGCCTAAGGTTGTATCGCAGTCAAAACACCACTCGTCGGTTACATCCCGATTAGCAATCACTGGTGTGTCATTGTCGCTCTTGGCTGCTGACACTGTGCCGAAGCCACTTACCTGGATATTATCTGAGACGGAATACTGGGCATAGCTACTAAACGGGAGTATTGCCAGTACGACCAATCCGGTCTCTTTAAGCGTTTTACTCAGTAAGTTTATAGATGACATAAGCGTCCTCTGGAAGTAGATGTTCTGGAACATACGCAATGCCATTCGCGTTGTTCCTAAGCCAATTAACGATGACGGTTTGTGACTCATCCTTTATCTCGATCGGTGCTACTGCATTACCGGAAAAGGACTGCCTGGCCCAAATGGCTGCCATTTGGTTAGGTGTCTTATTTAATAGTTGTTGGTAGAAGTGTTTTCTGTAGTCAGATTCACGCGGCAGATCCATCAATCGGATTGGTAGCCCATTGATGTTAGATATGCGTCCACGATAGAGCATTTTGACTTGATTTGAGTGTAAAGCGTCTATTTCCGCATTCATGGTAATGATGACAAAAGTTTGCCCCATTACAGGAAAGCAGAGCGAAAATAGAATCGCGAACATCAGCAATCTGTTCAAAAATATCCTCACAATGTTGGATAAGAATCTTGTTTCTTATCACATTTTAGTTGATGAAAGATGTTTTGCTTGTTTGAAATAGCATGCGGTAGTGTAAAAGTTCATCTAAGCTTATATTTCGTTAAACCAATTTGATTCAAGGAATGAATCCGGATGCGACTGACCAATATGTCTATAAAAAGTAGACTATTTATCTTATGCCTTATACCTACTTTAGTGATCATTGCGTTCAGTGCCAGCCTAGCGAGAGATTTTCAGAGCCGACTTCACAGCTATCAACTTGTGAATGAGAAAAATAGCTCGATTGCTCTACTCACTGAGTTCTCGCACCACCTATCTTCGGCCCTTAGTAAACGCCTGAATGGACAAAGCGCGGCGACATCAATACGTATGGCGCAAGAATTACTGGTTCATATCTCGCAGACGGCTCACACAGAAAAACATGACCACCATGGCCAGCACACGGTCAGTTACACGCTAAGTTATATTGAAGAGTTGCAGCAACTCATTCCTGAAGTTGAAAGTGCAGATCCAGAGTCTACCGTAGAAGTGGGTCGGCTTATTTATACTGTCTACCATGACTTAATTATGGAGATTCAATCGTTAACAAGTCATGAAGCGTCCATTACCATCCACAATCTGGATCTAGTGTTATCCGATCTGAGTTGGCTTTACTACTGGATGGAGAGAGAAGCCTGGTTGACACAAGAGATTGACTGGTTTGACTGGCAGTACACCGAATATGCTGAAGAGTACTTTCGCATCAGTGAACGACAGCAGTTTTACTTAGATAAGTTTATTAACCTTGGCGCTGACTCCGAGCAGATAGAAGTACTATTAGATATCTTCGCTAGTCGCGAATTTCAGCAAGGTTTATTAGTTAAAGACAGATTGCTGACTTTCTCACAAGCTTCGAACATCCCTTCTGATTTTGTAGAGATAATCCAAAAACGAAATAAAACCGTTGAGCGTCAACTTATTTCTTTTTCGCAGCAGCTACAAACCGAGCTAACGAGAAGTATCGAGCGTGCCGAAGATGGCTTATGGGCAATTATCATCTCGGGCGTGACTATTTTCGTGGTTATGTTTGCATGGGGATCTAGTACGCTTGGGCGTATTAACAGTAAGTTAGCGAAGATCATCTACGTGATGGGCAGGCTAAAAGAAAAAGACGGTGCCGAGCAAATCCCTGTTGATGGTAAAGATGAGTTCTCGAAATTTGCTCATCAGTTGAATCAGATCATCGATCAACAAAAAGAGTACGAGCGAAACCTTGTCAGCGCGAAAGAGAATGCCGAAGCCGCCAGTCAGGCCAAGAGTGTTTTTCTTGCCAACATGTCCCACGAAATAAGAACCCCCTTAAATGGTATTATTGGCATGGCTGAAATCCTCTCTGACAGTCATCTGTCTAGCAGCCAGAAAGAGATTCTGTCTGATATCGATACCTCTTCACATGCGCTGCTGGTACTGATCAACGACATCCTAGACTTATCTAAGATTGAATCAGGAAATCTGATACTTTCGGTTCACACTGTCTGCTTGCGAGAGATGGTCTTTGACACAGTAAATATGCTCACCTCAAAAGCATTAAAACAAGATGTTGAGCTAAAAGTTGATTTTGCTGACAACTTGCCAGATAACATCGAGATTGATGATTTCCGTTTTAAACAGGTTCTGATGAACTTGCTGAGCAATGCGGTCAAATTTACCCAGCAGGGAAGTGTCAGTGTCGAGTTATTGATAGAAGGCCAACAGTTGGTTTGCCACGTTGCCGATAGTGGGGTGGGGATCTCGCCTGAGAAACTAACGGAAATATTTAAACCTTTCACTCAGGAGGATGGCAGCATCACCCGTCGCTTTGGTGGAACGGGTTTAGGTTTAGCTATCTGTAATCAGTTAATAGAAATCATGCAGGGGACAATATCCGTGAGTTCGACACCGGGTGTTGGTAGTCGTTTCACGGTTTCTGTACCGCTAGAGGTTAGCGATCAGCAGCCTGAGAAGTTTAAGCTCGAACAACGCGCCTTGCTGGTGGTCAATGAGTCTAAATACAGAGAGTTGGTCATCAAAGAAACAGTACGACTTGGGGTTGAACTGGTCACGTGTGAAACAGTTGAAGATACCCTTTCAGTTGACAGCGAATTCTCGTTAGTCCTTTACTGCATTAGCCAGATTCGAAGTTCACGTAATGATCTCACCCAGCTAAGAACTCGCTTTCCAGACGCTGAGCTGATTGGTTTACATCATCATCTATATGCAGAGCCTGAACTGGATATGTTGCTCTCCGCTCATGCGACGTTACCAATCTTAGGTAAGCGTCTGGAGTCAACGCTGAAAACCGCGTTAGCAGCCCGTAAGCTTGATAGTTACAGTGATGATCAAAGCATGGATGACAATCTCCATGCACCAGTCAAAAAGGTCCTTATCGTCGAAGATAATCTGATGAATCAAAAAATAGCTTCGTTTTTTCTCAATAAAATGGGTATCGACTACAGCATTACCAGTAATGGGCTTGATGCAGTGAATACGGTGAAATCTGGTCAGCGGTTTTGTGCGATTCTTATGGACTGTATGATGCCAATTATGGACGGCTTAACCGCAACGCGAGAAATACGTCAATGGGAAAAGGAACAAGGTAAAGAGAGTACGCCAATCATTGCGTTAACAGCCAGCGTTTTACCTGAGGAGATCCAAAGCTGCTTTGACGTCGGTATGGATGCCTACTTACCCAAACCTTACAAATCACAGCAGCTATTTGAGACCTTAGAGCGGCTGCACGTCACCTTCTGATCTTTGCTTAGGGCTGGCCTAAGTCGCTTAGCGGCAGCCAGTTCACTTTTACACCAGCCTGAAGGAACATCTCTTGGCTGACCGTGATCTTGTCACCCCAACGAGATAGGAAATCCTCTGTTTGTTCAGGACAGTGCACCGCAGAAATGCCAGTTTGAATGATTTTTGCTGCGCAGTTAGGGCATGGGAAATGAGTTACCCAGATTTCACAACCATCTAAGTCGCGCTTAGCGAACAGAATTGCGTTTTCTTCTGCGTGTAGAGTTTTCAAATACTTCATTTCTCGATCGTCGGTCATTGCGCTATCAGAGATACCGTGCGGATAGCCGTTAAAGCCAACGGAAACGATACGGTTCTGTTTAGTGATTACCGCACCAACCTGAGTGGAAGGATCCTTACTCCATGAGCCGACTAATTCGGCCATTTGGTAAAAACGTTGCGCCCACTTAGAAATCATTGAGTCTGTCCCCTAAAAGATATCTGCCTAGACTTAAGCTAGGTCAATCGAGTTCTGTGATGTTGATCTAGTCATAATATCCTAATTTAAAGCCACTTAGTCCAGTAAAAAGCGCGATTGTTAAAAGTAATTGCGGTTGAGCAGCTAAAGTTAGTGATCTAAATCACTCGATAAAAATGGATATTTTCAGCCATATGCCAATTAGCGTGTGCGAGATCTCTCACAAGGTCGTGAGCGTTGAGATCCTGCTTGGTTGAGAAATATAGCGTTTTTTTGTCTAACTGCATGTTTTATATATTTTTGTATGTTTCTTAACCGTTGGGGAAAGAGCCAAAAAACGAAAATTAACCGTTGTTAATAATCGCTGTTGGCTTAATCTTAAGTTGTCAGCAGGAAGCAGACACGGAACAGGAAAGACCCAAGGATAGGTCATCTTCAGGAAGAAGATTCGATTATTCAGGACGAATAATTGGCAAGGAAAGCGAAGGACATTGGCTGGACGCTAGTAACTAGGATGGTTACACAAGGAAAGACAATGGACGCTTAACGGACTAAGGCAATTTCTATCAGGACGATGGAATCAGGACACCACTCAGGAAGGGTGATGAGAGTTAGCCAGGATAGCTAACGGGCTGGATTGCCAAGGACACCGCTAGGAAGGCGATGATAAGGAAAGTGCTGAAGGATTCAGCGTACTATCAAGGAATAGATGCAGGGAGCACCTATTAGTAGCCGGATTGCTGCGAGTATGAATAGACCCCACTAGGCGAAAGCTTAGTGGGGTTTTCTTTTTCCGGTAACCTTCTGTTACAAACATGGATATTGCTAAGCGAGCAAACTGGTGATTTACTAGCGTTTCCTAAGTAACAGAGGTATACAACTTAAATGGACGACCCCTTTAGTCGACTGAGCACTTTCCTGACTTTCACAACTGTGGAGGTTGAACAATGTTAGATCTTTTCATGCAACCCGAAACCTGGGTTATTTTCTCCACACTATTCGCACTTGAAGTGGTACTTGGCGTTGATAACGTCGTCTTTATATCGGTTCTCTGTGAGCGATTGCCACTACACCAACGCAAGTTCGCGCGTAACTTGGGTATCTCCTTAGCTGTAGCTGCACGTATTGTTCTGGTCTTTTCTATCTCGTGGGTAATGTCCCTGACTGAACCTTTGTTGGTGGTTGGTGATTTTAGCCTTACCGGACGAGAACTGATTATGATTGCTGGTGGTGCATTCCTATTAGCGAAAAGTGGTAAGGAGCTATGGTCGTGGTTGATACACCATGAAACGGCCCATTCTACCCATGTAAGAACAGGTCTGGCAGTCGTGCTGTTACAGATTGTTGCCGTTGACGCTGTATTCTCAATGGACTCAGTGATTACTGCGGTAGGTTTGACTGACCAGGTGCCGATTATGGTGGCAGCGATTCTGGCTTCCGCTGTGGTTATGGTGTTAACCGCAGAAAAGATTAATAACCTGGTGACTCAATACCCAGGCTTCAAAACACTTGCCCTGTTGTTTTTGATTCTATTGGGTGGTCTTCTAATGGCTGAGGGCTTTGCCCTTCATGTCAACAAAGGTTACGTTTACTTTGCAATGGCGTTTGGTTTGATTCTGGAGCTGTGTCATATCCAGCTTAAGAAGAAACAAAAAATGCAGGTCAAACGTATACGCTCGTTAAGAGTTGAAACCAACATCGCTTAACAAAGTTGAGGTTAAGCACAATAAAAATGGGAAGCCTGAGCTTCCCATTTTTGATCGAAGTGAATGCAACTTAGCGTTTGAATGTCACTTTTTCTTGTTCACCCAGATAGATGTCAGTTTGCGCCGGTTGGGTTTGCGCAATCACTTGGCCGTGACGAACGGAGTAACGCACCGGAACCTGACGACGCACTGCATCAAAGCCGTTCTCAGCTGGAAGAATCAACAGGCTACCCGGCTTGCCTTCCTCTATACCGTGTTTATCGGAAATGTTTAGCGTGCGAGCTGAATTGGTACTGATTAACGCAAGGCTATTGTTGATTTGATCGTAGCCCATCACCTGACACACATGCAGGCCCATATGCAGAACCTGCAGCATGTTTGCCGTACCAAGCGGATACCATGGGTCGAACACATCATCATGACCAAAGCAGACATTGATATTTGCTGCCAACATCTCTTTCACACGAGTCACGCCGCGGCGCTTAGGGTAATCGTCAAAGCGACCTTGAAGGTGAATATTCACCAATGGGTTGGCGACAAAGTTGATTCCTGACATACGGAGTAGACGGAACAGACGTGAAGCGTATGCACCATTGTAAGACCCCATTGCTGTTGTATGGCTTGCGGTGACCTTTTCTCCCATCTGATATTTATGCGCCAGTGCAGCAAGTGTTTCGACAAAGCGTGACTGTTCATCATCGATTTCGTCACAGTGAACGTCGATAAGACAGTCATATTTTCTTGCCAATTCAAACGCATAGTGCAGAGACTCAATGCCATACTCACGAGTGAACTCGAAATGAGGAATCGCACCAATGACATCTGCGCCCAGCTGGACAGCCTGTTCAAGGAGTTCTTTACCGTTCGGGTAAGAAAGGATACCTTCTTGCGGAAACGCCACAATCTGAATATCTACCCACTGTTTCATCTCTTCACGCAGCTCCACCATCGCTTTTAATGCGATAAGGGTTGGATCAGAAACGTCAACATGGGTACGAACGTGCTGAACACCATTAGCGATTTGCCATTTGAGTGTTTGCTTCGCTCGGGTTTTAACGTCTTCAATAGAAAGCAGTTCTTTACGCTCTGCCCATCGCTCAATGCCCTCAAACAAAGTGCCAGAAATGTTCCAGCTAGGTTCACCTGCTGTTTGAGTGGTATCTAAATGGATATGAGGTTCACAGAATGGAGCGACAGCTAAGCCGCCCTCTGCGTCTAGAGTTTCACCGTCAAAAGCAATCTCTGCATCGTTGTCTAGTATCTGCTTAAATTGACCGTCTTCAATCAGGATCTGTTTTAAACCGTCCTGGTCTTGTAGCTTAGCGTTTTTGATCAATAGCGTTGTCATGATGCTTCCTTACGCTGTTTGTGTTTTCAGCGCGTGTTTGTTGAATAGTGGGTTTAGAGCTGCATAGCAAAGAGCGCCACCGAGAACTGCGTTCAATGGAACGACGCCCGGAATGAATTTACCCGCTGCTACGCCAACTGCAACCGCGATAATGCCAGCCCAGTTAACAGTTTTGAACTGCGCGTTGGCAAAGTCTTTGTAACGTTTCCGGTTGATTAGGAAGTCCGCAATGATAACCCCACCGATAGGAGGGATTGCCGTTGATAGGAAGGTTAGCCAACCGACGAAATTATTGTAAAGCCACAGGGCGAATATTGTGCCGATGATACCGTTGATAATAGACATGATTGTGCTTGAACGGCCAGTAATGTTTGAGAAACCAAGACCAGATGCGTAAAGGGCGTTTTCGTTTGTCGTCCAGATATTTAAGCCAAGTACAATAATTGCCGGAATAAGCAGTCCCTGAGCAATCATCACATCAGAGATATCAGCCTGACCTGTTGCAGCTGCACCAGCGGCACCGAAGATAAACATGAGTGAGTTGCCGATAAAGAAGGCAACCATAGTAACCAGTACTGCGCCAGCAGGTTTTTTACCGAAACGTACGAAGTCGGCCGTCAGGGTGCCCGCGCTGACAAATGAGCCGACCACCATTGCAAGTGCGACGGAAAAGTCCATCGGAGTTTCAGGTTCAATAAGCTGTAATTGTTCCAGACCTCCGACACTTTCAACGGCCATCGATACAGAGTAGCTACCCAGAACAGCAATAGCAGGAACCGCAATTGCTGAAAGCACCATCAAAGCTTTGATGCCGAAGTAAACCGTTGCGGTCATTAGTAGCCCAGAAACAATGATCAGAGTATTGGTATCAATTCCTGTTGCTTTGTGCACCGGAATGGCAAACATTGCGACGCCGACACCAAACCAGCCGACCTGAGTACCGCCAAGTAGAGCGGAAGGAAGCCAAGAGCCTTTAGTACCAAAAGAGAAACGAGCAAGAAGGTGAGTAGAGAGACCAGTAGAAGCGCCGATGTAACCGAGGAAAGAAGTGTAAATACCGAGGATGAGGTTACCAATGAGAACAGCGAGGAAGAAGTCGTTGAATGAAAGACCAGTTCCGAGGGAACCACCGGTCCACATACTAGCGGAGAAGAAAGTCAGTCCTAACATTACCATAGTAAGTGAAGCGACCCCTTTTCTAGCCGTGTCCGGCACTGGTCCAAGACTGTAGTTATTGTCCGCAGCCATCTATAACCTCCGCAAATAGATTAGTATTACAAATTTTCAGTATGTTTTAGGCAAACGGCGCGTATTATGGAGATAAATATGGTTGCGTCAATAAGAAAATGTCTGATTGTAGTATAATTTTATACTTATCTATTTTAATTCCTTAATTAACAGTGGGTTAATTTATGGGTGATGTTTTTTATTTATAATCTAACCTAAGTTTTTTCTCAGATTGTTGTTAACAAACTGTGTTTTGTTTTGATTTTCTTGGTATTTGTTATGAATATGACGTTCTATAAATTAAGGGGGCGAGAAGGGTGGTATTGGTACTCATACGCAAACGTTATCTTATGACTTTTTGCTCTCCATGCGCGACTCTTGCCGATGTTACTGATGAAAGAGTGCTGATTTTGAGGGTTTGGTCTCTAATTCGACTTAGTTTGCTATTAACTGATGTTTATTCTGAGGTGAGTATTGTGAGGTTATATGGCGTCCAGAAAACAAAAAGGCCAATCTCAAGAAGGGAGATTGGCCGCTATAAGTGTGAACAAATCAGGTTCACTAACAACGTCAGTTGGCTAGGTGACCCTCGGCTTAAGAAGGGTCATTATTACTATTGCAGTATATGTGCCAACTTTAATAGCACCTAATTGCTCTGAAATTGCTAGTTTTGGAACTTTTTTGTTACCCTATTTGCATATTGAAATTGCAAAATGCAATTCATCTCATATTTGCTAATGACAGGTTTGATAATTCTCAGCTATAGCATGACTAAGCTGGCTGTCCCAAGAAATGCAAAGAAGCCAACCACATCTGTGACGGTAGTAAGTACCACTGAACCTGCAAGAGCAGGGTCAAGCTTCAACTTGTCGAGCGCGATTGGGATCAGGACTCCGAACATAGCTGCAGTAATGATGTTTACGATGATCGCCAAGGCGATAGTTGCACCGAGAATAGTTGACTGAAACCAAAGCCCGGCAATGGCACCAATGATCAGCGCCCACAGTAAGCCGTTAATTGAACCAATACCAATTTCATTCTTTAGTAAGGCCCAACGGTTACCCGGCGTGATCTGATTGAGCGCCATAGCACGAATCATCAGTGTCAGAGTCTGGCTTCCTGCAATACCACCCATGGAAGCAACAATCGGCATTAATACTGCGAGAGCAACAACCTGCGCTATAACATCTTCAAACAGACCAATAGTGACTGAGGCTAAAATCGCTGTCATCAAGTTAATACCAAGCCACACGCCACGTTTTTGTGAGCTCTTAATTACCGGAGCAAACAGGTCATCCCCTTCATCCATACCGGTACCCGCCATCAAGCGAGCTTCATAGATCTCACGTTGATTGCTTAAGGCAAACTGCCAGTCAACTTCACCAATCAGCATTTGTGCCTCATCAGTAACAGGCATCGCAGGTTGGGATGAGTGCTCTAACGCCTCGATACTTTCCGCCAAGCTCATCTTGGCGTTAAGCGTGACGATGTTTTCTAAAGCCAGATTTTTCAGTCGTTCACTAGGCTCAGCGCGCAATAGGTCGATGTAACTGACGACACCACGAAACTGTTTACGCTTGTTGATTAAGTAGATTTGTTGAGGAGCGTCGTAACTGTAGCGCTCCATCAGCCCCTTGGCTTTATCTACGGAAATATTGAAAGGCAAGGTAACGATTTTTCGTTCAGCCCAGCGGCCGAGTTCATCATCTTCGTATTCGTTAGCTTGATCGTAGAGTTCTAACTCGTCTTTCTCGATGAGCTGTAGAGCTTCATTAATGATCTCTTCTGGCAGAGAGTCTGCCCATTCAATCAGCGACAGGTTATCGAGCTTTGCCAGAGTAAGTTTTAACTCGGTTTCTGACAGTTCATCAATAATCGAATGGCGAACTTCAGCACGAGCTTCTGTTAACGCTTCAATGTGCAGCTCAAGAGGCAAACCGCGCCACAGTTTGGCACGCTCATCAAGGGGAAATGCTTCAAGAATTAGAGCGATGGAGCCAGAGTCCAGCCCGAGTTCGATCGAATCGTTTAGAATGCTTACCTGATCGGTTTCTTCTGCTTGTGCTATTTGTTCAATGAGTATCGAGAGATCTTGGAACTGGCTCATTGATTACCTCGTCGGTCGGTGATGCGTTATTCTGTTGTTCAAGGTACTCGAAAGTAGCAGAAAAACAATACTCTATCGAGCGACTATCACCGGATAAGACCTGACGTATAGCTGAATGGCGGTTTTTGCACCAAGCTGTGGAGCGACAAAATAAAAAACCGCCAGACTGGCTGGCGGTTTAAGGTAGCTATTAGCGAACTTAAATAGAGTAGAAGTAGTACAATTGAGACTTCATTCGAATAATGATGCCGCGAATCGCATCAAGAAAAGCCATGAATCCAATTGGCTTTTCGCCACTTACCCAAGCAAGTCCTACTGAGCCGACCGGAATATCATAGTCCTGACCCTCTTCGATCTTTAGGCGCACAAAGTGATGTTTGTTCTGCAGGTTTTTGCCAGTTGTTGTACGTACCGCCTGGTCTAAGCCGAGAAGATTACTTTGCGCTTCCCCGGTCGCTTCAACAATGCCTTCAACTTGCGCCGAGAAAATCTTACCCGGATAAACTGAAGAGGCGAATTCAGCTGGCTGACCTGGTTTTACATTGCGAATCGCCTGATGGTTAACGCGCATAAGTACGTACTTCTCGTTGGTGTACATTTGCAGGCGAGGCATCATAGATACCCGTTGGCCTTCACGCAGGATAAAGTTGGTCACGAAACCATCTGCTGGCGCGTATACTTTGGTGCTATCTAAGTCCCACTGGGCTTTAGCCAGTTGCTCAGTTGCTGTTTTCCAGTCTGCTTCTCGACTCTGAACGGTTAGCTCAGATTTAGTGATTGCAAGCTTGGCTTTATCCGCAGCGACTTTTTTGCTGCTTAGTTCAGACTCAATGGTAGCGACATTGTGTTTGGCCTTTTCTACGGAAGTAATTTGCTTATCGATGTCGCTGGCCGTAATGGTGTTCTTAACCACACGGTTCTGCTCCTGATAACGCTTAAGCATCTTTTGTTGTAGCTCGTAGTCAGCTTTAGCGGAGGCCAAACGGCTCTGTGTCGTTTTCACATCCTGTAGCATTGATGTGTAGTTCGCTTTGGCAATCGCAATGTCTTCGATCGACACTTTGTGTGCCACCAGTGCGGCTTCTTCCGCGACTTTGGCCTGATTCAGAGCAATTTGGTATTGGGTCGGATCGATTTCATAGATTAACTGACCTTTGTACACCTGCTGATTTGGCTCGATATGGATCTTGTCGACCTTACCCGTTACGTTAGTCGAATCCGGACGTAACTGAATATGAGGAGATTGAACCACTGAGCCGCCCGAGATATCCATAGGCGTATAGTTAATCAAACCAACCCAGACGAACATCAACCATGAGACGCCACCAAGATAAGCAAACGCTTTGGTTCCCTTATTCCACGGCATGCCAACTAAGCGAAGTAAGTAGATAAACAGCGCCCATACTGCTAAACCTTCTAACATTACGCCCCCTCCTGATCATTGGTTGTTTTTGGTGCATGGCGCCACGTGTCTCGCAGGTTGATGATGGCTTTCTCCATATCAACAAAAGCGAGAATTACGGCGATGACCCAAACCCAGTGCCAGATAAAACCAATCCAAGTGAGTGCAGTTATCAATCCAATTTGATGATGATCTTTACTGTGGGCTTTATTGATTGGTAGTTCGTGGAATTTCCAGAATCCAAATAGTGCTGCACCTATAGTGCCGACAAGCACAACGGTTGCGACGACATGTAAGACAGTATCAGCGCTAGTTCCAACGAACGGGACACTTAGTAAACTCATTCAAGGCTCCAATGTAATAGCGAAGCTTAATTGTGATCTAGATTTGATTAAGGGCGTAAGTTGTGACAGATTAAGTCATATATCGACCTAAATTGAGTGGTTCTGTAATTGAAGAAAGTGAGATTTATGCGAGCTATTGGGATTTTCAATATCCACCTGGAAGCTCGCAGGCGTTATCAGCTAAAGGCAGACTCGCTCGGCATTCCTGAAGATGTTTTCAACCACCCAATGACCTTAATTCCAATATCAGTGGTGAACGAGTGGTACACCAGATTGGAGCAGTGTACGGGTAATCCTGACATCGTTCTGGATCTGGCCAAAGATCATGATATTTCCAGAGCAGGGGCTATCAGTCACTGGCTGCTGTCTGGTGCTGATTTTGCTGCTACGATCCGCCGCCTGAATTACGGTCTTAGCAGTTTGCAAAATGGCGCTTTTCTCTCCGCGTCGATCAGTGGCTCGATAATTAAATGGGCTTATCGAAATCCTCACGTTGCGCCGAGCTGCAAGGTACACGACAGCATTCGTATGGCGATGATATTGGTCAAGATAATGAGAATGTATCTGGGTAGTGACTTCGCGCCAATGAGAGTTAGGCTATCAGGGGTACGTAAGAATGAGCAAAAGTATCGCGACTTCTTTGGCTGTGATATCGACTGGAGTCATTCGTGCACTGAGATATGGTTCCATTCTGATTCGCGTCTGGCCTCCAAACAGCAGGGGCAGGTTAAAAAGGCTAAGTTAGCGATGAATTTTTCTGACTTAGATGAACTGCTTAATATGCCCGACCCAGAGGATGAGGTGAAGGTGATTTACGAAGTGCTTAACTACAGTCGTTATTATGGTCTGCCAACTCTGGAGCATGTCAGCACATTACTTGGCATGTCGACCCAACAGTTGCAGCGAACCCTGCGTAAACTCGGGATGAACTTCTCTACAGTATGTGGCTACGTGTTGAGTAATATTGCCGTTTCGATGTTGGCCAAAGGCGTCGAAATTGAAACAGTCGCCAGACGACTTGGTTATCAGAACACCGCTAGTTTTAACCGGATGTTTAAGAAAAACCGTGGTTTGACGCCCAGCCAATATATTCAGCACTTCTCATTGGACGACCATTAAACTGGCGCTGCCTGCGAACTCCCGTACTACCTGAGAGGATATCGCCTCAAAGTAGTGAAGTTGTCCGGCACGTTGAACCCTTGCCGAACGATTCGAATCATGATGTTATGAGAGGGTGTTAACGTCATATGAGGGAAAGATATGTGCCGCTGGTTAGCTTATCAGGGAGAGTCCATTTATCTGGACGAGTTAGTCTATGAACCTGAGCATTCGTTGGTTCACCAAAGCCTGGAGGCAAGAAAAGCCGTTACCCGAGTCAATGCTGATGGATTCGGCTTAGGCTGGTATACCGAACGCGAAACACCGGGGCAATTTCATGAAGTCCTGCCAGCATGGGGAGATGAAAACCTGCGCTCACTCGCTCACCATATCCGTTCACACCGTTTTATGGCTCATGTGCGTTCGTCTACCGGCACTCAAGTATCCCGCTCAAACTGTCATCCATTTATCGACGATAACTGGATGTTTCTGCACAACGGGCAGATTGGCGGTTTTGAACAGGTTAAATATCAACTGCAGCAGCAATTGAGTGAAGAGCTGTATTTAAAACGAATGGGAACCACAGACAGTGAGCTGATTTTCTTGTTAATGTTGCAAAACGGCTTGGTTAATGACCCGGTTAAAGCGATTAAAACCACATTAGAAAGCATCGTTGTTGCGATGAAGAGTAAACAGGTTACTGAGCCTCTTAAGGCATCAATCTGTATTTCCGATGGGCAAAGCTTCTGGGTTGTTCGTTATAGTTGTGACTCTGAAGCGCCGACGGTATTTATCAAACAGGATGGAGCTAATATTGTGCTGGCGTCAGAGCCGCTAGAAAAAAGTGCTGAGTGGAAGCAGGTGACTCCGCAGAGCATTCTGCACATCCACTCAGGCACTGTTGAGCGATTTGCTATCTGATGTTGCCCTGTTTGATGGTTCGCCATCTTTTCCATGGTAGATTAAGTACAGCGAATACAGTCACGGCATAAAGCATTGACCAGCCGAGGCAGATAAATACCGCACTGCACAACAGCAGTGACACCCCAGCAAGTCGACGACTCAATCCACTAAGCAGCTTATACGCCGCTAACATGGCCAGCAGGTATATCAGAACGAAGATACCGTTGGCCAGTTTAAGAAAGAATTCCAAGTCAAGTCCTGACATCTCGCCAATCACACATGAGACAGCAACCACCGCGCCGACAGCCAGTGTGGCGTGAGCGGGAACGCCTCGGATGGAAAGGCGAGAGAGTGCACTGTTGGGACTATATTCCCGTGCTTGTGCCCACAGCATACGCGATAAGCTTTGGGTGTAGAGATTGACACTGGCAAAGCAGGCAGCAAAGCCAATGATGCTGATCAGCGTCTTGAACTCTACGCCGAACAGTTGCTCAGAAATCCACGGAATAGAGGCACTGTCAAAGGCGGGAGTACCATAAGCGCCCATTTTAAGGATGATTACCGAACAGACCCAATAAGTCGCCCCTGCAACGAAACAACCCACCACGATCGCGATTGGGAAATCACGTTGCGGGTTCTTAAACTCTTCACCCATATGGGCAAATGCTTCGATACCTACAAAGCACCAGAACATCACCCCAAGCGCTAAGCCAATAGGCCAAACGCTGTCAGCAGATAGGGGAGGCAATACAAGGTCTTGGCTGGTAAAACCGCCTTTCCACCAGAATGCAGCAATAAGTGAGAAAATCGCAATCGCAATAATGGTTTGTAATCGCCCAGAGGATTTCGCTCCCGCGAGGTTGACGGCAATCAGCAGGGCGACGGTGATTATCTGGGCCATTAGCGATGAGCTAAAGCCCTGAGGTAAAAGCTGCTGAAGAAATCCGGCTGCTAAAGCAATGGCAGCAGGTACGCCAACCGGGATAACACTTAAGAACAGCCAGGCAACGCTTTTCTCTAGTTTAGGGTTGAAGGCTTTACGCACAAAGTAAGCCGTTCCACCTGCATTTGGAAAGCGCTTGCCCAATTGAGCGAAGGTGAGGGCTATGGGGCAGATCGCGATAAACAATAGTAGCCATGCCCACAGTGAAAACTGTCCGGCAATGCCAGCAGCGATAGCGGGCACCATAAACAGTCCTGTTCCCAATAAAGTGGTTGATAACTGCCCGATGCCTGACAGTAAGGTAATTTCTTGTTTTAACTCGCTCATAGTGCTTTCCCTGCATCTTTTCTGACTTTGTGATTAGGTTATCTGAAGCGGCTTATCTATGCATTAGTCATTTCGTCGCAGTTTGCTGTCATTATGTCGGTTTGAAGATAAATCGCTGACAATTTGTCTGCTTTCATCTGTAGCGGTTTTATGTCACATTGCATTTAACCGACAGGATAAGTTGGGGGTAGACAGGAAGTAATAAAAATGGACAAATTTGATCAGCAAATCATCGATATCTTAAAACTCAATGCCCGAGCGAGCGTTAGTGATATTGCACGCAAGGTAAACCTCTCTCGTTCGGCGGTGACGGCGCGAGTTCAGAAGCTTGAGAGTGAGAAAGTCATTCTTGGCTATCACGCTGATGTGGCGAAAAAAGACAACATTGAACTGATTAAAGCGTATCTGGCGCTGAAGTTTGATATGTCCAGTTCCACACAATACTGCGAAACCTATGCAGAACATATCTATCAGATTGATGGTGTGAAATGGTGTCATGCGATCAGTGGTGAGACAGACATGATGCTTTATGTTGAAGTGGAAACCATGACTCAACTCAATGCGATTCGCGATGAGTTACAAAAAATACCGGAACTACGTCATTTGATGACTCATACGGTACTGACTGAATTCTTTAATACGTTATCCAATGCTAACTAACCTCAACCTAAATTTACTTCGTTCACTGCATATGCTGCTAGAAGAAACCCATGTCAGCCGTGCAGCGCAAAGATTGCATATCACTCAGTCAGCGATGAGCAGACAGCTAGCGCAGCTTCGTGACCTATGTGGCGACCCACTTCTGGTGCGAGATGGTAACAACCTGGTACCAACCCCGCGCGCATTGGAGATGCAGGATAAACTAAGAGTGTTGTTGGGCGAATTTGATGCGCTGCTGGCGGATAAGCCTTTCGATCCTAAACTATGGCAACAAGAGTTTGTTCTCTCTTCGAGTGACTATGTTGCTCAATATATCTTGCCGGATGTGGTCGCCGTGACAACGGAACAAGCGCCAAAGGTCAACATTGCCTATCGATTATGGCAGCCAGAATTTTTGGCCAACTTTGAACAGACAGGTATTCATCTGGCGTCGACTATGCTGGCTCAAAAGCCTCAACATCTTAGCAGCGTAGAGATTGGTCACGATAAGTCGATGTGTGTGATGCGCGCCGATCACCCGTTGTCTGGTCGCGAGGAGATAAGTTGTGAAGCGCTGGTCACTTATCCGCATTTGAAAGTCACAGGCGGTGGCGATAAGGATACCAATGCCGACCTGGCGCTGGCGCAGCATGGTTTCCAACGTCGTATCGCTCTCAAAGTGCCATTCTTCTCAGCAGCGGTGAATGCGTTGAAAAATAGCGATCACCTGATGATAGTACCTGAGCATATTGCCTATCATTTAGCGCGCGAGTCTGAGTTAACTTATCGTCCATTACCCTTTGACACCAGTGAGCATCTTTACTGGTTAATGTGGCATCCAAAATATGATCACGATAAGGCACACCAATGGATGCGAGATAAAGTACTCCATGCAATGCAGACATCACCTTACTCAATCGGTATGATTTGAAATCATTACCGCTATAACGAGATTTGATTTCAGATCATTAGCAGGATGCTTTAACGTGAAAGCAAGTTTTCAACGTCGGGACTGACTCGGCGATTATAAGGATAGAATTAATGACGTTCACGATTTGGCTTTCTCTATTTACCATCTGTATTCTCGGCGCCATGTCTCCGGGACCAAGTCTGGCTATGGTTGCTAAACACAGCCTCGCTGGCGGTCGACTTAACGGTCTGGCGACCGCTTGGGCACATGCCTTTGGTATTGGCATCTACGCCTTTATTACCCTGATTGGCTTAGCCGTTGTTCTACAGCAATCTCCACTACTGTTTAAAACCATCAGTTATGCAGGTGCCGCCTACCTTGCATACTTAGGCTACAATGCATTGCGTTCTAAAGGTGGTGTCGCGGCTCGGCTTGAATCTGGTCAACAAACCACTATCTGGCAATCTGCTAAAGAAGGCTTTCTAATTTCGCTGCTGAGCCCAAAGATTGCTTTGTTCTTTATCGCTCTGTTTAGTCAGTTTGTTGCTGTCGGTGATAGTTTCACCGCTAAGAGCCTGATCGTAATGACTCCGTTGGTTGTCGATGGTTTATGGTATACATTGATTACCTTCTTACTCTCTAGCCCTAAGCTGATCGACAAAATTCGCTCTAAAGCAATGTTGATCGACCGACTATCAGGAGCGGTGTTAATTCTTCTGGCATTGAGAGTAGTACTGACTGTGTAAGGCTACTGCGCTGCACAGACACGCTGATGTTGTAAGGAACAAGTGAAATGATAAAGCTAGCTGTCATAGGCACTAACTGGATTACCGACCAGTTTATTGAAGCGGCGTTGATGACCAAAGAGTATCAACTCACCGCGGTATACTCGCGTTCAATTGAGCAGGCACGGAGTTTCGCCTGCAAATATGATTCACCCGCTCTTTTCGATGATCTAGACCAGCTAGCGGATTCAGATTTTGTTGATGTGGTCTATATTGCCAGCCCTAACTCCCTGCATGGTCCCCAGGCGATTCAAATGATGCAGGCGGGTAAGCATGTGATTGTCGAAAAGCCGATGGCCGCTAGTTATGCGCTAGCGAAGCAAATGTTTGAAGTGGCTGAACAGAATCAGGTGGTGTTGTTTGAAGCCTTTATGTCAGCCCATTTGCCTAACTTTAAAAAACTTAAGCAGTTACTCCCGTCGCTTGGTCAACTGCGTAAAGGTATGATTAGTTATTGCCAGTACTCATCGCGCTATCCTAAGTTTCTTGCTGGCGAAAACCCTAATACTTTCAACCCGCAGTTCGCCAATGGTTCGATAATGGATATCGGCTTCTATTGCCTTAGTTCTGCCGTTGAGCTATTCGGTGAACCTATTTCGCTTCAGGCACAGGCTCAACTACTCAGTTCCGGGGTTGATGGCAGCGGCAGTGTGATTCTAAATTACGACGGTTTTGAGGTCGTGCTACAACACTCTAAAACCAGTGACTCTTATTTGCCGAGTGAGATTCAGGGGGAAGAGGGGGCTCTGCAGATGGAAATGATCTCCACTGCAAGCAAGCTGATTAAAATTGAGCGCAAGGATAAGGTCGCGCGAGATGTGAGTGTTGAGCAGGTATCTAATCCTATGTACTACGAAGCACTTGAATTTGCAGACCAATTTAAGCAACAATCAGCCAATCAACAATGCAGCCAGCGTTCGCTTGTTGTAGCTAAGTTACTGGAGGAAATCCGTCGTCAAACCGGGGTAGTATTCCCAAGCGATGATGCTGTTTCCTCGAACCAATAGAGATTATAAAGATGCAAGCTGAAGTAAAGTGGGTAGAAGAGTTTAAGTTTCTGGGTCAATCTCAGTCAGGTCACTCAATTGTTATGGATGGCAACGGTGGAGCAACTGCGCCGAGTCCGATGGAAATGGTGTTGATGGCTGCTGGTGGTTGTAGCTCAGTGGATGTCGTCGATGGTTTGAAAGAAGCGGGCCAGAAAGTGACGGCGTGTAATGCCAAGCTAACGACTGAGCGCCGAGAAACTGCGCCACGTATTTTTACTCAGGTAAACATCCACTTTGAAGTGTCTGGTGAAAACCTGTCTCCAGAGATCGTTGCCAAAGTTGCTGCTGATTCGCTAGAGAAATACTGCTCTGTGTGTCTAATGCTGGGTAAAGGCATTGAGATGACGCACAGTTGGGAAATTGTGTAACTGCTGCAAACAGATTACGAGCCGAGCGTTCAGCTCGGCTTTTTTTTGAGTAAATGACCATGAACAATAATACTCATAAATTCACTATTGCCGGTATGGTTGCCATTCTGCTGTGGAGCAGCGTGATGGGTTTAGCCAGAGCGGTAACTGAAATGCTAGGGCCAGTTGGTGGGGCGGCGTCAATTTATACTGTCGCTTCACTATTTTTGGTGCTTGTTATGGGACGTCCAAAGCTACGCAACTATTCGTTACGCTATGTCTTAATTGGCGGCAGCTTGTTCGTCGCCTATGAGATCTGCCTGGCGTTAGCATTGGCAATGGCAAACTCGCGTCAGCAAGCGATAGAGATGTTGGTTATCAACTACCTTTGGCCAGCTTTAACCGTGCTATTGGCGGTGCTGACAAGTGGTAAAAAGACCAACTGGCTCGTTTATCCAAGCATAGCGCTGGCATTCTTTGGTGTAGCGTGGAGTATTACGGGTGATCAGGGGCTGACTGTGGCGCAAATTGCAGCCAATGTCGCGACTAACCCAACCACTTATGCTATGGCATTTATCGGCGCATTCCTGTGGGCTATCTACTGTAACCTGACCAAGCGTATCGCTAATGGCCAGAATGCGATTACCTTGTTTTTCATCATGACGGCAGTGGCACTATGGATCAAATACGCTATTAGTGATGAAACGGGGATGACACTGACGCTAGAGTCTGGCGGATTGCTGCTGGTATCGGGTATTGCGATGGGCAGCGGCTATGCGCTGTGGAACTACGCGATTATTGGCGGAAACATGGTGTTTCTTGCCACCATGTCCTACTTCACGCCAGTATTATCGACAGTGATTTCATCGTTTATTCTGGGTTTAGTACTGACGCACAGCTTTATTCAGGGGGTGGTTATGGTAACCGTTGGCTCTTTGATGTGCTGGTGGGTCACTCGCGAAAAAGCGCCTCGAGTTACCAAGTAATGTCTATTGGGGTACCCACTTCAACCAGTTGAAGTAGCTGGTCCATTTCCTGATTACTGATCGCAATACAACCATCTGTCCAGTCAAAGCTTTGAACATAGTTGGCTGGGCGGGTTTCACCATTCTTCAAACCGTGAATCTTTATGTTGCCCCCCGGATCCAGATTACGGTTCATCGCATATGCCATGTCTTGAGCGTTGGGATAACTGATGTGGATGGAACGATAAAACTCAGAATCTTCCAGCACAAAATCTAAAAAATAGCGACCTTCGGGAGTACGCTGATCACCCTCGTGGATTTTGTGTCCTTTTGGTCTCTTACCTAAAGCAATTCTGAACTCTTTGACCACCTCATTGTTCTCAATCAGGTACATTCGACGTTTTGATTTGTCGACTTTGATGAGGTCTATGCTCGCCCAGGTAGGGAAGCAAACAGCCAAACCAACGACAAACAACCACTTAGCCAAAACAGGATACCTTTGTAAAACTCTCTTCTATCAGTCTAATCGATCTTGTTACTAATAAGGAGTGATTTTGTCGTCTCGAAATGACCGGAAAGTTGATGGGTTATAAAGCTGAAATTAACAAGGCAGCCGATAAAGGCTGCCTTAATTGCAATTGGCTTGATTTATAACGAGGCCAATGTTTCTGAGTGAGATGAGCGTTTGTTTGATGACTTGTTGGCTTTTTTGAGTAAGGTGATCAACTCTTTTGACTGCCATTTGTCTGCTGAGTCCGAGTAACCGCTTCGGTTCATTGCCGAGCGCTGCTGCTCAATTTTCTCAGTAACCGCTGGATCCAGTTGAGGATGTTCATCAAGCCAGCAATTGAGCAGGTAATTCGCCTGTACGCTATTTCCATTAGCCAGTGCATTAAGCAATTTGTCCAGAGTCGGGCTGTCAGGCAGCTCGGTTTCAATGTTTGATTTAGTTTTACTCGCTCGGTACCACAAAGCTAAAGTAACCAACCAGAGAAGCGCGAACAATCCAGCGATATATGGCCAGATACCTGCCTGATAGATAGTGATGGTTTTCGTTTCTGTAGCGGGTACGTTTGGTGTCGCAATGACCTCATTATTGTTCAGGCTTGCTGGCGCCACATCCAGTTTCAGACCGCTGAGAGTCGCTTTATCCTGACGGTGATTGCTACTGTCCCACCAGTTTAGCGTGACATCATTAAGGCTTACTTCGCCCTGTTGTTGAGCAATTAACACCTGTTTGACTGTCATTCGGGTCACACCTTTTCCAAGGTCGTTAAACTGTGGCTTTTCTTGATAGAGACGTACTGAACCCGGGTAGCTAACTTGTATATCAGGGAACTGTTCAGAAGCGAGTCCGGCAATATCGAGATGGATTTCGCGGGTGATAGACTCGCCAACCGTGGTTTTAAAAGGCGTCGACGGGTCAATTTCCTGACCTGCAGAGTCACGCCACTGTTGTGAGAGAGTCAACGAAGAGGCTGGAAGCCATTGTCCCTGATAGTCACTTGGGATTGGTTTCACTGAAACCTGGAACTGTTTTGCTGGCGTATCGGCTGAAACCAGTTTCGTGGTACCCGTGCGATTATCCCCATACACTACGCTGCCTTTAAAACCGATACCTGAAAGGGAGAACTGACCCGCTTTCTCAGCTGTGATGTTGTAGCTCTGATCGACGACTGTCACCTCGACGCCATCCACCACTGCTTGATATTGGTTTGGTTCGCCAATCGGTTTAAGCGCAATGCCTTGAGCTTTTGGCGCAATAATGTTTGGGTTTTGTAATCTCCGTGGATCCGCCTTGACGATCAATCGAGTAGTTAACAACGCGTTTTCATTCGGGTAAAGCGTGGTTTTGCTGAGGTTACTCTGTAACTCTACTAAATCATTAACATCTGGCTGGTTGTTATCAACTGATACCTGAATCGATATTGGCTGTGACGAGACGCCATCGACAGTAAAACTCGGTATGGTAGCGATACCTAAACGCTGAGCGGCTAACGAGACATTCCATTCACTGCGATTAGAGCGTTTACCATTAATGAAGTTCATCGAACTGCCAAAGTTTGGTCTGCCGACAAAGAAGTCTTTTTCAAGCACAGAAAGGTCGAGCGCATCAGAAGAGACTTTAGCATCGACCACGATTCTTAGCTGGAATACCTGATTCTTGACCACCTTGTTGGTACTGACTGTTGCCGTAATATTGGTGGCTAATGCTAACGGGCTCATCAGTGCAAACAGCACAGCGATTAAGCTGAAAATATATTGTTTGATTGATCTATTCATTACCATTTCTTACCTGTGTCTTGAGGCGGTGTTTTCTGTTGTGCCTGAAGCAGCATTTGTGCACGGAGTAGTCGACTCGGATCTCGGGCACTTTCTACTTGTTGAAGCTTTCTCAGCTCGGGTTCAATTGCTTGCTGATTATCTTGCGCCTGGGCCTGATTTTGTTGTTGGGCAGAGTCATCGGGTTGTGGTGAATCCTGCGTTTTTTGGCTTTGCTGTGCTTTGCCCTCGTCACCATCTTGCTGTTGTTTGTCGTCAGACTTACTTTGTTGCTGTTGGGATTGACTCTTTTCAGCTTGATTCATTTCAGCTTGTTGCTTACCAGATTCCTGTTTTGAATCAGAGGATTGCTGATTCTGTTGTGGTGAACTCTGCTCTTTTTGCTGGTTTTGTGACGATGATGAAGATTGGCTCTCACTTTGTTGTTGACTCTGATCTTGAGACGACTCACCTTGTTGCTGTTGCTGTTGCTGTTGCTGTTGCTGTTGCTGTTGCTGTTGCTGTTGCTGTTGCTGTTGCTGTTGCTGTTGCTGTTGCTGTTGCTGTTGCGCCTGACGCACCACATCAAGATTGTGTTTAGCGTCCTGATGATCAGGCTTTTCAGCAAGTATCTGTTGATACATCTGTGCCGCTTGATCCAGCTGCCCATTCTGAGCATACGCGTTAGCCAGATTGTATTTATCCTCCAACTGCTCGGCACCCTGTAAAGAATCAATCGCAGCAGGGAAGTCTCCAGCCTGATATTGAGCAATACCTTTCCACTTTTGATCTTCAAATAGCTCCGCAGCAGCAGTGTAGTCTTTGGCCTGATAACGTTGCATCGCTTGTTGATCATTGGTCAACCACGGGCTTGCCATTGCAGGCTTAGGTGTCAGTGTTGGTATCAACATCAGTGTTAGCGCAAACAACAAACCGCGTCTAAACATCAGTAGGGCAGGGATCAACAGTAATGGAACTAACCAGAAGCCCTGATTAACTCGCTCAGAAATTGTCTGGTCTTTTTTCGACGTTTTGGCTTGATCTATGTGGGAAGTCGCCTGAGTGATAGTTTCGATATCACTGTTGGTGACTTGTACCGGTACAAAGTAGCCATTTACCGCTGAAGTAAGTGCACGCATATTATCGAAGTTGGCTTTAGCGACCACAGGTTGTCCGTTGTCTTTGGTCATCAATGAGCCGTCAGACAGCTTGATTGGCGCGCCAGAACGTGTGCCGACACCTAAGATCACCAGTCGCCACGACGTTCCTTTCAACTGATTTTCTATCGCTTGCTGTTCAGCGTTATCAATATCATCGCTGATCAGCACTATATCACCGGAAGCCAAACCAGCATTGGTCATCATCTCAATCGCAAGTTTAACCCCAGCTCCAGCGTCTGCCCCCGGGTACGGCATCAGTTCTGGGGATAGGTTAGGCAGTAAGTTAGCTATGGTTTGCGAATCATTGGTCATTGGACTTACCTGATAGGCATCACCCGCGTAAGCAACTAATCCGGTGCTGCCTTCTTGCCAATTCTTGAGCAGATCGAGTGCTTTAAAACGGGCCTGAGTTAAGCGATTAGGTTTGATGTCGGTAGCGTACATGGACATCGACATATCCATAACCATCACCCGAGCACTGCTATTAATGTAACTGGGACGCTGTTGCTTGGAAACGCTAGGGCCTGACAAAGCGACAATCGCAATCACACCACAAATGCCAATGATACGTAGTCTGGCTGGCTGCTTGATGGCGCTGGCAATCCCCATTGCGCTAGCAAGGTGAGGGGCAATCAAAGTTTGTGATCGCCCTCTGTGCATCAGCCAGACAATAAATCCGGCCCATGGGATGAGCGCGACGAGCCATAAGGGGTAGAGCAAGATAAAATCAGACATGATCTCTCCTTAGGACTAGCAGCAGTGAAAAGCTTAATAAGGCAATGGTAAGCGGCAAGCCAAACCACTCTTTCTGCGGTCGCCAGACTTGTGTTGCGTTACTGACTGGCTCCAGGCTATTGATGGTGTCATAGATGGTTGCCAGTTCATCGGCATTACGTGCACGGAAATACTGCCCGCCGGTGAGATCTGCAATCTCTTGTAAGGTGTTTTCATCAAGATCTTTAGCAGTGTTGACCTTGCGAGTCATAAAGAACTCTTTCACCATCATTTCACCAGCCCCAACCCCTATGGTGTAGATAGTTGCGTTGTACTTTTTGGCAATTTTGGCGGCTTCAATCGGGTCAAGAACGCCGGAAGTATTACTACCGTCGCTGAGCAGGATCATCACACGTTGCGGCGCATCGCTATCGATAAAGGTTTTGGTCGCCAAACCTATCCCTTCGCCAATCGCGGTTTTATCTCCGATAAGACGCAGAACCAGAGATTCCACTTGCTTGGCAATCGTGTTTCTATCAAGGGTTAACGGTGTTTGCAGATAGGCGTGATCGGCAAACAGTACCAGTCCGAGTCGGTCACCCTCACGCTGCTGCGCGAAGTCAGAAACGACTTTCTTAACGGCGGTTAGCCTGTCAATGTAGTCGTCTTGGCTGAGCATATCTTTTTGACTCATCGAGTAGGAAAGATCGACCACTAACATCAGGTCGCGATGTTTTGGTTGAGTGGTAACCGGTTCTCCGTACCAAACGGGTCTAGCGGCGGCGGCAAGCAGACTGAGCCAAAACAGTGTCGCGAGCAGTTTCGCTACATTGTTTTTCGGCGCCTTACCACTATTTGACTGTGGCAGATAAGGCAAGCGAATAGGCGTTGATGCTGTGACGCTCGGTAGCAAAAAATAGATCAATAGTGGCAGTGGTGCCAGCAATAAGACCCACCACCAGACGAAGCTGATGTTAGCCACGCGACGCTCTCCTTCTTTTCGGTGGCAGCGCTTGCTCTACCCAGTCACTGCAATGCTGAATGAGTTCCGCTGCATTGTCTACTGGCTGAGAGCTGTATAGCGCTTGCTGCCATAGATCATAGTTATCGCCAAAACGAGAACCTGTCGCCTGGCTATCAAGAAATGCATACCACTCTCTTCCCGTCAGTTGGGCAATCTCCTCACGGGGGAAGTAACACAGTGCGGCTTGTCTCACCAACTCAATCGCCTCCGAGGGTTTTTCTCCACGGGCAAGCAGGCGCAGTGCCGTTTTCTTGGGGGCAAGTCTCTTTTTGTTCCATCGAATGAATAGCCAGGTCGCAAGCAATAGCGTCAAAGCGGCTGCAATGGTCGCCCACCATCCCCAAGCTAAAGGCAACCATGATGGTGGCTCAGGAAGGTGCATAGGGTTAAGAGGTAAAAGTGATTGTTGAGTCTCGTTGCTCATTCTTAAAATCCATGTATTTGTTGAGTAAGAGCAGCATCGCTAGAGAGCGTTGAAAAACTGATACCCATTTTTTGTGTGAGTTGTTGGAGGTAGTGCTGCTGTTGTTCGAAAGCCTGCCCAATACCTTGGCGGGTTTTAGTTGATGAAAAATCTAGCCATAACGTTTTAGTTTGATCGGAGACTTGTTCGCTGCCGCGAAACTTGGTCTCACCTCGTTCGAGCGGATCGACAATCTGTACCAGTCTTACGCGGTTGTGCTGGTTTAGTCGGCTAAGCTGAGGCTCTAGTTCAGGCGTAAAGCGTGAGAAATCACTCAGTACAATGATCTCACTTCCTTTTGGGCACAGACGTGCAACGGCGCGTAAGCCCATTTCTAAACCGTATTCACTATTTGCGCGCTGTTTTAATTGCTGTTGATGTAAGCTGACCAGAGATTGGATTACCGCTAATGCACCTTTATGCCTTGCTGTAGGTTTGAGCTCAACCAATTGGTTGCCAGTATCAATAACAGCACCAACACGATCCTGCTCGGTAACACTGAGCCAGGCAATCAGGCTAGCCATATGAGCAACCTGAACCGATTTAAGCATCAGCGTCGAACCAAACATCATGCTGCTCGACAGATCGATATACAACACGATTGGTTTCTCGCGTTCTTCTGAAAAAAGCTTAGTGTGCGGCTTACCCGTTCTGGCCGTTACTCGCCAGTCGATGGTGCGAATATCGTCGCCTGCCTGATACTGACGAACCTCGCTAAAGTCCATCCCCCGCCCAAGCTGACGACTCTGATGTTGACCGAGCATCTGCGACCATAAACTCTTGCCCGGCGGCAACCATTTGATGCACTGCTGTTTGTAATAGAGCAGCTCATCAAGAGTCAGGTTTACACCATCGCTGTAAGGGGGCAATCTGCTATCCATACTCAATCGCCTTAAGCACTGCCGACTAAGGAGAGTAGCTTATTGATCACTTGATTCGGCTCAATACCTTCGGCCTGCGCCTGATAGCTCAGTAGTAAACGGTGACGTAACACAGGAAATGCCATTGCCTGAACATCTTGAGGAGAAACATAATCACGGCCGTTTAGCCATGCATAAGCGCGAGCACAGCGGTCAAGAGCAATAGTTGCACGGGGACTGACACCCATATCTAACCACTGAGCCAGTGTAGTGTCATATTTGGCTGGCTCTCGCGTTGCCATCACTAGTCGGATAATGTACTGCTCAATGGATTCCGCCATGTGAGTCTCTAGTACCGCTTTGCGCGCCGCAAAAATCTCCGCCTGAGACAGGCTTGGAGGGGTAACACCTGTTTCACCTTTAGCTTCGCCACGATTTAAGCGCAAAATCTCCAGTTCACTTTCGGCATCAGGGTAGCTGACATCGAGATGAATGAGAAAACGGTCTAGTTGAGCTTCAGGAAGAGGGTAAGTACCTTCTTGCTCAATCGGGTTCTGTGTTGCCATTACCAGAAATAGCTGAGGCAGGGGATAGGTTTTACGCCCAGCGGTGATCTGCTTTTCTGCCATTGCTTCTAACATTGCCGCCTGTACTTTAGCTGGTGCGCGGTTAATTTCGTCGGCAAGAATCAATGAATTGAAGATTGGTCCGGGCTGGAAGCTAAACTCCCCCGTTTCCGGACGAAAAATATCGGTACCTGTCAAATCTGCAGGTAGCAGGTCTGGAGTAAATTGAATGCGGTGAAAGTCGCCTTCAATGCAATCGGCCAGAGATTTAACCGCGCGGGTCTTAGCAAGACCAGGAGGGCCTTCAACAAGAATGTGACCATCGGCGAGCAAGGCAACAAGTAACTGGTTCACGAGTTCGCTCTGGCCAATGATTTGGCTGTTCAAGTATTCGCGCAGGTGTTGTAGAGCGTGTGAGTTCATGATTTTGTTTCTCCTCATTTTTTCACTTAGTAGCTCGCGAATTGAAAAAGTTCCGCGTGAAAGTCATCTCATTCGTCGAGAGATGAATAAATCAGCAGTCGGCGATTTTAACATTCAGACAAACGTAAGTATTTCAGTTGGTTAAAATATGGGGGTGAAAATCTCACTTCCAAGTTGTCATTTATGCAAAGTTACGTTGAATAGCTGATAGCGCGCGAGAAAAAAGTCTTAATTCTCACCTTATTGATTAATTTATAAAGAAAACTGGAGCGCTGCCGATATGCTAATCTGATGGAAAGGGTCTAATGTAGGGAAGGCAGCTTGGGGAGTTTCCCCTTGGTTGCAGACCAAGAAATCGATGAATGTAGAATGGCTTGGAAAGGCGCAGAATATGAAATTGAACTCAATCAGTATCAAACAGAAGGTTGTTGCGGGGATTACCTTTGCGGTATTAGCTTCAACCATCATTGTTGGAGTCATGGCTCAGAGGCAAGCGCGTGCAGTGTTAGAACACCGCTTGATTGATATCGAACTGCCTTCGATGTTAGAGCAGATTAACAGTGAGATTGACCGCGAAGTTAGCCAACTTTTACTGGCTGCAAAACAGCTAGCCAACAACGAATTTATTAAACAAGCGGTTGATACTAATTCGATCTCCCCACAAGTAGAAACAATGCTGGTGAAGCAGCTTAATAACGTCCGCAATCAGTATCAACTGAATGATGCGTCAGTAGCAAACCGAAATACGGCTTATTACTGGAACCAGAATGGTTTCCTGCGTCAGCTCAATCAACAACAAGATGGCTGGTTCTTTGGCTTCAAACAATCAGGCAATGAGACTTCGGTAAGCATTTTCCAGGAAGCTAACGGCGACGTAAAAATGTTCGCTAACTACCAGCTTAACAATGGTCTGACTATGTCGGGACTATCAAAGTCTATGGACGACATGGTGTCATTATTAAACGGTTTTACTATCGAGAAAACGGGTTTTGTATTCCTTGCAGATGCAAATGGCGATGTTCAGATCCATCGCGACAGCAGCAAAGCTAAGTCATCGGTATCAGGGCTGTTTGGTTCAGAGTCAGGAGCACTATTGAATAAATCAGGTTTTAACCTGATTGAGACTGACTATGAAGGAGAGCATGTGTTTGTCGCGAGCACCTATATCCCTTCAATGAACTGGTTTGTTATTGGTGTGGTACCGGTAGATGAAGTGTTTGCCGATCTTGATGCGGTAGCGAAACAAATGATGGTTACCACTATTGTTGTGGCGGCACTGTTTATCTTTATGGGTATCTTCCTTGCAAACAGTATCGCGCGCCCGATTCGCGAAATTGCCTCACGCTTTGCCGACCTTGGTAAAGGGGATGGTGATTTATCGCAACGCATCGCGGTGAAAGGTAGCGATGAGATTGGTCAGCTATCTGAAGGCTTCAATGGCTTTATCGAGAAGATTCATCAGTCGATGAAGGAAGTGGCATCAACCAGTCACTCTTTGCAGGCTGCTGCTGACGGTGTATCGAGCAAAGCGAACACCACTCATGATAACAGTCAGATTCAACGCGACCAGACGATTCAGGTTGTAACGGCGATTAATCAGATGGGTGCAACCATTAGTGAGATTGCGAGTAATGCTGCGACAGCAGCGGATACAGCGTCGCAAGCGTCTGATAATACCCAGGTGGGTCAGGATGTCGTGTCGAAAGCGAAAGATGCAATCAGCCGTCTGGCGTTAGACATTGAGAATACAGGTCAGGTAGTAGAGCAGCTTGCTTCAACCACTCAAGAGATTGGCTCAATTCTGGATGTAATTCGTGATATCTCTGAGCAGACTAACTTGCTGGCACTAAACGCTGCAATTGAAGCGGCACGTGCGGGTGAGCAAGGCCGAGGTTTTGCTGTGGTCGCAGATGAGGTACGTAATCTGGCCAGTCGTACTGCTGATTCGACGGAAGAGATTCAGAAGATGATCAACCAACTGCAAAGTGATGCGAAAGACGCGGTTTCAGCGATGGAAGCGGGTAAGAGCGTTACCGGAGAGGGTGTGAGTGCATCGGATGAAGCGGTTGAAGTGCTGGTGAGCATTTCTGAGCGTATCCATGATATCTCTGACCGAAACACTCAGGTTGCAACGGCAACAGAAGAGCAGTCGACGGTAGTCCATACCATTAACCAGAATATTGAAGAGATTAATGCGATCAATGAAGTGACCACAGGAACCGCGGAAGAGCTTGCTGCAGCAAGTGCTGAGCTGAAAGAACTTTCAGTGCGTCTCGACACTATGGTTGGTAGCTTTAAACTCTGATGCAGACTGGCATAAAGGGGGCTAAGTGGGTAAACTTAGCCCCAGTTGTTTTTTAAAAGGTAAGTGAGATCATGAGTGATTTCGAAAAAGAGCTAGAGCAGATGTCTCAGGAAATGGGTGACGAGCCAGAAGTGGCGCTTCCATCGATTGATGAACAGAAGGCGATTGCTCAAGAGCTGAAGAAGCTTGAAGCAGAAGGCAAGTTGACTCCAGAAGTGTTAGAACAGTACTTTGGTAAGTTCTACGCTAAGAACGACAAGCCAGTGCACTAATCTGCACTTTGAATGATTCAGAAGCCGCCGAGTGCGGCTTTTTAACGTTTTGGAACCAATAATGTTTGTTGTATACCGATTGCTAAAACTGGCAGTAATTTCTGCGATATTTTTTACCATTTACGATCTGATCGCTTTTGGCGAGATCACCTGGGTAGGGCGTTTACTGGCTCATATCTAGACACCAAAATGCAAAAAAATTGAGTGCGACACTAGAGATAACTCTTTGTAAAGTCTAGGCTAATAATATCAACTCAATCAAATAGAGATACCTGATGGAACAGAAGCTCTACTATTGGCTACATAGACTTTACATGTTGGGGCTCAAAATTGCTGCCAAGGTTCTGCCTATCTCCAAACCGACCCTGTTTATCGGTAAAGATGCGCTCAAACAGCTTTGTCATAGCGTCTCCATCATGGGGATTGATAAGGTTCTGATCGTTACTGATCAGGGCATAGTTAAGCTGGGCTTTGCTAAGAAACTGGCATTCGAGTTCGAGCGGGTTGGCGTCCATAGTGCCATCTACAGTGATGTACTTCCTGACCCCACTTATGATCAGGTCGAGGCTGGACTGGCAATCTATCGCGAGCAACAGTGTCAGGGTGTGGTCGCGATTGGTGGTGGTTCTCCGATCGACTGCGCTAAAGTCATTGCTGCCGGCGCAACCAATAACAAACCTGTGCGTCGCTTGGTTGGCCTGCTTAAAGTATGGAAGTCACCCGCACCGACTTTCGTTATTCCAACTACCTCCGGCACTGGCTCAGAAGTGACTGTGGCTGCGGTCGTCTCTGATCCCAAAACCCATCAGAAAACACCCGTTATGGATCCTAAGCTGGTACCGATCGCTGCGGCGCTTGATCCCTCTTTAATGCTCGCTCTGCCTGCGCCGATTACGGCTCAGACAGGTATGGATGCGCTAACCCATGCTATCGAAGCCTATATCTCCTGTAATGCTACAGCCGAAACCGACCGCTACGCTCTGGCGGCGATTACTCTGATTGATGAAAATCTGGAAAAAGCGGTTAAGTTTGGTCAAAACGCGACTGCACGGCAAAATATGGCGTTAGCCTCATACTATGCGGGGCTGGCATTCACTAAAGCGAGTTTAGGTTACGTGCATGCCATCGCCCATACGTTGGGAGCGAAGTATGGTACGCCGCATGGTCTGGCAAATGCGGTGGTTCTGCCCCACGTTTTGGAATTTTCAAAGTGTGCCGCGGAGGCGAACATGGCCAAGTTGTCGACCGCGCTTAACCTGACTAATCAATACACGCCAGACAGAGAGAAAGCGCAGGCATTAATTGAGTATGTCAAAACGTTGCAGAAGACATTGGATTTGCCGAGTCACTTTGAGCATATTCGTCATGAACATGTCAACGAGCTGGCCAGGCAGTCTCTGCACGAGGCGCGCTGGAACTATCCGGTGCCCAGATATATGGAGCAGGAGCAGTGTGAAAAACTGATACTCGCCATTGCTGCTAGCACTAAATAAAAACAGCCCTCGATGCATCGCTCGAGGGCTGTTTGTTTTCAGGTTAAGTAACGCGTTGAGATTACTTTACTGTCCAGGCAATAGTTTCGCCCGCGCGGATTGGCACAACAATGTCACTACCAAATGGCATTGACTCTGCTACCGGCCATTCCTGTTTAGTCAGAGTTACCGTGTCCGTGTTGCGTGGTACACCGTAAAAATCAGGGCCATTGTGGCTGGCAAACGCTTCCAGGTTGTCGAGTTTACCTTCCTGCTCAAACACTTCGGTATAAAGTTCTAGTGCAGCGTGAGCGGTGTATGAACCTGCACAGCCACAAGCGGCTTCTTTCATGCCTTTCGCGTGTGGTGCTGAGTCAGTACCAAGGAAGAACTTCTTGCTGCCACTGGTCGCTGCTTCAATCAGCGCTTGCTGGTGGGTGTTGCGCTTAAGAATCGGCAGGCAGTAGAAGTGCGGCTTGATGCCACCAACTAACATATGGTTGCGGTTGAAAAGTAGGTGGTGAGCAGTGATTGTCGCTGCAACGTTCTCATTGGCGTTTTTAACGAAGTTTGCTGCGTCAGCCGTGGTGATGTGCTCAAGAACAATCTTCAGGTTAGGGAAGTCATTAACGATTGGCGCGAGAACGGTGTCCAGAAACTCTTTTTCACGGTCAAAGATGTCAACATCGTGGTGAGTTACTTCACCGTGCACAAGGAGTAGCATGCCGACTTCTTGCATCGCTTCAAGCACATGGTAGATGTTCTTAGCGTTAGTTACACCTGAATCTGAGTTAGTTGTCGCGCCCGCAGGGTAAAGCTTAGCAGCAACGACAGCGCCAGATGCTTTAGCTTTACGAATCTCATCTGGGGTTGTGTTATCAGTCAGGTAAAGTGCCATTAATGGCTCAAACTGCTCACTTGGCTTCTCTGCCATGATGCGTTCACGGTAGGCAAGTGCCATTTCGGTATCGGTAACAGGTGGGACTGTGTTAGGCATGATTAGCGCGCGTCCATTGTAGCGGCTAATGTCTCGCACGGTATCCTTTAGAACTTCGCCGTCACGTAGATGAACATGCCAGTCGTCAGGACGTGTGATCGTAAGTGTTGTCATTTTTGCTCCCACCATTGTAAAAAGTTGTCTGATTGGAGCCTAAACCTGGCGAAAACCGTGAAGGCAAACGCTTACGCTTAGGCGACAGGATGATAGAGCAATCTGCTTACTATTTCATCCTCTTTTTTGGTGGAAGCAATTGGTTGCCTAATTACTAGGCGGGGAGAGTGCTGTTTAGCGAACAGTTAACCACAGAGCGTGGATTGATCCTGGAATGAAGAAGAAGAACGTCAGAATCAGATTGATTAAGAAGTCTTTGTTCAACCCTTTATCAAGAAACACCGCCAAAGGAGGTAGGAAGATACACAGTAGGATCATAACGAGTTTGTTCATAACGTTGCTTAACTCCAGTAAGTTGATAATGGTCAGTATCAGACCTGATAGGGCATTATCTCCCTCAGCAACAAGAAGTCTATTGCCTAATCCTTACACTAGTTGATATTCAGCCTATTCTGACGTGTTTTTTGCACGTCTCTCACATTTGAGAACTCACGGCCTTGTGTTGTTTTTGTTAAATAAATTCAATTAAATCAGAGAGAGTTGGGTATAATAATCCGACAATTATTATCGCTTAGGATAAGCAATGTCAGCTCCAACTCTTTCCCAAATCAATGTCTATCCGGTCAAGTCTGTCGGTGGTTTATCACTATCAACCTCCTGGGTTGAAAAGCAAGGTTTGATGTTCGATCGCCGCTTTATGCTAGCGTTCTCAGACGGCTCCATGGTCACCGCACGTAAGTATCCGCAAATGGTAAAGGTTCAGTCTAACCTGACTCCAGACGGCATTATTTTTACCGCGCAAGGCTATCAACCACTGCGCATTCGTTACTCTGAGTTTAAGATGCAACAAGCGCCAGCTCAGGTATGGAAGGACAACTTTGTCGCCTATACAACCACTGATGCCGCAGATGATTGGTTTAGTCAGGTTTTAGGGCAACGTGTTGAGCTGCTTTACTGTGGTGAACAATCGAACCGAGTACGTGAGAAGCTAGGGCACAACGTAAGCTTTGCTGACGGTTACCCAATGCTAGTGATTAGCGAAGCTTCACTGTCTGAGCTTAACCGCCGCAGTCCTGAAACTCATTCCATGGATCAATTCCGCACCAACTTGGTTGTGTCTGGTACTGAGCCTTTTGAGGAAGACAGCTGGAAGCGTATTCGTATTGGCGAAGTAGAATTTGAAGCTGTGAAGCCATGTGAACGCTGCATTCTTACTACGGTAGATGTTGAGAAAGGTGAGTTTCGAGCCAGTAAAGAACCACTAAATACCTTGTCCCAGTTCCGAGCTAACGAACGAGGCGGTGTGTTTTTCGGCCAAAACCTGGTCGCTCTGAATGAAGGTGTGATTCATCAGCACGATAAGGTTGAAGTATTGGAGTATAAGGACAAAGAGGTTTATCCCGATAATACGCCTAAGACACTGTACATGACTTGTGTCGAACGAGAAGAGATTGCACGAGACTTCATCACGTTCTGGCTGGAACCGCAGCATGGTGAACTGCCAGTTTATCAACCGGGACAACACCTACCTATCTCCTTACGAATTGGCGCTGAAACGGTCGCACGTCGTTATACTTTATCATCCAGTCCGTCACGTCCTGGCCGTATGGCAATTTCGGTTAAGCGTATTGATGGTGGTCGAGTGTCGAACTGGCTGGCTGACAACCTTGCTATTGGCGATACACTTACCTGTGAACAGCCAGATGGTAGTTTTCACTTAGGCGGTCAGTCCCATCAGCCTCTGTTGCTTCTTTCGGCAGGCAGTGGTGTCACACCAATGTTGTCGATGCTGCGTTATCTGGCTGATCACCAACAACTGGAAGATGTGGTGTTTTATCACCAGTGCCGCAGCGTTGAAGATATTCCATGTCAGCAGGAGTTGGATGAGTTACGTCGTCAGCATCCGGGTTTAACAGTGCTTATTTCTCTGTCACAGGCTCCGATGGATTGGTTCGGCTTAAAAGGGCGTTTAACCTTAGCCCACCTGAAACAGGTCAAAGATGTTGAGCAGCGCCAGGTGTTTGTTTGTGGCCCTGACGGCTTTATGCAGAAAGCGAAAAACCTGCTGCTTAAGAAAGGCTTACCTGAAGAAAACTACCACCAGGAAGCGTTTGGTGTAAGCCAGATTTCTCAGCAGCCACTTAAGGAGTTGATGTTAAGTGTCAACGGCTATGTGTTCAAAGGTGATAACCAGAAGACGTTGCTGGAACAGGCTGAAGATGCGGGTGCGCCAATTGCGAATAGTTGCCGTGCTGGCTTATGCGGAGCGTGTAAGGTGACCGTTGAATCTGGCAAGATCCATCAGCCGGACGTTCCGGCGCTGCAGGAACATGAGCGCAACATGGGAATGGTACTGGCGTGTTGTAGCGTACCGCAAACGGATATTGAAGTGATTAGCTAACCTAAACTTTGAGATAAACAAACAGCCCTCAACAGGGCTGTTTGTTTATTCGATATAGGTTTGATTACGCCCCTGATGCTTGGCGCGATATAAAGCATTATCAGCGCGACGATAGAGATCAAGAAACTCATTATCTCCGGGGTTAAGTTGTGTCACGCCGCAACTCAGTGAAAATGGCTTATGTTGACTGTTAAGTGACGATTCGAGAAATTGTATACGCAATCGCTCAGCAATCTGGTACGCCTCGTCTTGATCTGTACGATTGAGGACAACTAAAAACTCTTCACCTCCGATACGCCCACAGCAGTCTGTCTTTCTTAAGTTGTGACGAATAATATCGGCCAGCTCTACGATGACATTGTCGCCAAAGTCATGACCATGGTCATCATTGACCTGTTTGAAATGGTCAATGTCAATGATGATACAGCAGAGTGGCAATTGGTTGAGTTTTGCTGCGTGGTAGGATTCAGAAAAGAATTCCCATAGCTTGCGACGATTGTACAGTTTGGTTAGCTCGTCGGTATTCGCTTGCTCGGTTAGCAGCTCTCGCATATGGACGAGGTCGGTAATGTCCGTCGATACACCAATAAGACCGATGACCTCTTTGGTCACTTTGCTAAAAATGGGTTTCTTTATTGCCCGATAGATTTTGAGCTTGCCGTCAGGTTTAGCGCGAGTGCGTTCCTCGTTAGTAACTGTCTGACCTTGTTCGAATACCATCTTGTCACTGTGAAGAATATCGCTGAGCATGTCAGCATGGAAAAATGCGTCGTCGGTTTTACCGACCAACTGTTCGATAGTGGTATTAAAAAGCTCGAGGGTGAGTTGATTGGCATACAGGTATTCTCCCTTACGATTCTTGATGAAGACGTAAGAGCCAATCTCGTTAAGGACAACTTCGTGGAGAGCAAAGTTGCCTGGGTTACTGATGTCGTCTATACACTCTAGCTCGATCATTTAACCTCCTAGCGGGTATGAGGCATGACACAATGGCTAAGAACTTGAACTACATACACAATACGCTGTAGATCACGAGTCATTAGGTTATAGAAAAAGCCTCTTCTATAACCTTATACCCTTTTTCGTATTAAGTTTTAGATCTGTTCAATATTATGTGAGATTTTTGACGTACGACCTCGCAATTTTAGCTGGGAGAGCAACACGCCAGTTACAGTGAGTAAGCCGCCAATCACATGATAATCACGCACTGTCTCACCCAGCAGAGAGGCGGCGAGAGTGATTGCAACCACAGGCATCAGATTCATAAACATTGCACTAGAATCTGCGCCAATTAAATCAATTGCTTTGACCCACATCCACGGTGCTGCGATAGAAGCGGCCAGTCCTGCATAGGCGATGAGAGGCAGAGCCTGTTTGGCAGGCAATAGCTGTTCGCTTGAGAGCCAGAGTGGGGTCAGCATAATCAGTGCAAGCGCGCCTTGCATATAAACCATAGTCCAGTTGGATAGCGGCATCTTCCAGCGCTTTAGCAGCACGCAGTAGGCGGCATAACAAACTGAAGCGATGACCATGATCCCATCGCCCGGAGTTACCTCTTGATGCAGAAAGAAAGTCGCATCGCCTTTGCCGAGCATAAACACCAGTCCGGACAATGCCAGAACACCACCGACGATACTAATTGGCGATATCGGTTTTCCGAGCAGTGGTACGCTGAGGAAAATTGCAATCAAGGGCACCAGAGAAGTAATCAAAGCCATATTGGAGGCAGTCGTCGTCAACCCTGCGTAGTAGGAAAGAGACTGGTTGAGAACCATGCCGAGCATGGCCAAAAATGCCAGCTTGGCTAAATTTGGTCTGATAATTTGCCAGCGTTTGATGACCTTTGGCAAACAGAATGGAGTGAGGATGACGATCGCCAACAACCAACGATAGAAGCTCATTGCACTTGGCTCTATAGTTTCAGCGGCCATCTTGTTTACGATGGCATTACCGCCCCATATAAAGACGGTAAAAAGAGGAAGTAGGTAAACCATAGCAGCACCAGGCAATGTGATAGACACTGATAAGTTTGACAGGTCGATATAAAAATATATATCTTTAAAAAGACATTGTGAGTCATAGGAAGACAGGTTTGAGAAAATCGGCAAAACACCTTCACCCCTCGTTATCGATCGACAAGGCACCATCAGATGTGTTTATGAATTTCGAGGCATTTCTTTCCAATACCGAAACCCGGATGCACAGCCACCCATGGGGGCAAGTACAGTTAATCAGTGGCGGTATTTTAGAAATGGAAGCTGAAGGAACGCGGTTTTTGGCGCCACCACATCTGGCTATCTGGGTTCCAGCAGGGGTAAGGCATACCAGTTTTAACCGCAAGCCGCTCTCTTACTGTTCACTGAACATAGATCAAGCCTTTACTAAGGCGTTTCCTGACTGCACCAGTTTGATCAAGGTGACGCCGATAGTTTCAGCCATCGTCGATGATTTCCGTCGACGAGAAATTAACGTCGCCCAGTCTGAGTCTGATAAACGTCTGGTTCAGGTGCTGCTTGACCAGTTGGCGACTCGGGATACTCAGCATCATTTTCTACCTTCAACCGATAATAAATATTTGGCGAAGATTCTGGCGGCAGTGGAAGAGAATCCCGTCGACAACACCAGTCTTTCTCAATGGGCTGAACGTGTGCATACCACTGAAAGGACGTTAGCGAGACACTGTCAATCCGAGCTTGGAATGAGCTTTACCGAATGGCGATTACGAGTGCGCTACTTGTACTCAATGGACTTGTTACGCAAGGGGCATTCAGTTAAAGAAGTCGCTTTAACGCTCGGCTATAACCAAGCCAGTCCATTTATTGCCATGTTCAAGAAGTACTCCGGGCAAACTCCGGAGCAGTATAAAGGGCGATTGCTTTAAGGGCGTTAAGCCGCCATCATCTGCGGTGGTATTTATCTATTCAAGTGACACCGTTTCCGCGTTAGATTAAACACTAACGATGGGTCGGCCTAGACTGGCTACTTTTAAATCGCACTCAAGCCTGGTGGAATCAATAAGGACATAGCGTGCAGTACGTAAAAATTAAAGATACGATTGTTGAACAGATTGAGGCGGGTATGCTTGCCTCACGACAAAAGCTCCCTTCTGAGCGTAAGTTAGCAGACTCGTTTAGCACCACGCGTGTGACGCTGCGTGAGGCATTGTCCTTGTTGGAAGCGGAAGGTCGTATCTATCGTGAAGACCGTCGTGGCTGGTTTATTTCACCAGAGCCATTGCATTATGACCCAAGCCAGTCGTTGAGTTTTCCAGATATGGCTAAGGCGCAAAACCGCATTGCGAAAACTGAATTGTTGTCGGCACAAGCGATTCTGGCTAATAAGCAAGCGACGGCGCTGCTTAATCTACCACCATTTTCTGATGTCTATCAGCTAAACAGGGTTCGTTATCTGGAAGAAAGACCCGTGGTCTATGTGACAAACTATGTCCGTCCTGAATTGCTTAACAACTTACTCGACTATGACCTGACCCACTCGTTGACTGATATCTATCGCGAACATTTTGCCGTGACTTACCATAAAACCCGCTATCGAATTGCCGCGACAATATTACTTGGTGAGGTAGCTCAAGCTCTGCGGGCAACGGTTGGCACACCAGCCATGCTAGTAGAGAGAACTAACTACGCTGAAAATGGTGAATTGATTGATTGTGCTATCGAGTATTGGCGTCATGATGCTATTAGCATCGGCTCTGTTGCTGAACTGGTATAAGCGAATTTGATTCAGACTAAGGCTCCCGATTGGGAGCCTTATTCGTTGCTATAAAACCTATCAGTCAATAACCCTTGGTCGGCTCTAATGGTGTTTATCCAAATACGCCTGGGCTTGTTCTTTACCCATATATTTACCCAAGGTTCGCGCGGGTACCGTTGTTAAATCAACCACGATTAATCCGTCCAGAGCGTAATTGAACGCTGGGTCAACGTTGAAGCAGACCAGTTTTCCATTCATGCCTAGATACTGTCTCAATAATACCGGCAACCCCTTTCCTTGTTCTAAACGACTTAATACCTTGGATAGCAGCGGTAGCTTAGATAATGAGCTGAGCATATCCGGGCGCCAGAACTCTTTGCCACTGCTCTCTAACGGGGTTGTGGGTGTCACCAGCTTAGCTTTGTCATTATCGTAGTAATGGACGGACATAACTGAGGCGATAAGCTGTCTCGCGACTGGACTGTAATCATTACTAATACTCACCGGACCAAACAGGTGGGTGTATTTCGGGTTGCTATCGACGAAGCGCGCAATACCTTTCCACAATAGTAATAATGAGTGCATATTACGCTGATATTGTTTAGCGACCACAGAGCGACCCAGTTCGATTGACTGCCCCAGACTCTCGACAAACGCCTGATCGTAGTTGAATAAACTGGTTGAGTAGAGAGCATCGATTCCCCCTTGAGCGATCAGTTGATCAACCAAGCCCAGTCGATAGGCGCCAACTAAATCGCGATTGGTTCTGTTCCAGACAAACAGTTGATAGTAGTGCTGATCAAATCTGTCTATATCGCAGCTTTGACCACTACCTTCACCGACCTCTCTGAAACTCTCTTCACGCACACGACCAATCTCGCGCATCATACCTGGCATTGCAGGAGTCGGAGCGCAGTAGACCTCGAAGTCTCCCTGCTCTAACAGTTTGTATTGCGCCAGATTCGAAAGTTCACCTTCGAGAGTGTCGACTGCTAATGGAGCAATAATCGGCTCTGCATAGTTTTCCTCTAGGTTCGCAGATTGCTCATTGTCCATACTTCCTATCAGATAGGTGTTTAAGCGGAAGTATTGGGTAATATCTTCTTCATTATCAAAGTCTTTGATTTCACTGTAAGGGATCGGATTACCGACTGAGACTGATATTGTCTCACCAGATTTGTTGAGTAGCTCTCGACCTAATAACGCCGTCCTAAGCAGTGGGTGAATTCGTCCTGCCTGATAGAACAACTTGCTGTTCATACCTTTAATAAACAGCGGAACAGTGGTCGCTTCAGCATGCTTAACAAACTTGGCCACCGACTTGCTCCAGGTATTGTCGGTAATCTTATTCTCACTTGCTTGCCATGATGATACTTCACCGGCAGGGAAGATAATCAAGACACCGCCTTGCTTGAGGTGGTGGTTAGCCTCTTTGATGGCACGCCTGTTGGTTTGTCGCGCCTTTTCGCCACCAAACACATCGACACCGATAAACAACTCGTCAAGCTCAGGGATACGCTTAAGCAACTCGTTAGCGAGTACTTTGACATCCTTACGCACCTGAGAGATCAACGAGGCGAGGATAATCCCTTCGATACCACCAAACGGGTGATTAGCAACAATCAGCACTGAGCCTTCAGTTGGAACATTATCAAGACTGCCATGGTCAATCTGGTATTGAGTACCAATTCGGGCTAAGGCTTCCTGCATAAACTCAAAACTGTCTTCCGGCAAAGCATCTTGCTGATAGAGGGAGTCCAGCGTAGAGAGGCCTGTTGCCCATTCGACAACAGACTCACCAATACCAAAGGGCGTTTTACGTGGTAAGCGGAAAGGACTATCAATCATACTAAGCTCCTTGCGCTAGTAATTTATGAGTGAAGCTGCCCTGGGTTTTAATATCGCGAACAAACAGAAACAGACCGCAGCTCCAGACGATACATGCCATACCAAACAGCAGGCCACCATCGTTACCTATTACTTCACCCATGGCGTTAAACTCGGGCATCACGACACCAAGTGGGGTAAATAGGTGGAATACAATAGCGCCAGTCATAATGCCGGCACTCATTGCTGCGCCGACACCGTGAAAGCGTGTGAACAGCAGGATTGAAGCAATCAGTTCTGCAAAACCAATCAGATAGCCGCCATAAACCCCAAACCAGCTAATGCCAGACCATTCCCCTAAGGTGCCGAAGATATGTTCAGTTTCGTAAGACCCCGAAAACTTAAAAAACAACGACTGAATAAAAACAAATGCGATAAACGCTGATGGAATATGCTTTAACGGAGCAAACTTCATGTGATAATTCCCAATTATTGAATCAGTGTTGGCCAGTTTTTGTCAGCTTGTGAGATATGGCCTGCACGGTCGTCATCCCACCAGTTTTTAACTTCGGCGTTATAGTTGAGGTAAAGTTTGCCATCGACGATTGCCCACTGTTGCGGATCGGAAGGAGCAAAATCATTTTTGGCCGAAACTGCCCAGGCGCAGTAACCACCGTACTGGGGTGCATAGGCCTCCGGATCGGCTTTGAACGTGTCAAGGTTGGCCTGAGAGGAGAAGTACCAATCCGCTCCTTTATATTCAGTTTGCCATTTGCTATCACCTTTCACTGGTTTGCCTTGAGTAAAGTAGGCCACTGTGTCATAGCCGCTCACCGCCTTGTTGCTAAAAATGCCAGTTGAGATTTCGTCAGCTGCCAGAGCCGGTAGACTGAACAGGACGATGATTAGGGCAAATAACTTTTTCATTTAAAAACTCCTTGTTCGACAATGCTGTTTTTGAGGCAACTTAAGCTAGTGCGAAAATCAACATTGCGATGGTTGTCGATAGACTGGTAATGCATTTCTTGTTTAGTAGAAGACACGACAACTGAAGTAAAACTTACAGTGCGTGCATCATTTCTCGCCATTAAAGGCGAAAGGTGTGGGTAGTTAATGTCATAGGTAAGATGAAACAGTCGTCCAACTTCCTGACTTGCTACTGTAGTCACTAACTCGTTAAAAAGTTCCCGGCGATAGTGACGTGCATCGTCAAAGTGCTTTGCCGCAGAGACGATAGGGGCAAAGGCATGAGAACGGTTTAACTGTTTCCCATCCCAGGTCCAGAGCACGGTTTCATTGGCCGTCCGTCTGGTATCAAAAGAGACCACGGTAAAAGGTGCGAATGATGTTAAGTCCATCACCAGTAAGCGATCGTCGACAGTCTGACTTGAGCAACTACTCGCAAGGCGTTTAATGATATTTCCGCGACTGACAAGCGCACCAGAAGGCGTTTCGCCTTGATAAAAGTTGAGTAAGCAGACCGTGACACCATGCTCGTTGGTTGAAATCCAGCTTCCGCCGCCAACGGGGTCAATCGGCATCAAACAATGAACCCCGTCTATGACAACACTTTGTGGTTCAAGTGCTGGAAGACGGGAGCGTTGCTCGTCTCGGTTAAAGTAGACTTCATAGTGATTGTTGCCGTGATAAAGCCAGGATAATGTACACATCGCTATTGAGCCCTTTGATAAGTTGCTGTTGTTGGTGCAACGCCAAAGTGCCTGTCTGAGTCCAGACCACGGATTGAGGCGACCACTTTCGCCATCGCAAAGTGATGAGTGGCGTGAAGCGCAGCAAAGGTCAGCTCGCGAACTAAAGTGGAAGAAACTTCTTCGACATGAGTTTGCGAAAGCATAACTTCCGTCTCGACGCTTACGGTTCGATTGAGCTGATTTGACGGCAACTTAAATAGCCACTCGATCAATTCACGGATCTCCTGCTTAGCGACTTCAAGCTGACGTTCTACGCTATGACCACGGCGACGGACGTTGTAGTCGATTGTCGTTGGCTCAAGCCTGATTGCGTGGAACAGATCCAGCCAGTGGCGAAAATGTTCTCCAATTGAGCTGCTGACATGAGGGTGAGCGATATAGACGTAATCTTCTTCGTTGAGTGATTCGAGAAACTGGTAGCCCTGATTCAGGGTTTCGATGCAACCCACGATCGCTTGAGAAGCGTGTATCTGCTCATGTGCGTTTGGGTGTGTCGTTATATTTTTCATCTTCTATTCCTAAGCTAAGCAGCGAGTTAATCGGTCATCGGGTAAAGTTGGGTTAAGCGCTTTTCTTCTTTCCAGGCTTGCAGCAATGCGCCAAGTGTTGGGGTGCGATAACCTTGCTTCTTGTGTTTAGAACCAATCTGATAGAGCAGGCGATACTGCTTTAAAAGGGTCGAAAAAATATCGCTCAGAGGTGTGTCACTATCCCAAATGTGGGCGGCTTCACTGCTGGCGCCATTGATCTCTAAAATGTCGAATAGCTCGCCATTCATCAGAGTGTGAATATCGCGGAACTTGATATCGAGCCGGCCGAAATTAAAGCCTTCGAAATCACCAAGAACCTCATCCAGTTTTTGTTCCAGAGCTTGAGTAATGAATTGGTTGCCGTCTCGGAATATAGCGCCTCGCGAATGACTGCCAGCAAACGCCAACTGAAACTCGTCTTTAGCGGGTATTACGACATCGAGTTGTTGTTGGTGGCGTGGCAGATAAAGGTGCTGCAACTTGCCAGCGCGAGGACACTGCTCAATGAGCTGTTTTAATGTCGATTTACCATCGCCGATGACTCGAGGCGAATACTTCAATGTGATTGATATGATCTTTCCGCGCGCTTCGCCCGGCTGCCTTACATAAAACACGCCAGCTTCGGCACTGTATTGAGACTTCTGTTGCAGCAGAAAACGACCCGAAACCGGGAAGCTTTCGATGTAATCTTTTAACTGAGCATCGCTATGAATGAGCTTTACGCCGACACCACGACAGCCCAAGTCGGGCTTTGCGACCAGAGGATAAGTGAGCTTAGCGTCTAGCAGCCGATGTTTAGCGTCGGCTAATAACTCTTGGCTAGGTTGGTGACCTTTGGTCAAAGTGATAAATGGCAAAATCCACTGCTTAGTCTCTTTACCCGCTGAAGTGAAAATATCGTGTTTTGACTCGCCGACCATGCCACTGAGTTTGATGGCTGGGTTGGCAATTAATGGCAATGCCCAATCACGATGGATAACGCTGAGCGCGGCACTTTGCACGACGACGGGCGCATAGAAAAACCATGCAGGCAAGAATTCAAACGGAGAAATAATGCGTTTAGGCTGGTGGAGAACGGGCATACCCGCGTTGACCATCCCTTGTGGAATCATTTCTATGTTAGCGAGCTGTGTCATACGCATCCCTTAAAAGTACTCTGGAAATCAGTTTGTTAAGCAATAGCATTAGGCAAATTCCGAACGGAACCAGTAACCAACCTGTCTGACTGTCCTGTAGCCATTGCGCGTTGCCAAGTTGAAAAAAAGAACCAAAAACGATCAGCGTCCATAGAGCAGTAGCAGTGATTACTGCGAGGAAAAACTTAGTTTTTGGCACATCAAGAAAACCACTTAGAGTGAATCCAATGGTTCTTAAACCGGGAATGAACCGGATGATGAATAGGGTGATAAAGGCTTTATGGTGTAATTTACGTCGCATGCTTCTAGCGCGCTGGTAACGAAACAGGCGATAGCGTAGAAACCGAACTCGTTGCGCAAGTTTTCCAAGCAGGTAAAGGCCCAGATCGCCAGTGCTGATGCCAACAAAAATGGCCAACAGTGCAACAGAGGTGGGCATTGCTTGCTCTACGGCCAAGGTCGCTGCAGTTACAATTGCCAAATCCTCCAATAGGTAGGAGAGTAAAACGACGCCAAGAAACAGCATGGTTAAGGTCACATTAGTTTGCAGTAACCAGGCTTCGATTGTGGCGGTTATTTCTGTCATCACTCTTCCAAACTACCTATCGCTAAAAACGATGTTTAAAACGGATGCAAATCATTGCTTGCAGTCATCAGTAGCGATCTGGAATTCACACAATTTCTAAATGCTACTCAGCTAAAGAAAGGGCAGGTGAGTGAAAAATTTCATACTAAGGCGATATTTACTCGCTGCTAGTGCGATGAGACTACTCCGAGATCAGTCTTTGTAGACCGTAAGATTAGCCCTTATGTGTAGGTTTAGTCGGAACTAATTAGGTTACAGTTCTGGCAGGTAAATAATCATTTATGTTGGTTCTGTGATTGCAATTCGATTACATATGTAATTAATAAATCTAATAAAAATGACGAATATGATATCGCTCCATTTAATTAACATAATTTATATTTAACATTTTCATAACCTTTATTGTTCGGCAACTATATGTTCGCGGTTTAATATAAGGAGTCACAAATGCAAGTAAGCATCACAACAACAAAAACTATGCTCGCGACGGTTATCAGTTCAACCCTACTCTCAGGGTGTTACTGGGATGATCCGGAAAAAGCAGCAAAATACGTCAGTAGTAAAATTGACCGTGACGAAGTGGTCGAGCACTTAGTCGAGTTAGAAGGTAGAGCTTCTAAAACCAGTGATGGCAGTTCCGTCACTCGTGCAGCCGGCACTGAAGGTTACGCGCAGTCGTTAGACTATATTGTCGATACTATGCGTGAGCACGACTACCAGGTTTCGATACAAGAATTTGATTTTAGGGCGTGGGAAGAGCTTGCGGGCACTTCGCTAAACGTTAATGGTGTGGATCTGGTTAGCGTCAGAAACGCAGGGGAAGGCGTCGAAGCAGACTTTGCTGTGATGTCTTACTCAGGTAAATCAAATGGCCCACTGGCTGAAGAAGTCGCTTTCGTTACTCCAGACTTTAGATTCGATGCGCCAGATTACGATGATACCGATGGGTGTGAATCTTCGGACTTTAGCGGTAAAGATATCACCAATAAGATTGCCGTTATTCAGCGAGGCGGTTGTAGTTTCAGTACTAAGGTCGTCAATGCGCAAAACGCTGGTGCTAAAGGGGTGATCGTCTTTAACCAAGGCAATGCAGAGGGCCGTACCAGTGTGGTAAACGGAACTCTAGGTAATGATAGTACAGCGGTTATCCCGGCTTTTGGGGCTCGTTATGAGTTAGGTAAACAGTGGTACGAGCTAAGTCAGACAAGTGCAGTGCCCGTTAACCTTCAGGTCGATGTTGAAGATGAAGTCGTGTTAACGCAAAACATCATCGCAGAAACTAAAGGTGGCGATGAGGAACAGGTGATTATGTTAGGGGCTCACCTTGATTCTGTTCCGGAAGGCCCTGGTATTAACGATAATGGCTCTGGTACAGCAGGCCTGCTTGAATACGCAGTGACACTTGCAGACCTTAAGGCACCGGTGAAGAATAAAGTACGCTTTGCATGGTGGGCAGCAGAGGAAGCGGGTCTGGTCGGCTCTGAATACTACACAAATGATCTGTTTGCCCCACTTCGTGCTCAGGCTGAACAAGAAATCCTTAAAGAGCTGGGTCTTGACGATCCAAGTCAGTTAACGCCTGAACAGCTAGACCTTGTCGATGCCCGTTACTACGAGTTGAATAAGGTTAAGCTCTACCTCAACTTCGATATGATTGGGTCGCCAAACTATATCTTTGGCGTGATGGATGGCGATTTGTCCGATACCAAGGATAGCCCGGATAACGCGTACACTGGGGATTTCGAGCCTCCATACGGTACATCGGATATTGAATCTACTTTCAACAGATTCTTTAGTAATAAGTCACACTCTACTGTGCCGCAAGCACTATCTAAGCGTTCTGACTATGCAGGGTTCGCCGATTGGGGCGTGGCGTTTGGTGGCCTGTTTACGGGGGCGGAAAACGTGAAATCTGCTGAGGAAGTTGAACAGTTTGGTGGCGAAATTGATGTGGCTTACGACAAATGTTATCACCAGGCGTGTGACGACCTGAACAACATTAGCCAGACGGCGCTATATGTAAACACTCAGTCACTTGCCTATGTGACAACCTTCTACGCATTTAGCCAGCCAGTGTTCCCAGAGCAGCAGGCTGAGCCAGTAAGCACAATGCGTGCAATGGATGTTCAGATTGCTCCTGCTGACAAGCTTCGCGTCGGGGATAAGCTAAAAGCGGCGGACAGCGTGTCGGATCATGACCATTTCCATGGCGATTTTGACCAGGATCGTGAGTAATCGTTTCTGAGTCTGAAATATAACAAAAGCCGCGTAGCTTAGGATACGCGGCTTTTTATTATGTTTAGAAGAGCAATGTCATTAAGGCTTGAGGTCCTTACCGAGAGTTACCCAGGTCCCACGCTCTAATCCACTAATATTGACACCAGTGACCTCACTCACTTGTGAGGCGTTCGTTGGCAACCATTCGATATCGATTTGCAAAAACTGGTTATAGACCGATTCTGAAACCCCCTTCATTTCAAGGATATTAGAGAGGCGTCTAGGTCCCCAATCCATACCGGGGATCTCTGCCCATTCATCTTTAAATGAACTGGTCATGAGTTGCGCTGCGACCTTAAGTTTTGGACCGGAAATATCGCTAAACTGGACGTAATTAAGACCACCACTATGCACTGTCACAGCCTTATTGTTAAGGACGAACAACTCTTTGACATCGCTACCCACAAGTGTCACTTTTTTAACCTTGGTGCGAGATTTATTATTGAGAACGTATAGTGCATTGTTGGTTACTGCGGCAGAATACTCGCCATTCGGAGACGTTTTCAAAATGCGTACCGTACTATCCACATCCAGTGAAGCGAGTTGAGTCGCAGCGGTTGTTTTTTCAACCCAAATAATCTTATTCGACTTCAGGCCAAACAAGAGTTGATTATTTGCAGCAAAGGTTGCGGTCGATGCGTTGGTCACGGCAATAGTTGCTGGTCTTGTCTCTCGAAGTGTGCGTGAGTTGAGTAAGACTGCATTACCACTTCCGCCGTCATCCACCACGAGCAGCTCTGTTTCATCAAGTGACGGAACCACCACATTTTGTGTCGAGCTTAATGCAAAACTCTCACTCCCCATTGACAGGGAATCAGCTTTTAATCTGCGAAGCTGGTCAGGGCTGCTATAGCCACCGTCGAGTTCCGCCAGAATAACGTTTTGTGAATAAAGAGGTTTTATCCAATTAAAGTTGTCATTGAAACAACCCTTTGCTCTTTTGTCCGTAGTCTTAGGGATCGGAGTAGGTTTAGGCTTAGGCAAGGGAACACTGCCGGATGCACTCGCGTAAGCATCTATCTTTTGAGTGTGGCTAGCTGCCTGAGGTTTGTTTTCGTAAAGACTGGCTAAGAAAACGCCGCTTGAACTTTCCGCACTCACCTTAGTACAGGTTTTACTGTTATTACTGCTGTAGCTGTTCTTTGGCTGGTAAAGCTTGTAACTCTGTACACTGTTCAGAGCAGGTACTATTTGAACCAGTTTATGCTCTTGTGCTTGTTGTCCCAAAAGGTCAAGAATGGTTTCCCAGTCATAGTGATCGTCATCATCATCGTCATCATCGTGAGATGAGGCTGACGAGTAGGCATCAAACTGAAGCTCCTCCTGAAGTTGACGTGCCGCCTGAAGTTCTGCTACCTCAAAGCTATTGGTGTTGGTGTTGGTGATGTCTATTTGTTTAACACTTTCCGCAGAATCTACCAACACAATCTTGTTGTTTGCTGGGTTAAATGCAACAGATTTTGCCTCAGTCAACGAGCTATCAGTTTGCGAGCCATGAATGAATAGCTGACCATCAAGCGATACGTGTCTGTTTGGCTCATTTCTGAGATCAAATCCTGATAAATCAAGGGTTTGGTTGGCAATCATTACATCCAGTGCATGGGCGATGTTGAGCATTGGACCATGTTCACCTTGTGTCTGAGCTTGACGCAAAGATTGCAGTAAGGTTTCTGTTTGCTCTTTAGGTCCTTGCGTAGACGAAGCGGTTGAAAAGTTGACCCCGACTTTGTCTCCGAGAGCAGTCTGCAGATAGGATGAAGCTTGTGCTGGCTCTCCATTTAACGTTGGGTTAAACAGCATTTCACTGTGGATCAGAGTCGTGAAAGGAGAGACCAGATCGGCCCCCTTTGGTGCCGTGAGGATAGCACCATCATCGTTAACAATATTAGCGTAGTCGCCTGTGAAGGCAATCTGTTGTTCGTATGTACTGCAAGTGCCATCTGAATCTGTGTCTGCACATGGAGTTAAATTCGAGTAGCGGTAAACGTTTGATGAAGTTTGTGCTGAATCTGAATCCCCAGAACCTCCACCACAAGCAGAAAGTAGTAGCGCTCCGGATATGCTAAGTGCCAGATTGCATAGTGAGTGTTTTTTGAGCATATATAACCAATAATTTTAACAGTACGTAATTAAGTTAGTATTTATCTCTACTATTTAATCATTATGCAAAATAAAAGATCAAATGATATTGATAATAAATATCATTTAAATTAGTATCTCGGCTCGATTTTGTGATTGATTGGTAAATTTGGAGTTGAACGGTGGGATCTCTGGTCAAAAAGTTTGGGGCAGGAGCAATATCTGTCGCGCTTGTCGGTTGTGGTGGGGGCAGTGAGTCAGACAGTAAGCTACCATCTGCAGTTGAACCTACGGCTAGCCGGACTCTTTCCGGTGTGGTAATGGATGGTTATCTGGTTAATGCCAACGTATGTCTTGATAAAAACCAGAACTCTATCTGTGATAGTGGCGACGGTGCGGTTGTTCAGACTAATTCGCAGGGCAGATATCAACTACCGATTGATGGTGACACTTCAGGGATTCGTCTTCTCGTCGAAGCAATAGAGTATCAAACCATAGATTTGGATAATCCGAATCAACCCATAGAGTCAGGCTATACACTCGAGCAACCAGCAGCACAGTCAGCGATTATCAGCCCAATGACATCAATAATTGCAAGTCTGGCTGAAGTGTCCGGTGAGAGTTTTGAGCAGGCTGCGCAAACTCTTGCCAGTGATCTGAATGTTTCCGTAAATGTCCTTAAGTCAGATTATGTTGCTGGCTCTAGTGTAGAGAGCCGTAACGTTCATATGCTCGCTCGCGCTGTCACTCGTGTCATTCAATCAGGCCAGAAAGAATCACAAGTAACACTTAGTCTTACGCGTAAAGGCTCCTTTAGTCGCCTGGCAAGTCTGGATGTTGCCGCAATTAAAGCAACTACAGATAAAGTCTCTCAAGGTACGCAAAGTGCAGAGGATACTCTGAATCAAATCGCGATTGATTACCGCGATGAGCTTAAGATAAGCCAACAAGATGTCAAAAATGATGCGGTCATTACTGTCCCTCGAGCACCAAAGCATGGCCTTGTTAATGATGCTGCCGATTCGTTTGACTGGAAGCCGGTAAAACCATTTATGGCTCTGTCAGATTACGAATACTCACTAGATTCTGGTGCCACGTGGCAGGCGGTAACGCAAAAACCTATCTTGGTGGGAGCCGTTGCCAAAGCCGAGGGAGCGGTGCAGATTCGTGTTTCAGCAAAACCAGAGAAGTCTATTGCTGCGGGCAAGCCTTTAAAGTCGTCAAAACCATTTACTGAAACTCAGGTCCCGGCTGCGCCAACCAATCTGGTTCTCGATGATGCGAGAAATAGGTTTGACTGGATACATTCGGCAGGTTTTAGTCGGCTGACAGACTATGAATATACTGTGAATGGTGGGACAACATGGCAAGTCGTTAATTCAAAACCACAAGTTTTAGCTGATATGGCTATCCCGGCAGGCGCGCTTCAGTTACGCGTGCGTGAAGATATGAATTCAGCGCGTCCAGCTGGGCATAGGGTCAATTCAAGCGTACCAATGACTCTCACCCCAGCAGCGCCAATCGCGCCTAACCTTGTTCGTGTCGATGATGATGCTGACCTGTTTGAGATCCAGCTTGTAGATGGGTTCAGTAACTTAGCCGACTACGAGGTCAGCCTGGGGGCAGGTTGGCAGCCATTGACCTCTAACCCCTATAGCGTCGGTAACATCGACATTGCAGCGGACACTATTCGAGTCCGCGTTAAAGCAAATTCCGCTGACGCCAGACCATTTGGTTCGCAACTGATTGTCAACCAAGTGTTTACTAAAGTTCTGAATAAGCCTGTCCAACCTACACTTCCTCAGGTCGACGATGCCAATAACAAGTTTGGCTGGACGGCCGTAGATGGTTATCCGCAAGCGAGTTTATATGAGCTATCGATAGATGGTGGTCAAAGCTTTCAGGCTGTGACAGAAAACCCTCAAACGATACCCGATCAAATCTACGGCATTAGTCAGGTCTGTGTGCGTGTGACGGCTAGTTCAAGTAACGCTGCCGGTAGTCTGTTGTGTAACGATAAGCGATACACAGTGACACCGGATGCACCTGCTGCGCCTACCAATGGTATTACAGACGATGCTATTGATACGTTTGACTGGACTTGGGTGCCGGGCTTCGAAAACACCACAGATTATGAAGTGAATATTGAGTCTGGAGGTTGGGACCCGGTAGCTACGAAACCTGTTGCTCTTGAAGATCGGGCCTATGCGCAGCGCAGCATTCAGGTTCGCGTCAAAGCTAACCCTGTCGATGGTCGACCGGAGGGGGGGATAGTTTCTAATGACCTCGCTCTTACTAAACGACCAGACGCGCCAGCGGCACCGACAGGCTTAGTGGTTGATGATGCCGCTAACACACTAGACTGGACTAAGGTGACTGGTTTTGACTCTGAGGCAATGTACGAATGGTCTGCCAATAACGGTTCAAGCTGGAGTCAGGTAAAAACCAAGCCGATTGTTGTTGGTGACATCGATAAAGCGGCAGGAAGTGTTCATATCCGAGTACGCGCTAATGCGTCGAATGGTATGCCTGCGGGTGCATCAGCGTCAAACCGACAGCCATTTACTCAAGCGCCTAAAATTCATCCGCCAGCGTCAGCCTTGGTCAGAGTCGAAGATCGAGTGACGACCAATATGGTTGACTGGGAATACGTTGAATTTAATGGTGTGTCCTACGATCAACCACACCATTATGAGTTCACTAATGATCAGGGAGCGACTTGGCAAACCGCATCAGCTAAGCCGCAGTTTATTGGTCCACAAGCGTATGCCAATAGTGACGTCGCTATCAGGGTGAGAAAAAATGCCATTTTAGGTCGCTCAAACGATGTAGGGGAACCACTTTGGTTTGATGCGGATAACGCGACTGGCCAGTTTGCCGTTGTGCAATATGTGCCGATGCTGACTAGCGGTGAAGTCGCTGACGTAAAAGCATTTAACCGTTGGATTTCTTCTAATTTTGAATGTATCGCAGAGTACGATACTCAGGGCAAAGGTGAGCCTGTATTCTGGACAAGGGGACATAATACTAGTTCAGCAGACTCAGTAGATGTAAGCACAATCGATGACTGCGGTATTTCTGAATGGACGTTGCTCAGTGTTGACGAGGCTGTACAGTTAACTCAGCGCTTGAGCTCATCGATCCCTCTATTTGCGCAAGAAATGATGGTCAGCACAGGAGATTCAGTGTGGGCTGAAGATTCATCAGGACTGATTGTTTCAGTAAAAGATGGGCTAACACCTTCGAATCGCTGGTCGAGCTATCCGCATGTTAAATGGCAGCTGCCAGGCAGTGATAAGTTACTTGCCAATGCCAGCAAACAAGTGAGTGCGTTAAGTGCCACGCTTACGGCTCAAAACAATCAACTGGTTCAAGCGCAACAGGCGCTAACTGACTGGGTTCGTGACAACCAGAATGGCTCAAAAAGTTATCCTACTCTGGCGAGCGAAGCACGCTCACAGCAAGCGTCATTAGATTCGATCATCAAACAGTGGGATGTGACCCGAGAATCGACCATTACGACCCTGGCGAAACTGCGCTTTGAAGCGAGTGCGATACAAAGTCGTGCCGATGCTGATAGTGTGAGTTTGATGAGTAAGGTGTCTGAATATCAACGTCAGTATGTTCAGCTTGAGAGCAACTATATGGCGATGAACAGTCTGGTTGAGTCGAATACATTTGCGGCAAAACTCGCAGACTTCCAACAGCACTCGGTTCAAATGGCAAATGCTGATGCAACCTTAGCAAATGGTTCCGCCGGCCTTGAGATACACCAAGCTACGTTGGCATTTTTCGAAACAATGTCGATGATTGAGTCTGACTACAAAGGAATAAAAGCATTAAAACAAGCTTTGTCGAATTCACTGCTTGGGCTTGATCCCCATTTTGCTGATCTGATTACCTCGATCAATGAGCTGCTAGACGAGCTTCATACCGTTTCAGAGCAAAATGATCTGGATTCGCTTGCTGCTACAGCGCTTGAAGGCTTAAGGCGCGCTCATCAAGCAGGATATCAAGTCAGCGAGAGTGCTGCTCTGATTGACGGACGTTTTGCCAAAATAGATATGCTTGGTCGATTCCTACCTAAATCAGCGACTTATGCTCAAGGCTGGCGATGTGTTAAAGATACCAGCGCGATTGGCAATCAGAGACTTTGGACGCTTTTACAGGATGGTCACCCAAATGGCGTTGACAACGTAGCCTATCAGAATGAAGACGCTGAGAAACCTTCGTTGTTAGGCGCAAATGGTTATCTTGAACAGGCCAATACAGCAGTACTTTGTGGCGTTCCTGACTGGGAAATTCCGACTGTCGGTGAGCTCAAAGCACTGGTGAGTGTCAATATTGCGGGCGTCAAAAATGGTGGTGATACTCTTGATGTTAGTGTTTTCCCCCATCATCGTGCACTGCTGCCTGAGTATGACAAGTCGTCGTCTAAGGGGGGGAAAGAGTTTTCCTACTGGTCATCAAATTCATACGATGACAATGACCAGTATGCATACCAGTTTGGTTCAAAGTACAGCTACGCAGATCGTAGCGGCTATAACCGTTCTGAATCTCAGTTAAATGAAAATTACATGCTTGCGAGGTTGGTAAAGCGTGTCCCGGTCGAGTGGGAGTTCCTGTCAGATTCTGGTGCGACCGTGGCAGACCGTGCTAGTGCACAATGCGTGAAAAATGTTGCCACCGGAGAAACCTGGCAGTTATTCCAGCCTGATGCGAGTTCTCGATTCTTAAGTTATCAAGACATAAAGGCTGAACTGCAGAACTTTGTGGATTCAACAGTCTGTGGCAAATCAAACTGGACGCTAACATCGGCGAACGAACTGGTGAACCTAGCCGTCTATCGCGACTCAATCTTTACCGACATTGAGGTAGCGTACAGCGGTTACCCAGCGCAATTAAAGTACGTCACTGCCGCTTCCGACAATAGCCTATTAGAGCTGGTGGATGCATCCGATAGTGAGGTTAGTACCGCCTATCATTATTCACATTACAGTTACCTATACCGCTTTACCGCTAAATAAATACAAATTCTAAAACAATAACCAATCCAGCCTCTTGAGGGAGGCTGACTGTCTCACATTAGGAGTCTATTCATGCTGAATAAGAGAAAACAACGCGGTGCTGCCGCTATTGAATACGCCATCTTAGCTGCTGCAATGTCAGTGGTATTACTAGGACTGGTCGGTGGAAGCGATGGGCGATTAACCAGTGCAATCACAGGTGCGTATGAAACGATCATCTCGTCGCTAGAACAGACCAAAGATTCAGGCCAATAGTTTCGTTGAGTTAAGGAAAAATCATGACAGCGAAACGACTTATGTTGCTTTCTCTTGTCCTTTCAGCAGTGGGGATTTCCATTCTGTTGTTAAGTCAGAGTGAGCAGAAAAACGATCAACAGCAAGCGGCAGCAGAAACGTTCAAACGGGTTCTTGTGGCAAAGCAGAAAGTGGATATCGGCCAGCCTTATACGCTCAATATGTTTGAGTGGAAACAAGTATCGCAGCAAGAGCTTGATAACTATCTGGACTATATCTCCAGGGAAGCTTTTTCTGTCCAGCAGTTTACACCGGGTATTGCCCATAGCGAAATTCTGGCCGGACAGGTGATGTCAGCAGGCGATTTCTCCACACCAAAGGGCGGGGTATCGCTGGCATTCAAAGTACGTAATGGCTATCGCGCCATTTCCGTCCCGGTGGATTCAGTGACCGCCAACTCTGGCTTTGTTCAGCCTGGCGATAAAGTCGATATCTTGTTGTTGGGCTCAGAGGTTGAAGAGCTTAAAAAATACGACAATAAGGTGTCTGGTCTGTATGTCACTACCATTGCTAAGGATGTAAGAGTTTTGGCATTTAACCAGTACTCTGACGCAGATAACTTCCAGAAAAAACGGAGCGCTTATGGTGCCGATCTTCCTGACAATAGTTCGGTGTCACTTGAGGTGAATCCTGAGCAAGCAACGCAAATTGTGTTGGCTAATCAGATCGGCAAACTAACACTTTCACTACGTGGTGCGGGTGAAGATGACTCTGATGACCAAAGCATCTACACCGTCAAGTCGACTCAAATTAATCCGGAGAGCAAGCAAGTCGCGCCAGATCTAGGTTTGATTCAATTGAGACCGACAAAAGATAAGGCTAACTAGCAGTGATAGGAAAGGACACGATGAAAACAACATTCCGCTGGTGGAGCTTGTTACTGCTTCCTGGTCTGTTTCTTTCGTTTGCTTCATTGGCTGCGCCTCTGGAAGTAACGATTAACCAAGCAAAGATGATCAATTTGCCTCAGGATGCAAAATCGATCTTCATTTCTAATACTCATGTTGCCGACTACCAACCGATGACCAACACAAAGATTATGGTGTTCGGGCTTCAGGCTGGCTCAGCGACCATTACGATCTTGAATGCTCAGGAACGAGTTATTTATAACAATAAGATCCGGGTGACTCATGACACGTTCGAACTGAACTCGTTGATTTCAAGCCAGTTCCCGGAAGCTTCCGTTAAGTCTGAGTCGTTAGGTGGTAAGTTGTGGCTCAAAGGCAGTGTGCCGACTCCGGTCATGGCTCACAGTATTGTAAATATCGCTAAGGGTTACCTGTCACCGCCAACTGCGGGACAAAGCTCGGACAGCAGCTCGGATTCTGAATCATCAAACAACACGAGCGAACAACAGGGCGATTCTGGCAATGAGCTTGTGAACCAACTGGTCGTAACGATGCCAACTCAGGTCAATATCCGAGTGCGTATCGCCGAGGTATCACGCAATGTATCGAACAAGCTGGGCATTAAGTGGGGTTCTTTAGAGTCGGGAATGGGTAGCTTCTTGTACACCAAGGCCTGGGACGTGAGCAGTTGGGGTAAGCCAACTTTAGGCGCTCTGATTGATGCTCTCGCATCAGATGGGACAATGTCTATCCTCGCTGAGCCAAATCTGACCGCGATGTCTGGAGAAGAGGCAAACTTCTTAGTGGGTGGCGAGATCCCACTGCCTCTTATTATTGGCGACACAGCGACGGTTGAGTACAAACCGTTTGGTGTAAACCTCAACTTTACTCCTGTTGTGCTGGGACCCGATCGAATCAGCCTGCGTGTTTCTCCAGAAGTGAGCAGCATTTCAGTGGATAACCAAACCACATTGAATGGTAATACTTATCCGTCATTCACTTCTCGCCGAGCAACCACCACCATTGAGTTGGCAAGCGGTCAGAGCTTTGCCTTGGGTGGCTTATTGCAGAGCAGTGAAATTGACCAACTGCAAAAGTTACCTGGTATTGGAGATATGCCAGTGTTGGGCGGTCTGTTTCGTTCCAGCGATTATCAACGCCGCGAAACAGAGCTGATCATTATTGCCACGGCTTATCTTGTCGAGCCTGTGCGTAATGACGCGATTCCATTACCTACGGATAGCTTACTGCCGTTAAGTGATCTCGAACGCTTACTGGCAATACCTCGTAAACGCGATAAGCAGGTTAAAGGTAAAGCGACCTATACAGACAACCGCGCACCTCGCTTACTCGGTGACAACGGATTCTACTACTAAGGTAATTAAACATATGATCAAATACATTTTACCTGCCTTGGTATTGCTTGGTGGGTGTACCTCAACACCAATTGAGAAAGCGCCCGCTCTGGATGTGGTGTCAGTGACTAACAAGCTAACGCTCAAACTCAACGGCGCAACGCTGAGTTCGAAACAGAGTGAAGGGATTCAGCAATTCTTCGAACGTAAGGGTTTGGCGTATGGCGTGAAAGTGAAGCTGGTTAGCTACAGTGCAATAGGCAAGAGCAGCCTCGAGCAGATCGAACAGTTGCTGATCGCCCAAGGTATCGCAGCAAACAATATTCAGCGTGTCGATAGCAAAGAACAGTCACAGGGTGACGTTCAGATATTGGCGGAATCTTTCAAGGTTAAACAACCAAAATGCCATGTGCAGAAGTACTCCAATAACTTCCTTAACCGTTACAAACAGCACCCTTCTTTCGGTTGTGCTAACTCGGTCGCTTTAGCGCAAATGGTCGCCAACCCGAAAGACTTGGTTGTTGGTGAGAAGTTAGGCCCAACCAATGGCGCGAAAGCCGTTTCGTCGATTGAGGGTTATATTTCGCCTGTTGATACCTCAACAAGTGAGACGGACAGCCAGGGCGCAATTACTACCGGGTTTGGAGCTAACTGATATGAATAAACACTCTATGTCTGTATTAGTTGCGGCGACGAATGAGCTCGATATGTATTCTCTGTCGGTCGCCTTTGCCGAAAAGGGTATCAGCAATATCGATCAGGTCGAGGTTGATGATCAACAGATTGTAAAAAGCGTTGTTAAGCACGGCTATGACATCGTGGTACTGGATGTTTCTCGACTCTCCCTAGCACAAGCCGAGAGCTTATTGCATACCGTAGCGGTTAAAACGGGGGCTCAAATTGTCGCGATTGGTGACAACCCTGAGATCGCTTTCTATCGATCTATGGTCGCGGCGGGGGCGTGCGAATACGTACTAAACCCGATCGATTCAAATGCGTTTGCCACGACTGAGTTCGCCGTAAGCAAAGCGGATGCTTCGCAGGGTAAAGTGATCTCTGTGGTAGGTGCAAAAGGTGGTGCTGGCGCGTCAACAATCGCTGCAAACCTGGCCAGAGAACTGGTGACAAGGGGGGAAAGCGTGACGGTTACTGATATGGATTTCGCCACCGGTGACCTCGACCTTCAGTTTGATGTTCAGGGCAATACCGCCCTGGTGGAGATGCTTCAGTACCCAGAACGATTAGAGCCGGTAGTGTACGAACGCAGCGGTATAAAAGTTGCCGATAACCTGATGTTGTTTACAGGCTATTTGCCGCTCGATTCAGCGCCGTTCTGGCCAGAAAAGAGCGCTCTGGACCATTTCAGAAGATTCACACTAAAACATTCAGATACCTTAGTTCTGGATCTACCGTCATTCTCTATGCGTGACCAGATTGGATTTAGCTCATTGGCACAAGCGGACGTACGCATTCTGGTCGTTGAGCCGACACTGGCATCGATTCGCAACACAGGTCAAATCCTTGCTGCATTGGAATCAACAGCCACGGTGCGTGACGGCAAACTAAACCTGATTGTTGTCAATCATACTAAATCTGATAAAGCCTCACTGATTAACTGTAACGACGTACAACGCGCCTTGGGTGTCACTGTTGATGTGGCAATCCCATATGCTCCTAACCACTTCCTGGTTAAAGAGTCTCTCGGGCGTTCAATGTTGAATGGTAACCGCAAAGTATCCCGTGCGTTCGAGCAGCTCGCCAGCAAGGTGAATGGCGATGTGGCTATCAAGCGCAAACGTTGGTTACGAGGTGCTTAATGTTTACCACTTCTAGAAGAAAAGTAGATTCCAGCGCAGCGAGCACGACAAAGCGAGCGATGTCCCCGGTCGATCCGGCAAGAGAACACTACCAGTATATTCATGGCAAAGTGGTTGAAGCTATTGAGCCGAGTGTGGTCGTGAAACTTAGCCCTGTCGAGCTGGAGGGGCGTATTCATCATCTGGTGACGGATATCGTTTCGGCGGGTCAGTTGCCTCTTGGTCATCGCGAAGTCTCGAGTGTCGTCAAACAACTGGTGGATGAGATGTGCGGTCTCGGTCCTTTACAGCCTTTGATTAATGACCCTGCTGTGTCCGATATCATGGTTAATGGCTATAAAGAGGTTTATGTCGAAAAGCTAGGTAAGCTGCATAAAACCGACGTTGTTTTTCGCAGTGAAGAGCAGTTAATCAACCTGGCAAGACGTATCGTGAGCAAGATTGGTCGACGAATCGACGAAACCTCGCCGCTGGTCGACGCGCGTTTGGAGGACGGCAGTCGTGTCAATGTGATGATTCCACCATTGGCGCTAGACGGAACCTACATCTCTATTCGTAAGTTCACACAGGACAAGTTGTCGTTAAATCAACTGGCTGCCAACGGTGCAATGTCTGACAACATGGTTCAGCTGCTTGATGTCATCATTCGTTCAAGACTTAACGTGTTGGTTGCAGGGGGAACGGGCGCAGGTAAAACCACCTTGCTCAATGCGATGTCCTTCAGCATCTCTCCAACAGAGCGGATCGTGACCATTGAAGATGCGGCTGAACTTAAGCTCCAACAACCCCACGTCGTCAGAGCCGAGACTCGACCAGCGAACGCAGAGGGACTGCCGGCTATTGGCCAACGTGAACTGGTTAAGAACTCACTGCGAATGCGCCCGGATCGAATCATCCTTGGTGAGGTTCGTGGTGAAGAAGCCTTTGAGATGATGCAGGCGATGAATACCGGTCACGATGGCTCGCTCTCTACACTGCACGCCAACTCTCCAACTGATGCATTGGTACGTTTGGAGAACATGCTGATGATGGCGCAATCCAATCTGCCGTTGTTCGCCTTAAGACGTCAGGTAGCGGATACGATTGATGTTGTTGTTCAGGTGGAACGAATGCGTGACGGCAAGCGACGTGTTGTCGCAATCACCGAGATTTTGGGTCTGGAAGGGGACCAGTACGTTTCTCAGGATCTCTACCGCTACATTTCCAGTGGTGAAGATGTTCAAGGTAATTTGATCGGTACATTCAAATCGAGCCGAACTTTGCCTCAGTTTGCGGCCAAAGCTGCGCACTACCAGTTAGAGCCGCAATTACGTCGAGCGATGGAGCTAGAGCTATGATCTACCTCCTCGTCTCATTCGTTGTTGTGTGTGGCGCTGTTTGGGCTATTCGTCGTCGTGTGCTCAAAGTCAGGCTCGCTGTTCGACTTGATGGGTTAAATCTGCAAGGGCGAGAAGAGGCTGCGCCATCAATATTGAGAAAAGCGGCCCCTGCAACAGTGAGCTCGCGCTTTCTAGTGCGTTTAGATGCGCTGTTTAGTGCAAAGGACAGAGCGTTGCTGTTGTGTTGCTGCGCTGGTCTTCCTGTTGGCGGTTACTTGTTTTTGACCATGTTGGATATTCAATGGCGACTAGCGGCAGGACTACTTGCTGCCCTTGTTATTGGCCTGGTTTTGTTCGTCGTTCGTAAGCGACAGCAGGTAGAAGAGTTTGAGCAGAGTATTGTTCAGGTTCTCGGTTTAATCAGTCGAGCAGTATCGGCTGGTTTATCGGTACCTCAAGCCATTTCTCAGGTCGCAGAAGCACAAGATGGTCTGCTTGGTCGTGAATTTTCACGTATAGAAGACCAGCTTGCTTTGGGGCACGGGATGAAACACACGCTGAATGAAGCGTGTGTTCGCTTGCCCTATAAAGCGTTTCGTTACTTCACCATTGCCTTGGTGCTTAACCAGAATAGCGGTGGTCAACTGCGCGATATTTTGCATAGCCTGAGTCGTACCCTGCATGACAATCGTACTATGCAGAAGAAAGTGAAAAGTCTGACCGCAGAACCTCGTATGGCTGCACGTTTTCTCTCCCTTCTGCCACTTGGTCTTCTGGCAGTGGTTGCCTGGGTGAATCCTTCTTTGTTCGGTGTATTGATTGAAACCGAATCCGGTCAGTCTGTCTTAGTCTACTGCGCTGTGAGCATTGTAATTGGTGCCTTAAGCCTGCAGTTAATGACCAGAAACAGGAGGTTCACATGATCCTGTCAATCGGAATCATTTGTCTGCTGTTGGGTATATTAGGCTCCATCACCGGGTATCTTCATGCAACGCAATATGACAGCGTCAGGAAACGTCTTGATAGTGTTGCTCGTTTTGGTGCGGTACAAGCGTCACGAGGTGGGATTTTACGTTGGCCGAGCAACCCTCAACGGGCAAGAAAGTTAACCATGCTTGGTTACCACTCTCCTCAGGCAGAGTCGATTTTTATGACCCTTCGTTTGGTTTCGATGGTGTGTGGCGGCGTTGCATGGTTCTTCTACCAGCAGCTGTCATTGGACGCCACTGGGATTGCCGAGATCATCGCTGTTGCTGTCATAACAGGTATTGCCATCGACAGAGCTGTTGACTGGCGAGTGAAGGCTGTAATTCACGACATCGCGAAAAACATTCCCGATGCACTCGATCTCATGGTGGTGTGTGTCTCTTCAGGTCAAAGTCTCGAAACGACATTCAACACTGTGGGTGAAGAGATGAAAACCATTTCTCAATCCCTGTCTCGGGAGTGGTTGCAGACGGCGAATGAAATCGCGGTTTTGGATTCCCCGCAAAAAGCACTGTTTAATCTCGATGAAAGACTCAAGCTACCTGAAGTGAACAACATGATTGTCACTATGGCTCAGGCATTAAAGTTCGGTACGCCAATGGCGGAAGCACTGAAGTTAATTGCTTCAGATAATCGCCAGTATCAAATGTTAGAGCTGGAAGAGTGGGTGGGAAAGATTCCAGCCAAAATGTCTTTTCCTCTAGTGGTTTTCATCATGATGCCTGTTGTCGTCATCATTGTAGCACCAATGGTGCTGAGCCTTTTCCAAACCATAGGTCAATTATGAAAAAGTCGATTATTGCCCTTGTTCTTGGGGCTGCATTACTCGGTTGTCAAACTACCCCACAGCAAGTGGAAAGTGATGAACTCAAGCTGGCAAATACCGCATTGATCAATGGGCATTCAGATAATGCCTTACTGATTTACAAACAAAGACTGGAGTCAAACCCAGAGGATATTGAGTTGCTGTTTCTTGCTGGCACAGCCTGCAATCAGTCAGGTCGGTATGACGAGGCACTGCATTATCTCAATAAGGGACAGGCGCTCTCGCCATCCCCTCAGTTTGAGCGTGAAATTGGTCGCGCGCAGCTTGCGTTGGGTAACCTGAATGAAGCGCAACAGGCGTTAACTAACGCGAGTGATGCCAATAAAACCGATGATGTAGCGTTGAACAGTCTTGGTGTGACGCGCTCTCTGCTGCAAGACTTCCAGGCAGCCAGAGAGTCATTCAACCAAGCATTGGCGATTAAGCCTGATAGTGTTGAGTACCGAAACAATCTTGCTTTGGCATGGATGCTTGATGGTAAGCCAGGCCAGAGTATTCGAATTCTCTACCCAATTTATCAGCGTGGTGAAGCAAGCAGTAAAATGCGGCTTAATCTAGCGTTATCTTATGCGATGAACGGTGATGTCGCGGCAGCTAAGCAGGTGGCAGCACAAGATCTATCGCAGGCGGAACTTGAGCGTAATGAGCAGTTTTACTCGAATCTGGCAAGTCAGGTTGAGGAAGCGGTTCAATGAAGCGTCAACAAGGCAGTCAGACGGTAGAGTTCACCCTGATCGCTTTTCCATTTGTTCTATTGTTGCTGGCCGTTTTTGAGCTGACTCGATTTTTATGGCTCAACATGGTGTTTGATTCTGCAGTCAATCATGCAATGCGCCTTGCCCGCTCAACGAAGCCTTCATATAGCGCAGACCAGAGTGTCGAAGCCAAACTGGCCTCTTTCCCGCTGATTGATATCGAAAACCTGACTCTATCCAGTCCACGTTACGCAAAGACAATTAGCGATTTGGCTAACTACCGCAGCTCTTCAGCTTCTGAGGCTAAGTTAGCGCAGTACATCGTGACCTACGATTTTTCGTTCTTATTGATTCCCAAGCTCAGCGCGATGTGGAAGGAGTCGATGACACTGCAACGTGTAATGGTGGTGGCATATGACAACTAAGTTATTACGTCAGCAGCGAGGGGTTGCTTCGATAGAGTTTCCGTTTGTTGTTGTCGGCATTATGGTCATCGCCTTTGGCCTGATCTCTATCTATCGTTTGATCTATACGCAAGCACGGCTCGATAGCACCGCTTTTATGCTAGCAGATGTTGTCGCGCGTACGTTTGATGACAAGCTTGTTATAGCATCGCTAGCAGATGGGAAGTCGCTTAAGGAGTCGGTCAATCAGCAGCTGAGCGCCAAGGATTTACTCACCATTGCTCAGCGCATGTTGCCAAGTGGGTTTGATGACGACAATGTCTCGTTAGTGATCGACGTTCGTCGTCAGGATCCAGTTACAGGCTTGCCTGATTCTGTTTCGTTAGCTCAGGGCGCGAACTGTCCTGCAGCTTCATCTATTGATGCACTGTCAGAGTTAGCTCCTAAAAGCCAACGTGAGGAAAAGTCCCTTAAAGGCAGAACGGCAACGCTTATTCAGGCCACTCTATGTGTCGAGCAGCCTTTTAGCCGCGATTCCCAGTTTGAGTTGAGTGGTTTGGTATTACCTGCTCGTTTATCAAGCAACGCTGTAATGATTGGAGGTCGCTATGCACTCTAGTCGTTTGTTGTCGAAGCAACGGGGGTCAGTCGCAATTAGCTATCTGGCGATGTTGATTCCCATGATCATTGCTGCGGCTTCGACAATCGTAATCGGCTATCAGGTACTGCTGTCCAACCGGGCAATGCAAGCCGTTGATACAGCGAGTCTTGCATGTGAGTTTCGTGGTGAGTATGACCGCAGCATTGCTCAGGGTTATCTGGATTACTACAAGCCGAAGATAGATAAGGTTACGGCGACTCTGGGCGCAAGCAGTGGCTGTAAAGTCGAGCTTGGCTATAGTTATTCGTCGATATTCACTTCGCTGACATTTTCCGATGCGTCTTATGTGGCAGGTGTTACAGCATCGCAGAAAGTCTATGTTACAGAAGTGACAGACAGCGACCCGATTGAACTAGTGCTAGTGCTGGACATATCAGGCTCGATGATGGGAGCTCTTGATGAACTCAAATCGATTCTAAACCGTGGTCTAACAACTCTGAGAAGCCAGCAAGCTAATGTCGCAGGGCAGGATCATATCAAGGTCTCTATTGTGCCGTTTTCCAATGGTGTCTCCGTGACGGATGCTCCCTGGTTGAAGTCGGGTGGGACACTTTGTGTTGATGCAACGGTTAATTCTGGCGGAAGTTTTTCACCAGCCAATACGGTCGCCAATCTCGACGTCACTCATGACCAAGCACCGGTCACGACGTCTTCATCAAGCTCAGACTGTAGCTTAACCTCTGTGATTTTGCCGCTTACCTCAAATCTGAATGATGTCGTTGATGCGGTAAACCGTCTGCAAACAATTGGCAGTACGGCTTCTTATCAAGGTTTGCTGTGGGGGCTTCGTCAGTTAACGCCCAATTGGCAAAGTGCATGGCGAGTTGGTCCGAACCGCAATCAAGATAACGTCCAGCGTAAGTTAGTCCTGATGACAGATGGCATGGACGACAATAGTCATTTGGATGAACTGATCAATGCCGGCCTGTGCACGCGCGCCAAGGATTTAGGCATTGAACTTAACTTTATCGGCTTTGGTGTTCAAAGCTGGCGATTGGAACAGTTCACGCGATGTGCCGGTAGCGCAGGGGCTGTGTTCTCGGCAAACAACACCCAAGACCTTGACGATTATTTCTCTCAATTGCTGAGCATTGAGTACGACACAAAATTCAACTTTGGCAACAACTAGGTCTATTCAGATCAAAAAATAAAACAATAACTTAAGGAGAAAACATGTTTAGAAAATGGCTTATCACGCTTGCTCTGGTGATGTCCTCGCCGTTATGGGCTTTTCAAGAAGGTGAGATGTTAACTGATACGGCTAAGTCGCGGCTGTCACTTGACTCAAACAAATTAACCATTGTCGATTTCTTCGCTGAGTGGTGTGTTTCTTGTCGCCATGAGCTTCCTGAAGTCAACGATCTATACCAGTCTCTTGAAGGGACAGGCGTTACTGTTCTGGGGGTCGATGTGGATGAAGAAGTCGAGGTCGGCCTGGCATTTCAAAAACAGCTTGGTCTGGACTTTCCAGTTGTTAATGACCCTGACCAAGAGCTAGTCAATGAATTTAAACCCATTGGTATGCCAGCGCTTTATTACATCTATCAGGGGCAAGTTCTTAAAGTACGTTTTGGCGCCATCAACAATATTAGTCAAGTGATCACCGCAGATCTGGCTGAAATGGGAGTGGAGCTATGACGACTCTGTCTCGCTTAGTTTTTATGACTCTGGCGCTATTGCTTTCGTCTACTGCTTCCAGCGCGCCAAAAATAGACCTCAGTGGTCTTGGCAAAGTACAGCCCAAGCAAACACAGATCGCTAATGACTCAGGATTGATTGAGGAAGAGGTTGTTTCAAACACAGTTTATAGCAGTGATGGCTCGGCATCGGCTGCAAGACGCAAAGTTGAGATGGTCAAACCAAATACTGCGCAACTGAAACTGAACAAGCCGAAAAAAGTGAATAAGTCTTCCTTAGAGTTTGTCGATAAGGCGCTTGGCATTAAGCAAGTTAAACCGTGGGAAAAGGGCACGCTGGCGAAGAAAGAGATGAAGCCTGGTGGACCAGTGCCTGAGTTCGATCTGTTTTCTGAAAAAGTCTTTGCTTACAAGCAAGGTTCGGTCGGTGGTAGCGGCGTCGGTGGTGGCGGTTGTGGTTGTAACTAACAAATAAAAAAATACAGAAAAATGAAAAAATTACCTTTAACGCTGCTAGGTGCGGCGGCAGTGGCAAACAACGTAATGGCAGAAGACCATATTTCTATTCATTACTTAAATTACCAAGAATATGACGATAAAGTTGAAGCGAAAGACAGCGTGTTCTCGCTAGAAAAAAGCATTGGTCTGGACTGGACAATCAACGTTGAAGTTGGTTATGACTCGGTATCTGGTGCCTCTCCGGCGTGGGGAGCAACCACGCCTGTCGAAACGGTTCCCGATGCGATTAACCGTGCGCAAAAAACCGAGGCTGCTCAGGCTAAAACTGATCAGGTCATTCGTTCTGGTTACGATCCCCATGCTAGTGCTTATAAAATTCAGAAGGTGCCTTTAGAGGATAAACGTAAGTCGTTCAGTGCCAGTGCAACCTATAGAGATGAAGATCGTAACGAATGGACATTAGGTCACAACTTCTCGGTTGAAGAGGATTACCAGAGTCTGGGCTTTAACGGAAAGGGACTGATTTATGCCGACTCACAAAAAAACCGCTCATACAGTCTGGGGGTGTCTGCACTTTTCGATAGAACTCTTGCCTTCCAGAAATATGAAAATTACGCCAACAGCCAAGAGTGGGAAAACATTTTCACCGGTAGTGCTGAAGCCGGTTTATCGCAAGTCTTTTCACCAAACTTATATGCGGTGTTCACTGGTTATGCTGGCTACCGACAAGGTTACTTAAGCAATCATTACCTTACTGTACTTCGTGAAATCGATATCAATGATGATGGCAAGATCGGAGTCGATGAAGTCTTTCTGGCGCAGGACTCCAGACCTGACACTCGTTTGTCGGGTGGTGTCAATCTTCAAGCATTCTGGTCGTTAACTGACTCATTGGTTTTAAGACCGAGATACAAGTGGTTTCAGGATGACTGGGGAGTTAAGTCTCATCAGATTGGCGGTAAAGTCTCTTGGGCGGTGACAGAATGGTTCACCATAGCGCCGGGGTATTTCTGGTACACCCAGGACGCTGCAGACTTTTATCGAGATCCTTATAGCGAAGATAAAACCTTTGCTGCGACAGGGTACGCGACCTCAGACCTTAGACTAGGTAACTACACTGCTAATGCTTATGAAGTTGGCGCAAGTTTTAAGGTCTATAAAGGCGTACGGGTAAACCTGCTCGGTGCCTACTATGAACAGTCAAACGGCTTTGAGGCCAACTGGTGGGCAATTGGAGCGAGCTATGCCTTCTAGAATGCCTGTAGTGCATCGCTTTACCGCGATGACGGTACCGTGTGAAGTACAACTGTTTGGCTCGTCTAAATCGAGCCAACTAGCGCAGATGATTGAGCACAATACGCGTCGACTGGAAAAAAAATATAACTTCTATTCAGATCAATCATGGCTGACCTGCGAACTGAATCAACGCAGTGACAATCGGGTACAACTCGACGATGAATCTCTGGTGGTGTTTCAGGCGCTCAAAAACATTGTAGTAGGGACTCAAGGGGTGTTCGACCCAACCGTCGGCTCGATTAAATGGTTGCTACGCAATAATCATCAGTTGAGCCGAGCTGAGGCATATCAGCTCGCTAAACCTATGATGGGAGTATCAGCTTGGGAAATCATTGGCAGCGAGTTGCTCTTCGCACACCCACAAACCCGAATTGACTTAGGCGGGGTGATTAAAGAGTTTGCCATCGATCAGGCGATTAATATTGCGCAAAATCTTGGAGCAAAGGCGGCTTTGATTAACTTCGGGGGCGACATTCGTGCGTTTGGCATGAAACCAAACAATGAGGCGTTTAATGTCGCAGTAGTCAATCCGGCTAACCCCAGTGAGGCGTTTTTCTCTCTCCCGCTTGCTAATGCAGCGTTGACGACGTCTGCTCATTACGAGCGCCAGACTAAGTTCTCAGACGGCAAAACCTCGCACATTCTGGCAGAGCAGGGGACGCATACAAACGTTTTGTCGGTTACTGTTGTTGCGCCCACTGCTTTAGAGGCTGGCGCAATAAGTACTGCGTTAACGATCGACCCCTTACTTTCTATTCCCAGTGAAGCTGGCGTCATCTTTATCGATGATCAACTTAAAATACATCAAGATACGGAGTTTCTAACTCAATGAAACGGCTCTTTGTCACCTTAATGGTGTTTCTGTCATTCACCACTATTGCGCAGCAAGATGATTTCTTACCTGTCGAGCAGGCCTTCCCTTATCAGTGGTCAGTGAGTGACTCTGGTTTGCAAGTTCATTTTGCTGTCCACCCTGATTACTACCTATATAAGTCTCGCTTTCACTTTAAAGCCGATGACTCAGTGACATTGGGAGATGTAAGCTACTCCTGGCCAGGTAAGTCTAAAACTGACCAGTACTTCGGTGAAGTTGAGGTGTTTGATAAACCCGTTACGGTCACTTTGCCTTACAGTGGTCAGGGCAATATCAAAATCCGTTATCAGGGTTGCGCGAATAAAGGATTATGTTATTTGCCTCAGACTATCACCCTGGCTGTTCCAGAACAGGCAAATCCAGCAACGACGGATAGCAGTGTCTGGCAAGATGTTGCTGCGCTGGCTGAAGATACTGATGGATTATCTGAGTTTTTAGGCAGTGCGTCGCGCGTTCAAGCCGTATTGGTGTTCTTCCTGCTGGGGCTAGGCTTATCGCTGACCCCGTGTGTATTGCCAATGGTGCCAATATTATCCAGTATCATAGGTGGTGACTCTCAGATGACTGGCCGTAAGGGCTTTGTCTTATCAACCTCGTATGTATTGGGAATGGCAACCAGTTACGCAATAACAGGTATTCTTGTTACGACAATCGCTAAAGGGGTCAACCTACAGGCAGCGATGCAACAGCCTTGGCTGCTGACTCTTTTCGCACTGGTGTTTGTCGCTCTGGCATTAGCCATGTTTGGCTTTTATGAGCTCCAGCTGCCTTCATCGCTACAAAACAGACTCAATACCCGTTCCGATAAGTTGGGTGGTGGTCGTGTCGCAAGTGTATTTGGCATGGGGGCGGTGTCTGCTCTGGTTGTATCTCCTTGTGTCAGTGCGCCACTAGCAGGTGCTCTGTTGTACGTATCAACTACGCAGGATTGGGTATTTGGTGGCATCACACTATTCATCATGGCATTGGGCATGGGTATACCATTAATCCTGATTGGGGTTAGTGGAGGTAAATTGCTGCCGAAGAACGGAGCGTGGATGATTGCAGTTAAGCAGATGTTTGGTGTGCTGCTACTGGCCGTTGCTATCGTATTGCTGAGTCGCTTCGTACCTGAATGGTTAATCATGTTGTTATGGGCGATGTTGGCGATTGGCACAGGCGTTCATTTTGGTGCGCTGGAAGCTGCTTCCCCCGGTTGGGCCAGAATGCGAAAGCTGTCTGCCTTTATGTCACTCTTCTATGGTTTAATCCTGTTTGTAGGATTTATAACAGGCGGTTCAGATCCTCTCGATCCCCTTCATTCAAGTTCGGCAAAGTCTGCTTCCCAGCAACAAGGGCAATCATTTGTCAAAGTAGCAAATATCTCAGCCCTACAGGATGAGTTAGTAGACGCCAAGGAGTCCAAACAGCCTGTGTTGGTTGATCTCTATGCGGACTGGTGCGTGTCGTGCAAAGTGATAGAAAAAGAGATCTTTAGCGATTCCGATGTCAAAGCAAGGTTGGCAGGCTGGAAAACGGTAAAACTCGATGTTACAGACAGCACCCCAGAGCAAATGGCGTGGCTGTCTGAACGCAAGGTATTTGGTCCACCGGCGATTTTCTTCTATTCCGCTAATGGAACCGAGCTGGAGTCAAATCGTATCGCAGGGGCGGTAAGCTTAGAAAAGTTCAACGCCAGATTCCCGAACCTTTAAACAAAAAAAGAGCAATGCCAGTCATTGCTCTTTTCATTTCTAACCGTCCTATCCGACGAGGTTACGCGCTTTGTGCGATAACGTAATCTAGTCCGCCGACAATCGCTGCAACCTGAGCGTCATTACACTCTTCATCGGTCACTTTCGGGCTGTCTGGATACACTTCAGTGGTTGTGCCATAAGTGCAGTTAGTGACGCCGCCACATAGGCCTAGTTTAACCATTGGATAGTTGATCACGCCATGCTGGACAACCGTTGAGCCAATGATTTCGCCTTTGTCGTCAGCAGGAGCAATATGAGTCACTTTTGCGACCGACTCAATCACCGCTGCCTGGAATTCCGGTTGAGGGTTTTCGGTGTCACCTACGGTGTAGAAACCATCTGGAATCATACCTTCAATGTACTCAATGCCGTCACGTGCGGCGAGCGCCGGGCGAAACTCTTCTTCGTCACTGTCGGTGGTTTCATGCAGATCGATATGGACAAGGAAATCGCCTTCAATTGAAGCGACAAGTGCCATTAGATTGGCTGATTCTTCTGCCGGGCTATCTGGATAGAATGAGCGGTTTGGATCAATCGCCAGTGGGTTCCAGCGGTTGATGATTTCGTAGCCCCAAGGGCTCACGCAAGGCGCAACGACGATATTAAAGTGTTGGCTGTATCTGGCCATCTCATTAGCCGCAAACTTTAATGCGCCATGGACACCACTTGTCTCATAGCCATGAACTCCACCTGTGATCAACACAACTGGTTTTGATGCATGCCAGTTTTTGGTTTTGATACAGAACAATGGGTAACGTTCCGGGTCGTAGGAAAGAGCTCCGTACTGCTCGACATCAAACTGGCTGGCCAGTGCTTTAATCTTTGGCACCACTTCCTGCTGATATTCTCGTTTGATTGAAGTTTGTTCACGCCATGCGATTTTTTCCGCATCACCCCATTTTTGACCAGGAGTACCGATTGGATAAGTGTAAGTACTGCGCATTACCTTGCCTTAATTATTATTAATAAACAGCGGTTAGAATAGAGTGCTGGTAGGTTACAGGCAAATATTCTCTAACGTAACTGAAAAGATTGACCTGGCCCTGACCTCAATTGAGTTTGAGCTTTAGGTTGGCAGTGTTACATTTAGTTACATTATGAATGAATTTAATATGAGACCGAATAATGGCAGGTGCGAGTTTATTAACCTTACTTGATGATATCGCGACAGTTCTTGATGATGTTGCATTGATGTCCAAAGTCGCAGCAAAAAAGACAGCCGGTGTATTAGGGGATGATCTGGCGCTCAACGCGCAGCAGGTTTCCGGAGTCTCAGCTGAGCGAGAAATTCCTGTAGTTTGGAGCGTGGCGAAGGGGTCATTTCGCAATAAACTGATTCTGGTACCAGCAGCGCTATTGATTAGTACCTTCATTCCGTGGCTGATCATGCCTTTGCTGTTGATTGGTGGCTTGTTCCTTTGTTATGAAGGCGCAGAGAAAATCATTGAGAAGCTGACTCATAAGTCCGACGAAAAGCACAGCGAGGCTATCGATACGACGCTCTCGATCGAAGAGTATGAGAAAAACAAAGTTGCAGGAGCGATTCGTACCGACTTTATCTTATCTGCGGAAATTATCGTTATTGCGCTAGGTACTGTTCAGGGGGAGTCTACCTTAGCGCAAATACTTGTTGTCAGCCTGATTGCTGTACTGATGACTATTGGTGTCTACGGGTTGGTGGCTGGGATTGTAAAACTCGATGATCTCGGCTTCTATCTGGAGCGACGTTCGCAAGGTCAGGGTTTCGCTGCAGCATTAGGTCGAGGGCTGATTAGCTTTGCGCCCAAGTTAATGAAAGCCTTAGCTGTGATAGGGACTGCGGCGATGTTTCTGGTTGGTGGTGGTATTGTGGTGCACAACGTGCCTGCGATTCACCACTGGATCGAACCTATCATCATGAATATCCCAAACCTTTCCTTAGCTAAGGCACTATTCCCGTCATTACTTAACGGGTTGATAGGTGTGGCAGCAGGTTTGATTGTGGTGGCTGTCTGGCACCTGATTGCGAAAGTGAAAAACTAACACTCCGCTTTAAAGAGCTCTGATATCAACAGAGCTCTTACTCGCCGTTCGCTTGCTCTGCACTTTCGCTGATTTGTTGTAGGGCTGACATCAACAATTCTGTCGTTTGTGCTCCGGAGATTAGATGTTTTCTATCGATGATAATTGCCGGAACCGCATTAATTCCGGCTTCTAGCCACTGCTGTTCTGTCGTTGCTACGGCCTCGGCCCAACTTTCATCATTGATAATGTTGCTGGCGACTTCGCTATCAAGCCCGACAGATGCCGCGCACTCAAGCAATACCTGTGAATCACTCACATCCATAGCATCGGAGAAATAGGCCTTAAACAGAGCCTGTTCCAGCTCAAACTGCTTATTCTCACTTTGTGCCCACATCAGCAACTGATGAGCTTTGCGCGTATTGTAGATTCTCATCCCGTCATAGAAGTTGAACTTGAAGCCAACCTCTTTGCCTAGTTGAGTCAGTGTTTCGCGAGCCGAGATGCTGGCTTCTTCGCTGGTACCGTACTTTTCGTGCAGGTGCTCACGCAGGTTCTGACCTTCTTCACCCATTGCCGGGTTAAGCTCAAACGGGTGCCAATAGATATCTGCCTCAATACTATCACTAAGGTTATTAAGGGCGTGCTCAAGGCGTTTGTAGCCAATAATGCACCATGGGCAAACAACATCTGAAACGATGTCTATCCGAATCCTGTTCATATTGCGGTCCTTCTATCGCCTCTAATGATAAGTATAGTGTTGAAAAGCGACGTGTAATACTTAGTCGTTTGAAGCTCTACGCCTGAATACTACTACGTAAAAAAATAGCCAGAGGCTGAAGTCGTCACTCATCATGGTTTGCTAGGATAGACGAAATCAATGATGAAACCTAAACCTTGTTAGGAATCTTGTTAAGGAAATCGTGATGTGTACCTCTCACGCGACAGATGTCATTTTACATGCTTTTGACTGGCCCTATGCGCTGGTTGAACAACGAGCTCGTCAGATTCAGCAGGCGGGCTATAAATATGTCCTTGTATCACCACCAATGAAATCTTTAAAAAGTGAACAGGGGACGAAGTGGTGGCAACGCTACCAGCCACAAGACTACCGTGTTATCGATAACCAGTTAGGAAATCTACAGCAGTTCAAGTCTATGCTAAACACCCTTAAGTCGAGTGGTGTTGGCGTCTATGCCGATGTGGTGTTTAACCATATGGCGAACGAGTCTGCTGTTCGTAGTGACCTTCAATATCCTAGCCAGACGGAACTCTCCGACTACCAAGCGGAGAATGATTACTATCAGAACCAGTGTTTGTTTGGCGATCTCTCTAAACCGCTGTTTGACCATGATGATTTTGTCGAGGCGTTTGGTATTGAAGACTGGGAAGACCGATGGCAAGTACAAAATGGTCGCATAACAGGTGGCCCGAGCGATCCGGGATTACCAACACTGCGAGTTTGTTCTCATGTTGTAGAGCAGCAGCAGTGTTACCTGAAAGCTCTTAAAACCCTGGGAGTCCAAGGCTTCCGTATTGATGCGGCTAAGCATATGACACTAGAGCACCTTAAGCAGGTCTGGACTGATGAAATCTGTCAGGACATCCATATTTTTGGCGAGATCATCACAAGTGGTGGGGCAACTAAGCCTGAGTATGAACTGTTTTTGGAACCGTATTTGGCTCAGACAAAGCTTGGAGCCTACGACTTCCCCCTTTTTCAAACCTTACATGATGCATTGCAAACCAAAGGTAGCCTGAAAAGTCTGGTTGATCCGTATTGCTTTGGTCAGGCATTGTCTGAAACCCGCGCTATCACCTTTGCCATTACGCATGATATTCCCAACAATGACGTGTTTGCGAATCTGGTCATGACCGAGGCACAAGAGTGGTTAGCCTACTGTTATTTACTAGGGCGAGACGGTGGCGTGCCTTTAATTTATACCGATCTCGATACTAGTGGAATAGTGGATAAATCCAAGCAGCCCAGGTGGCTCAATGCATGGAATGATAGCAAGATGATCGCGGCAATAGATTTCCATAATCGTATGCATAGCAAGCCTATGAAAGTTGTCGAAGCGTCTGACGATCTGTTGGTTTTCGCTCGTGGAGAGGATGGCATGGTTGTTATCAATAAGTCGGTGCGAGCGCAGACGGTTGAACTGAACAGCGATTTGACTTGGAAAGATCGGCTTTCATCTCAGCAATATAAGAGTGATAAGGGTAGCTGCATCGTCGAGGTAGCTGCGCAAAGTGCACAGATGCTGGTAGCCAGTTAAATGTTAAAAGGCGCTCCACCAATGGAGCGCCTTTTACTTTGCTGAGTGTTAAACAGTAAACTTATTAAGTATACCGTCTTGTTCACGAATGTTTTCTGTTTGTGCCTGCATAGCGATGTTGGCATTGCTTGCTGCGTCGGCAACCTGAGTAGACAGGTCTTTAATTTTAACCGTGTTGTTGTTGATCTCTTCAGCGACCAGACTTTGCTCCTCAGCAGCAGAGGCAATCTGGATATTCATATCGCTGATACGTTGAATCGCATCACGGATGCTTTCAAGGGCAATGTTGGCCTCCTGAGCACGTTCGACCGCAGTACTTGCCGTTGTCTTACTCATATTCATTGCGTTAGACACTGAAGTTGCACCCGCCTGAAGTTGCTCGATCATGTTGCGGATTTCAGTGGTGGATTCTTGAGTACGTTGCGCTAACGTACGTACCTCGTCAGCGACTACCGCAAAGCCTCGACCGGATTCACCAGCACGCGCAGCCTCAATCGCGGCGTTAAGCGCAAGCAAATTGGTTTGGTCGGCGATATCGTTGATGACTTTCAAGATGGTTTCGATGTTATCTGTCGCAGACTCCAGCACTTTGACCTCTTCCACTGCCTCGTCAATTTTTTGCGACAGATTGTCGATAGCGCTTGTGGTTTCACTAACTACCGAGGTACCAACACTGGTGGCGTCATCAGCTTCTTTCGCAGCTGCTGCAGCACCTTGGGCATTATTTGCAACATCGCCAGAGGTGGTCGCCATTTCATGCATCGCTGTGGCAAGTTGCTCTAGCTCGTGGAGCTGATCTTGCATCGCAGAGGCGGATTCTTGAAGGCCCGCTGAGGTCATTTCTGAACCGCGTAGGATCTCCGAACCGATCGCTTTCGATTGGGTAATCAACTGCTGTAACTGACCGGTAAACTCGTTAAAACCACTGGCAAGGATCGAGAACTCTTTATCTGTATTGGTGTCGAGACGCTGGGTCAAATCACCTTGTCCCGAGGCTACATCCTGTATGGCGTCACTTAGGGAATCGAGAGGACGCATCAGAGCTTTGATTAACACTAGCAGAATGACAATACTGATCACCAGAGCTATCAGGGTGTACACGATTGAACTGTTACGTAAATCGGCTAAAGATTGGTAAGCGATCTCTTCATCTAGCACCACCCCTATGTACCAGTCTTCCCCTGGCACTTTTGCAAAGTCGAGGGTGTACTGTTTGCCATCAATCATGGCTTGTTGCGGCTCGTCTTTGATAGGCGCATCACCGAGGTAATCTTTCATCGATTTACCATTGAACTCGGTCGTCGGGTGAGCAATGGTGGTGCCATCTCCAGAAACTATAAATACATAACCGGCATCAAAAAGGTCGACCTTGTTAACCAGTTCCGCCAGAGCTGCCAGGCTCACATCGTAAAAGATTGCACCAATAAACTGACCGTTATCCCGAACAGGAGTCGCGATAGAAACCAGAATTTCACCAGTTCCGGAGTCTGCATAGGGTGCGGTGATGACCAGATTGCCAGAGTTCTTAGCATCGATATACCAGGGTCTGACACGCGGGTCCCAACCAGAGCCGGGGTCCCAACTCACTTCATTACCTATATGAGAACCATCGCTTTCAAACCCCAACCCAGCGAGTAAGAACGTCTCTTTAATAACTGGTCTGGTGATGACATCTGAAATGGCGTCAGGAGAAAGGTCTAGCTCAAGCATGCTAGTTGCGTATGAGGCGATTGCCTTTCGAGAGTTGATCTCGGAGGCCGTGGTGTCTCGTACACCGTTAACAATTTCTTCGACGCTAGAGGTGACTTGAGATTTGACTTCGCTTCGTACGATATAATATTGCTGAAGGGTCAGGAGAGTGACCGTCGCTAAAAGCAGGACAGACGAAGCGGCCACAATCTTATGGCTAAATTTCATTTCATGATCCTCATCTACAGATAAAGTAGTTACTTATAGATCTATAGTTATGAAATGTTTATTCAGCCAGAAAAAAGTAAAACTTTCCTATCAGTTAGCGCCAAGAATCGCTTGTTCTAACCCTGAGAGTAGCGATTCGTTCCCATCAAACAGCGTCGCGACGACATCCTCGCGCTTTTTACCTGACTTCATCTGCTTGCTGGCTTCTCTCACTGTCAGAACCAATTGCAGCTCATTAGGTAGCTGAGATGGTTGCTTTGCCTGCCATTGGTTCACAGCTTTGGTAAATTTGTTCTCTTTCAACAGAGGCTTAAGTGATGTTAGCTCGTGACGTAACACGGCAAGCAGATCCACTTGTGCATCACGATTATCGGCAAGTGTCGCAAGTCTATTTAGGATGGCAGAAGACAACTCATTGAGTTCGACATATCCGCCTTGCTTAGGGAGTGACAATGTCACGCGTGATGAAACTTGTACACTTCGAACCAAAGTAGCAGGTGTGAATGTCACTGAAGTGAGAACATCGAAAGGAAGCCAAAATGCCTCACCAGCTTCGACTGTATACTCTAGCTTTCCTAGCTTCACCAACACTAAACCTTGCTCCACACAAATAAGTTGATGTTTCAGCAACTTTTTTCGTGAGGTAGAAACAAGGAAGTCGTATAGATCAGTTTGGTAAGAAATAGCGTAGTGCATGGTGTCGCTCGTCAGTAATGGGGCGCTAAGATTAACGTTTATTACTAAAAAAGCCAACTTTGTGGAAGGTATGGCTCAAATTCCTATAAATAGTCTGGTCTGACCTTGACGATTCTGAGAGAACTGTAGCTGCTAAGAACCATTTCTCAGCGTAGAATAGTGCGGCTTTTTACCTAACGAACAAAATAATGACGACAAACACAGACCCATTTATTGAAATTCGTCCATACAATGACGAAGAGATTCCTGCGGCAATTGACCGCTTAGTGAACGATGAAGAGTTCATCAGTGCTATTTTGCAGCACCGTTTTTCTAATCATGCTGGCTGGTTTAAGACTCTGATGTCTCCAGTGGTTAAGATTTACCTGAAAATGAAATGGTCCAAGCTTAATTCTGTTGAAGCTATTCAGCTTGAGGTTAAGAAGTATCTTGACCAGACTCTCAAGTCGACCACTCAAGGTGTCAGCTACAGTGGATTAGACAAGCTTGATACACAGCAAGCTTACCTATTCGTATCTAACCATCGTGATATCGCAATGGATCCAGCGTTGGTTAACTACGGCCTGTTTAAAAATGGCCATAAAACGGTACGTATTGCCATTGGCGACAACCTGTTAAAGAAACCTTGTGCGACAGAGCTAATGAAGCTTAACAAGAGTTTTATTGTTAAGCGCTCGGCTAAAGGCCCTCGTGAAATGATGAAAGCTCTCGGAACCTTATCCGGCTACATCAAGCACTCTCTTGAGACTGGACACTCTATCTGGATCGCACAAAAAGAAGGTCGTGCTAAAGATGGCAACGATTTTACCGATCCTGCGATTCTGAAAATGTTCCATGTTGAAGGTAGAAAGCAGAAGCTATCGTTCGCTGAGTACATTAAGTCGCTTAAGATTGTTCCGGTTTCAATTTCTTACGAAAACGACCCGTGTGACATTGCTAAGGCGATTGAGCTGCACGCTAAAGAGTCTGCTGGTAGCTATGAGAAGGGTGAATTCGAAGATATCGAAAGTATCATTCAAGGTATTGTGGGTGATAAAGGTCGTGTTCATGTCGCGTTTGGTGACGTTATTGAGCAAGATTTTGAGACGCCAGAAGAGTTAGCGCAGGAGATTGACCGTCAGGTTCATGCTAATTACAAGTTGTTTCCGATTAATGAACTTGCGGCGGGTAATGAGCAGGTTGACGATCAGGTTAAAGCAACCTTGGCTGAAAAGCTCAATCTATTGCCAAAAGATGCGCAGCCATATCTGGTTGCCAGCTATGCAAACCCGGTTAAGAACCGACCATAGTTAGGTAAGACTGGTATTAAAAAGCCTCATGCGTCGCGTGAGGCTTTTTTGTTGCTGTCGAACGGTGAAGTTTATGGCGCGACTGCGCCTCCGAGCGTTAAGTTAGTCGGCCACTTAGATATACGGTTACCGCCAAGGAAGATATGGCCATTGACTGTCATCGTGTCTGGGAACTGGGTGATTTTCGAACCACCGATATATAAGTTACCTTCAACCACTAAACCTTCAGGAAGCGATTCTAACGGCGTGCGTATCACGCTGAGGTCACCTTTGACCTTAAATCGTGGTGGAAGAGAGTTAAGCGGTGTATCTGTTAGGTTTATGTATCCGCCTACTTTGACGCCTCGCGGCCAGCGGGTGATTTTAGAACCAATTAAGTTAGCGTATCCACGAATATTCACTCCCTTGCCTAGCTTTGAAAGCTCACTATTCGAAGCATCCAGGCTGCCTTGAATATCAATGCCCTCTGGAAGCTTCTTGATACTGGTTTTGCCAATATTTAGGTTGCCTTCAATAACAAGACCAGCAGGTAGCGCTGTGTAAGGCTTATTGCGTAAGTCGAGGTTACCGTAGTTATCAAGGTGATTGAGGATACGGTATTGGTCTAGCGGCTGTGCAACAGCGTTGATGCTCAGGGCAGACAGCAATGTAAGCAAGTAAAATGAGTTGCGTAGCATAGTGGATAGCTTAATAACGTTTCGTTCACTATGAATTCTAGGTTAGGGCAGGTCAATGACAATAGTGTTCAGAGACAAAAAAACGGGCTCAAGCGCCCGTTTTATAAAGTAGAAATCACTGATTATCGTGCTAGCGAACGAGTTTTTAACTCAAAGATCAGTTTTTCTGCGCTTACTTCGAACTTAAAGCGTGCGGTTAATTCTGATGAATCTTGCTCAACTGGCGTTACTTCAAATTCAACGTTGGCACACACTTGTTTTGCAAGCTCAATGTACTTATTAAGTTCAGTTTCAAGTAGTGCTTTACCCGCTGCGTATATAGTCACTTCAGCAACATCATCGCCTTCTTTGATGATAAAACCCATTTCGCCTGCACAGCCGCATGCTTCGCATACTTGATCTTGTTCGGTGCTCATTTTTTGACATCCTCCTACAAATAGTGCGGATATTTTAGCGAGTTCTTTGATGTTTATCCATAAAAAGCACTGTGTCACGTTTCAGTGCTATCACAGCATGATATGTTGACAGTTGAGTAACTTCTAATCTTTTGTTCGAGAATGGTTCTTGTTTAAGTGTGATGGGGATCAACTTCTGACGAAAGCGGGTGTCATTATTTTGTCAGAACGTCATTTATTCCGTTGTCAGAGCGAGCAATTTGTAAGATTATCGATAGCTCACAATTATATAAATTAAAAAATAATGCCTTGTGATTTATAACTATATGCAACGTGTAGTTATAAAAAATTAGCTTGCACAACAATTAGGTAAACACGCGGTATAGCCGTTATTTAATCTATGCGTTTAACGTAGGACTACCTGTTCTATTAATAATGCGAAGGTTGAAGTGAAAGCTAGTCACTTGGCGTAAATAATTAACTCATAAAAGAGTTTAGACGGATTTACAGAGAGAAGAGCCTGAACATGCCAAAGCGTAGTAAAGAAGATACCGAAATCACGATTCAGAAAATTATGGATGCTGTTGTAGATCAGCTGTTGCGTCTCGGTTACGACAAGATGTCGTACACGACACTTAGCCAACAAACAGGTGTTTCTAGAACTGGCATCAGCCACCATTTTCCAAAGAAAACGGATTTCACAGCCGCACTGGATGGTCGCATTTTCAAGATGTTTGTCGAACACGTAGATTTTGACAACGGCTTGGACGCATTTTCTACTAGCTGGATCGCAGCACTAGATAATGAAGAGTTCCGCGCGATCCTTCGCCTGCTATTCCACCATATTGTTACATCACAAAGCACACACGAGTTTGCTAGCAACGGTGTTGACCGTTTGTATAAGATGGCAGAAACACAATTTGGTGATGGTAGTGCTAAAGAGCTAGAGTGGCTGATGGGTAAATCACTGATTCGCATGGCTCAATAGCCGATAGCTAAAAGCCTTCTACGGAAGGCTTTTTTAATTTTTGGCTGTCGGTCTTGTTCACACAAATCTTCAGAGCTTTCTAAACTGCATAACAAGCTTTCCTTGTGAGTCGAGATCTTTTACCAACCCTTCACACTCAGCCTGAGTATCACCAGCCAATACATTGGTCGCCGCGCAGACATCACTAATAGACTGAACGCTTGAGTTCATTTCATCGGTTACTCTTGCCATTTCTTCAATCGCGGTTGCAATTTGATTGTTTCTATCAGAAATGTCATTAACTTGGTGGAGCAGGGAATCTAACTTCTCGCCGGATTTTTCTGCAGACTCAACACATATATCGGAAAGCTGAGTGCCTTCGTTCATGGCTTGTACGGCCTTGTCGGTGCTGCTTTGAATGAGCTTGATGATATTTTGAATTTCTTCGGTTGATTCGTGGCTGCGTTGGGCCAGTGAACGAACTTCGTCTGCTACCACAGCAAACCCGCGACCTTGTTCACCCGCACGAGCTGCTTCAATAGCTGCGTTGAGAGCCAGTAGATTGGTTTGTTCCGCGACCCCTTGAATGATAATAAGCACTTCACCTATGGTTCGACCATGTTCTACTAACTGCTGAATCACCTCAGAAGCAACGCCAAGTTGGGTCGCTAACTCGTTGATCGAACTGACTGTCTGACTCACTGATGAACGGCCTTCGTTGGCCGCATTGTTAGCGTGTTCGGTAGCATCTGAAGCACTTTGGGCATTCTGTGCGATTTCATTAGCGGTGGAATGCATTTCGTTAATAGCGGCAGCGACTTGTTCCGTTTCTGATGTTTGACCAACCAGATTCCCTGCGGTCGTTTCGCAGTTCTTAACTGATGAACTTGCTGTCTGTATGACTTGTTGGTTGGAGTCTTGTATACGCCCGACTATAGAGTTGATCTCAGATTGACGCATTTTGAATGCAAGTTGAATCTCAGAAATATCATCGACGTGATTGTTGTAGAGTAGCTCCATTAATGGGTTATCAAATACCTTGCGAGCATCGCCTGATAGCTGCTCAAGGCGTCGGGTCAGAAAGTACGAAGCCGCACTACTGACTAAGAAAAAGGTCCACAGTGCGATGGTGGGTGAAAAGCTTGCAATGAAAGTCGATATCAAAGCGATGATGAAGAACGAAATCGACAGTCGTTGCCATAACCGAGTACGAGGAAGTTTTAGCTTTAATGGTACTTTGCCTTTATTCAATTGAGCGTAAAGGTTCTCTGCATTTTTCACATGTTCGCGTTTTGGTGACAGACGAACAGACTGGTATTCGACGGTTTTTCCGTTTTCTTTTATTGGAGAGGCAAAGGCATCTACCCAGTAGTGATCACCATTCTTACATCGGTTTTTTACCAGCCCCATCCACGAATCACCTTGTTTTAAATACTTCCACATATTTTCAAATGCCGCCGGAGGCATATCAGGGTGACGGACAATATTATGCGGCTGCCCAACAAGCTCTTCTAACGTATAACCTGCGACTTCGCAGAAATCTTTACTGGCATAAGTAATGTGACTTGATGGTTTAGTGATCGAAAGTAAGTTGAACTCAGGAGGATAAATTAGTTCTTTTTGAGTCACGGGTTGGTTTACACGCATAGCTCTTATTCCTTCTTCAGTGTCAAACGTGCTTGAGCCGATGCTGTTAAGTATATGTACAATTTTAAATACCTGACAAAATTAGTCGGGTTTGTGGCTCTTTTTTCACTTACTACCTGAAATCTATAAATCCTGGTCTAACATTAAACTTATTAATGAGCCCTGTTTCATTTCGTTGAGTAATAGTGTTCGGTTAGATAAGGGAGTGTTTTCATGCCACATGGAACTTCGGTTGGTCAGTATGCAAGCGCTGAAAGTTTATTAAAACTTCACGATTTGAACGAGGCAGATTTAGCGTTAATTCGAAAGTTTGGCGATATGATGGTGCCGAAACTGGATGATTATGTACGCCACTTTTATGACTGGCTAGAAAAACAGCCAGAGTATCAACAGTTCTTTTCTGAACAGACCAAGCTCAAAAAGGTTCAGGCATCGCAAATTGAGTACTGGACTACCTTCTTCTCGGCCAAGATTGACGACAAATATATAAGAGAACGAAGGGAAGTGGGGGAAGTACATGCCCGCGTAGGTCTTCCGTTACCAACCTATTTTGCTGGTATGAACATCTCGATGGTGATTTTCACCAAACGTATGTATGACGGAAGCCTATACAGTGACGAGTACAGCTCACTAGTGACTGCATTTACCAAACTGCTTCATCTCGATACCACCATAGTGGTCGATACCTATTCACGCCTGATTAACAAGAGAATCGCGGAGCAGAGTGAGGCGTTGTTAGCCATGTCGACGCCTGTGACCATGGTGTGGCAAGACATATTAATGTTACCCATCGTCGGCATTATCGACTCTAAACGGGCACAAGACATCATGACCGCAGTGCTGAACAAAATCTCAGAGCACCGTGCCAAGATATTCATCATGGATATTTCAGGTGTAGCTGTGGTGGATACTGCGGTTGCCAACCACTTTATCAAGATAACCAAAGCGACCAAACTCATGGGTTGTGACTGTTTAGTATCAGGTGTGTCACCAATGATAGCCCAAACTATGGTTCAGCTTGGAATCAATGTTGGTGAGGTTAAAACCAATGCGACTTTACGTGATGCCCTAGAGAATGCATTTGAGATTATGGGCTTAAATGTCCAGGCTTTAAAACAGCTGTCTGAGTGATTGAGAACCTATGTCAAAGTCTATTTCAATCAGTCAACTGAGTGGGGTTTTAGTCGCTACGGTTCAGGTGGATTTGAGCTCAGAAGTACTGGACAACTTCCGCTCCGACCTATTGAACAAAGTCAGAGATCATTCGATTCAAGGAGTGCTGATTGATTTGTCGGAGGTAAGGACGCTAGACCGAATGGATATGGACGCTTTGCTACAGATTGTGACCACTGTTGAAGTGATGGGAAGGGGGTGCGCCTTTGTCGGTATAAGGCCAGGTATCGCAATGGCACTGGTTAATATTGGCTATGAGACAGACAAGTTGCATTGTGCGAGTGATATTGATGATGGCCTGGCAATGATAGGTAATGCTTGTGCCCGACAGTGACTACCGAGAAGAAACCATCGAAAGCTATCGTATTGCTTCCGAAACTGAAGCAATGAGCGCAGTTATTGCTGTCTATTCTTTGGGTCAGAATCAGGCATTATCTGCAACAGAAGTGAGCGAAATGTCTACGTCTGTGTCTGAGCTGGCAATGAATATAGTTAAGTATGCCCAACAGGGTGTCATTACAGTCAGTCATATTGAGGACCTCACTAATTCACGAGAGGGTATTAAAGTCGTTGCAAAAGACAACGGTCCCGGCATCGAAAATATTGCCCATGCGTTAGAGGAACATTATTCGACGGGTTCTTCTCTCGGCTTAGGTTTACCCGGAGTACGAAGAATGGTGGATGAGTTTTATATCGAGTCACAACTTGGTTCCGGAACCCGAGTGACGATTATTAAATGGAAATCCTAACATGGGCTTTGAATACAGTGTTTACTGCGTACCGTATCAAGGAGAACCCGAGGCAGGGGATGGCTATTATGTCGCTCGTCTCGGCGATGATTTGCTTGTGGTTATTATTGATGTACTTGGCCACGGTCCGAAAGCTGCAAGCCTTGCTCGTATTATAGAATCGAAGTTAGAGCAATTAGCGTGTAAAGATATTAACTGGGTGGTATCGGACTTACACCAGCAGTTGATTGGTTCACTGGGAGCGGCTATCACAGTTGTCTATTTCGACAGTGAATCTCAGCAGGCAAAGGGAATTGGCATTGGTAATACTCTGGTACGTCAGTTAGGCCAAAACTATCGTTCCTTTGCCGCCCAGGCGGGAATTGTTGGCGAGTTATTACCAACTTTGCGCCCGTTCGAATTTCGATTTGAGTTTGACGAAACCTATCTTTTCACCACTGACGGAGTTAAAGAGAACATTGACCCGACCGAAATGGAGTTTGCTAATGGGAAAGCACTCGAGTACCTCTCTTCATTTTTTGTACGCAACTATAGCAAGCCTTATGACGATGCAACTGCGATAGTAGTCAGGTATTGCGATGAATAGTAATAGTTCGTTCTCGTTCACTGTGTTTAATAGTGATGTAGCAAGGATCGCTATGCGGCGCAAAATCGCGTCAATGCTAGAAGTAATGGGTTATAGCTTTCAGGCGAGAGACCAGTTACTGGTACTTGGCGGTGAAATCATGCTGCGTGCGTTTGAACAGGGTGAAACGTTAAGTGTCGAGGTTCAAGTTCTCACTGACAGCGTGGCCGTAACTTGGGCATATCAAGAAGACGAAAAATCGATTCAGGCTTTCTCAATACCTCTGCTCAACCTAACAAAATCGACCAAGGGTTTAGTATGGACCTTAGACTCAATGGTGCCGATTACTGAAAAAGTACATACGCGTCTGAGCGAAATTATCAGTGAGAAATCTCGTGATGAGCTTATGCATGAGCTGCGCATTACAAACCAGCGATTAGCGCAGCATCAAGAAGGTCTTGAACAAGAAATAGAATTAAGAACAAGGGATCTACAAGCCAGTGAAGCGCTGTCGCGCACCATTATCGAAGGCGCTCCATCGAGTGTCGCTATCATCGATAACAAACAACGTATCATCTTGTGGAATAACACCGCAGAGCAAACCTACGGTTATCGGTTTGAAGATATTGAAGGGAGCAACCTTTGCGAGCTGTTACGTATCGAACTACCTGAAGAGCTAAAAGATATCTTAAGTGGCGAGCTGCGTTTCGAAGACCAGAGCAAAGTCAGTGGTGGCTTCTTTGAGGTGGAAACTTATACCTCGACTGGGCGAATGATTCCGATTGATCTCGGTATCACCATATTTCTCTTTGACGATCAGTGTCGAGCCGCAATGTTTCTTCGCGATGTCACCTCCCGTAAAGCGGTTGAAGATGAACTTAATCAAGCGCGCTCTAAGGCTGAAGAGGCCGTTGAAGTGAAGTCGATGTTCCTGGCTAACATGAGCCATGAGATTCGAACTCCGATGAACGCCATCATAGGTATGTCGCATCTGGCACTCAAAACTGAACTCACACCCAAACAACACGACTACATTTCGAAAATACATAACTCTGCATCGCTACTGCTTGGCATCATTAATGACATTCTGGATTTCAGCAAAATTGAAGCGGGTAAATTATCGATTGAGACGATTGAGTTTCATCTCGACGATGTGCTGCATAACGTTTCGATGGTCACTGGGCAGAAAGCGTTCGAAAAAGGATTAGAGCTCATTTTCCAGATTGATCGGGATGTGCCAAAGGTGCTCTATGGTGACCCGCTGCGCTTGGGGCAAATCATCATCAACCTCGTCAATAATGCCGTTAAGTTTACCGAGCAAGGGGAGATCACTGTTCACGTAACAAGAACTCCCCATTCAGATCAGAAAGTCGAGCTAAAATTCTCTGTTCAGGATACCGGTATTGGCATGAGTCCGGAGCAATCGGACAAACTATTTAGCGCCTTTACTCAGGCCGATGGCAGCACCACTCGTCGTTATGGCGGCACAGGGTTAGGCTTATCTATCTGTCGACGGTTAGTGGAGTTAATGGGTGGTTCTATTCAGGTCGAAAGTATTTTGGGTCAGGGGAGTGAATTCACATTTAATGTCTTCACTGGCTTTGCAGAGGGCGACAATGCGAAATCTCGTGTCGTTCCTCAAACGCTCAATGATGTTAAAGCCATGGTGGTCGACGACAATGAGCACGCTTTGTTAGTGATGGAAGATTTATTGGATGTGTTACCTAATGCGCCGAGCTTAGTCTCTAGTGGTGAGCGAGCTATTGCACAACTCAAGCAAGCGGCTGCTGAAAAGCAACCATATAATCTGGTGTTTATGGACTGGAAGATGCCGGGGATGAGTGGTATCGAAGCGACGCAGAAAATCCGCCAGACGCTGCCTGATGACGCACGGCCTAAAGTAGTTATTGTGACCGCTTATGACAAAGAAGACATCTCGTTAGACCTTGAAGACCTGGACGTATCGGGCTTTTTATCTAAACCAGTTGGCCAGTCATACTTGTTTGATTTGTTGATGGATCTGTTTGGTCCCACGCTTGATAAAGAGAAAAACAGCCATTCAACAAAACGTAGCAAAGATAGCTCGCTTAGAGGTTTACGCGTTCTATTGGTTGAAGATAACGAAATCAATCAGCAGATCGCGGTTGAGCTCATGGAAGAGAAAGGGCTTAAGGTCACGGTGGCAAATAATGGTCAGGAGGCACTAGATACTCTGGAAAGCACTTACCAACAAGGCAGCACCAGTTTCGAAATCATCTTTATGGACTTACAAATGCCTGTTATGGATGGTTATGAAGCGGGGACGCGAATCCGTGCAGATAATCGTTTTGACGAGATTCCTTTAGTAGCAATGACTGCGCATGCCATGATTGAAGAACGTGAACGTTGTTTATCGATTGGTATGAATGATCATGTTTCCAAACCCATCGATCCAGAAGTTTTGTTTAGTACCATCAAGCGTTGCTGCTCAGACTATGAAGCGACAGAACAAATCGAACCAGCCCCCGCTGAGAGCAGTAATGACGACGGTAATCAGCAAATTACTACGTTGGAGCAAGTTGAATCTCTCGATGTTAAAAACGGCATGTTGAGAGTTGCTGGCAATGAAGCCCTTTATCATCGGTTGCTTTCTCAGCTTATCGACAAAGAGTATGACTTTATTTCCCGGCTCGATATCGCGTTAGAAAAACAAGATTACGACTATGCTTCTCTTATTACTCATACCCTAAAAGGTTCAGCCGGCAACTTGGGCATGGTTCGACTGTTTGATATTGCTGCCAGACTTGAGCATCAACTTAATGATTCTGAGCAACGAACAGATATTGAGCCAACTAAGCAAGAACTGTCTGACTATATTGATCCATTCTTTCACCAAGTGTGCGAAGGGCTAGGCAGGCTTTACCCTTCTGAGGTCAAAAACAACCTTGATGACGAGAGTGTCGCGCTGATACTGCAATTAGATTTGTTACTGAATGAATTTGATGCGAGTGCCATTGAGTTTCTTGACGAGCACTATCTCCGCTTCAATACTTTACTTAAGTCAGAAGCTTTCGAAGTCTGTTGTCGTCATATTAATGATTGCGATTTTCTTGCGGCAAGCTTAGCGTTGAGGAAGGCAGCCAGCATTTACCCGATTGATTCGGAGAAGATGTTTGGGGGAACAAATGGATGAATTAGTCTCCAGTGTACTAGTCGTAGATGATAATGCGGAAAACAGAGTGCTATTAAGTGGTCTGTTAAAACCACACTATAAGGTTCTTGTCGCTACGAATGGTAAGCAGGCCCTCTCTCTGGCTGAGTCTAAACTACCGGATATCATTTTACTCGATATTATGATGCCGGAGATGGACGGTTATGAGGTATGTCTGCGTTTAAAAGATAACTCTGATACCGCGTTCATTCCGGTTATCTTCTTAACCGCTAAAACGCAGATAGAAGATGAGCAGCGTGGTTTTGAGGTTGGTGCCGTCGATTACATTCTTAAGCCGATTAGCCCACCCATCTTGTTGGCACGAATTGCCACTCATTTGAAACTGCGTGGCGCAATGGATGAGTTATCCCATCAAAATGAGATCCTTGAAGAACGAGTTAAAGAGCGCACCCACGAATTAGAAGCGCTTCAGGACGCGACTATTGAAGCAATGGCGTCGCTGGCTGAAACCAGAGATAACGAAACCGGTAATCATATTCGCCGTACCCAAAACTATGTTCGTATATTAGCTGAAGAATTGGTTAGCAAAGGGCATTACCAAGAACAGCTATCTCCAGAATCGATCGAGCTGCTTTATAAGTCGGCGCCGCTTCACGACATAGGCAAAGTAGGGATTTCCGACAGTATCCTGCTCAAACCAGGCAAGCTAACCGATGACGAGTTTGACACCATGAAATGTCATACTTCAATTGGTCGGGAAGTGTTGCGCAATGTTGAGTCGTCGATTGACTTTGAGTGTGACTTCCTGACTACCGCGATTGAGATTGCCTTTAGTCATCAGGAGAAGTGGGACGGCAGCGGTTATCCTGAAGGGTTGTCCGGCCACGATATCCCATTAAGTGCACGATTGATGGCAATTGCTGACGTTTACGATGCACTGATCTCAGAGCGAGTATATAAACCGGCTTTTCCCCATGAGAAAGCGGTGCAGATCATTAAAGAAAGTTCGGGTTCGCACTTCGAACCTCTGTTGGTAGAAACCTTCTTAGCTGTCGAAGATCAATTCAAAACGGTTGCCTCGACTTTCCGGGATGAAGGCTTTGATAGTGATTCATTTGATTTGAAAGCCAGCGGGCACGAGTAACCTTGTTGCTATGCGATGACTTGAATTAGCGGTAAGTGCATCGGTCTACAATTATTTGTCCTTAAACGGTTTTTTAGTGACTGACTGGCGAATAAAGCATCAAAATGCGGTATTTGGCATCTCAGTGGTCTGCTACACTGTGATAATTACTACAACCAAAATAGGAGTAGGTGTACGCATGACTTTTCCCGTCCTTATATGCGATGACTCCGCTTTAGCGAGAAAGCAAATGGCTCGCTCATTGCCTGCTTCGTTAAATGCTGATATTACCTTCGCTGTCCACGGTTTAGATGCTCTGGAACAGTTAGAGAAAAATGAATTCAAGCTGATGTTCCTTGACCTGACCATGCCTGAACTTGATGGCTTTGGTACTTTAGAGGAGATCGCTAATCGGGATATCGACATCTCAGTTGTGGTTGTATCCGGTGATATTCAACCGAAAGCGAAAGAGCGCGTAATGGCTCTTGGGGCTAAGGCATTTGTTCAAAAGCCGATTGACAAAGATATCCTTAACGGTGTCCTTAAGGAGCTGGTGGAGCCAGTCACCAAGCCACAAATCATTACCCCTGTTGCAATAGACCTGCCGATCCTTCGTCGACGTGATATCTACATGGAAGTGGCGAACGTTGCTATTGGTCAGGCTGCAGATGCGCTTGCGCGACATTTTGATGTATTTGTTCACCTACCACTGCCTAACGTCAATATATTTGAAGTAAGTGAACTTCATATGGCATTGCGTGATTTGGCTGAGAACGATCAGGTATCTGGCGTTTGTCAGGGGTTCAGCGGTGAAGGCATTGCTGGTGAGGCTTTGGTCTTACTCAGTGATTCCAGTGTCTCTGACCTTAAAAAACTGATGAAGGTTCCGGCGGACAGCGAAGAACTGGAAGAGTTGGAACTGTTAATGGACGTTTCCAACATTTTGGTTGGTGCATTCCTTAACGGCCTTGGTAAACAAGCTGAGGTGCGATTCTTCCAAAGCTCACCAGTGCTACTCGGTCAACATATATCAATTGACTCTGTTATCTCATCGACGTCCGGTTCTTTTAAAAAGACCATGACATTTGAGGTCAGTTACAACATTGATGGTACCTCTATTCGTTGTGACCTGTTATTTATGTTTGTCGACGAATCACTGCCGCTGCTTGATAACAAGTTAGCTTACTTAATGGAGGACTTTTAATGTTAAATCTTCCAGCTGAATTTGAGCAGTTCCATTGGATGGTCGACATGGTGCAAAACGTCGATCTGGGATTAGTTGTACTTGATAGAGAACACAACGTCCAAGTGTGGAACGGCTTTATGACTCACCATAGCGGCATACAGGCGCATGATGCGATAGGCAAATCCTTATTTGAACTCTTCCCTGAAATACCTCAGGAGTGGTTTAAGCTTAAGACCAAACCGGTTTATGACTTAGGTTGTCGTAGTTTCATCACCTGGCAACAACGACCTTATCTGTTTAAGTGCCGTAACGTTCGCCCTGTGACTCAACAAGCGGACTACATGTACCAGAACATTACGCTAAACCCGATGCGCACACCGACTGGAGAAATTCGTTCCCTGTTTATCTCGGTTCAGGATGCCACCGCCGAAGCTCTGGTGTCGAAAAATCAATAAATTGCCAACAACGCCAAGGAATGCCTTGGCGTTGTTGTTTATGCTATAGACTCCACTGTTAACAAGACGCGCATTATGAGTTCAACACTTCCTCGCCAACTATTTACCGGGCAACAAGTCAAACGCGGAGAGCAGCAAGCAGCCCAGCTAGCTGGCATAAAGATGTACAGCCTGATGCAAAGTGCTGGCACTGCCGTGTATCAGTTACTAAGGCTGCAATATCCCAATGCTAAACGTCTGCTAATACTGATTGGCGGTGGTAACAATGGCGGTGATGGTCTGATTGTCGCCAGGCTTGCTAAGGAAGATGGTTTACACGTGACGGCGGCACTTTACGGTGAGGAGTCTAAACTGTCCGGAGATGCGCTGAGAGCAAAACAGGAGTGGTTGGCCAATGGCGGAGAACTCGTTTGTTTAGATAGCCTTGAACTTGAACAACTTGATGCGGATGTGATCGTTGATGGGCTGCTCGGCACGGGTCTGCAAGGCGACGTACGTATGCCGATGCAGAATCTTATTGAGCGTGTTAACCATCTAAAGTTACCTGTAGTAGCTATTGATATTCCTTCAGGCTTGTGCAGCGATACCGGGCGTATATTGGGACAGGCAGTTAAAGCTTCACACACCATGACTTTTATTGGAGTAAAACAAGGGCTAACCACAGGGCAGGCGCGCGAAGTCACCGGACAATTACACTTTGCTGGCTTAGGCGTCGATCACACTTTCCTTCAAATTGAACAAATCTCTAGCCAGTTACTCGATTTAGATGAGCTACGACAGGTACTCCCGCGTCGAACAGCCAGCGCTCATAAAGGAAATCACGGACGTGTGCTTTGTTTGGGAGGGAACAATGGATTTGCAGGAGCGATAAGATTATGTGCCAGCGCAGCCGCTCGTAACGGAGCCGGACTGATTCGCGCTTTATGCCATGTTAACTCGACGGTTGCACTGCAAGTCAGTTGTCCGGAAGTGATGACCCAGTCATGGGACAATCAACAGTCAGTATTAGAGCAAGCTTTGGCTCAGACAGACGTTGTGGCGATTGGCCCCGGGCTTAGTGTTGATGATTGGGCTAAACGCCTCTATCAATCCGTTCAGACTATCGATAAACCCAAGGTGGTCGATGCAGATGGGTTGAATCTGCTCGCTTTAGCGCCCAATGTTGACCCGAAGCGCATTATTACTCCTCATCCAGGTGAAGCCGCGCGATTACTTGATTGCAGCGTTAAGCAAGTGGAGCAAGACAGATTTAAGGCAGTCAGAGCACTACAACAGAAATATGGTGGGGTAGTGGTACTAAAAGGTGCCGGAACCTTAATTTGTGGCGATGGCAAAACCTACGTCTGTTCTGCTGGTAATCCGGGCATGGCTTCTGGTGGCATGGGCGACGTGCTGACAGGTGTTATTGCCGCTCTGATTGGTCAGGGCTTAAGTCTACTTGATGCAGCTCGAGTGGGTGTTCTGCTTCATAGCACGGCGGCTGATGAACTTGCCGAGCGCGACGGTCAGATAGGTCTGTTGGCAAGTGACGTAGTGCTGCAGTCTCGAATCGTGCTAAATCGTTGGATGGCTGGCTAAAAAGCGAACTTTTTTTAATCATTTCTGTGACTTCGATTGTTATTTCACGCTAATCCGTTACAATGCTTGCTCGTTCCTGAGTTGTGCATCCGTATTTGCATATAAAAGGACAAGTTTTCTTGTCTTTAACTCGATGTTTTTTCAGTTAAAGATACGTTTTAAATACACGTGTTGCTTGGTGTGCAACACCACTGTAAAGGATAGTTAAATGCCTATTATTACTCTTCCTGACGGCAGTCAGCGTCAATTTGACAACCCAGTTTCTACTCTTGAAGTCGCTCAGTCTATCGGTCCTGGTCTAGCTAAAGCTACCATCGCTGGCCGTGTTGACGGTAACCGTGTTGATGCATGTGATCTTATTGAACAAGACGCAAGCCTTGAAATCATCACCGTTAAAGATGAAGACGATGGTCTGGAAATCGTTCGCCACTCTTGTGCTCACTTGCTAGGTCACGCGATCAAGCAACTTTTCCCTGAAGCGAAAATGGCGATTGGTCCTACGATCGACAACGGTTTCTACTACGATATCGACTTAGAGCACTCTCTAACGCAAGAAGATCTTGAAAAGATTGAAAAGCGTATGAAAGAGCTGGCGAAAACTAAGTACCAAGTGATCAAGAAAAAGGTCAGCTGGCAGGAAGCACGCGATGCATTTGAAGCTCGCGGTGAAACATACAAGATGGAAATCTTGGACGAGAACGTTGCTCGCGACGATCGCCCGGGTCTTTACCATCATGAAGAATACATCGATATGTGTCGTGGTCCACACGTACCACATATGGGTTTCTGTCAGCACTTCACGCTACTTAACGTAGCTGGTGCTTACTGGCGTGGTAACAGTGACAACAAGATGCTACAACGTATCTACGGTACTGCATTCCACGACAAAAAAGCGCTTAAAGCGCACCTAACTCGCTTAGAAGAAGCGGCGAAGCGTGACCACCGTAAAATTGGTAAGCAGCTAGACCTGTTCCACATGCAGCAAGAAGCACCTGGTATGGTGTTCTGGCATCACAATGGTTGGTCTATCTTCCGTGATCTGGAAGTATTCGTTCGTGAAAAACTAACTGAGTACGGTTACCAGGAAGTGAAAGGTCCACTTATCATGGACCGCGTTCTATGGGAACGCTCTGGTCACTGGGACAAATACGCAGAAGCGATGTTTACAACGTCTTCTGAAAACCGTGACTACGCACTTAAGCCAATGAACTGTCCGGGCCACGTTCAGATCTTCAACCAGGGTCTGAAGTCGTACCGCGATCTGCCGCTACGTATGGCTGAGTTTGGCTCATGTCACCGTAACGAGCCATCAGGCGCGCTACACGGCATTATGCGTGTTCGTGGCTTCACTCAGGATGATGCACACATCTTCTGTACTGAAAGCCAGATTCAAGACGAAGTAACTAGCTGTATTAAGATGGTTTACGATACGTACCAAACATTTGGTTTCGATAACATCGTAGTTAAACTGTCTACTCGTCCTGAAAAGCGTGTTGGTTCAGATGAAATCTGGGATCAATCTGAAGAAGCACTGAAACAGTCTCTTGAAGCGATGGATATTCCATACGAAATTCAAGAAGGCGAGGGTGCATTCTACGGTCCTAAGATCGAATTCACACTACATGACTGTCTAGACCGTGCATGGCAATGTGGTACAGTTCAGCTAGACTTCAACCTACCGGGTCGTCTGGGTGCAACTTACGTTGATGAAAATAACGAGCGCCAAGTGCCAGTTATGATTCACCGTGCTATTCTTGGTTCACTAGAACGATTCATTGGTATTCTTATTGAAGAATACTACGGCTTCTTCCCAACTTGGTTATCGCCAGAACAGGCTGTAATCATGAATATCACTGACAAACAGTCAGATTATGTTCAGGAAGTGGCACAAAAACTACAAAAATGTGGAATTAGAGCTAAAGCGGACTTGAGAAATGAGAAGATTGGCTTTAAAATCCGCGAACATACTTTGAAGCGTGTACCGTTTATGCTTGTTTGTGGCGACCAAGAAATGGAAGCTGGCGAAATTGCAGTACGTACTCGTAAAGGTAAGGATCTCGGCAAGTTTAAAGTGGATGACTTTATTTCTTACATCCAAGACGAGATCTCAAGCCGTAAGCTCAATCTGGAGGAATAAACTATTAAAGGCGGAAGACGCGGCCAAGTACCGGCCAAACAAAATGCTCATCGTTTAAACGGTGAAATTCGTGGCGTTCGTGAAGTTCGTTTAACAGGTGCTGATGGCGAATCAGTTGGTGTTGTTTCTATCCAAGAAGCAGTAGCCGCAGCTGAAGAAGCTGGTATGGATCTGGTAGAAATCAGTCCAAATGCTGAGCCACCAGTATGTCGTGTAATGGACTACGGTAAATTCCTCTTTGAGAAGAGCAAATCTGCTAAAGAGCAGAAGAAAAAGCAAAAGCAGGTCCAGATTAAGGAAGTAAAATTCCGTCCTGGAACTGATATTGGAGACTATCAGGTAAAACTACGCAACCTGACGCGTTTCCTTGAAGAAGGCAACAAAGTGAAGGTAACAATTCGCTTCCGTGGCCGAGAAATGGCACACCAAGACATCGGTGTTGACGTTCTAAATCGTCTTAAGGAAGACACTGTTGAAATCGCAGTAGTGGAATCTTTCCCTAAGAAGATCGAAGGTCGTCAGATGATCATGGTTCTTGCCCCTAAAAAGAAGTAATTAACGGCTTTGCAAGTAATAAAACTCAGCTGCCGTAAGGTGGCTGAGTTTTGTTCGCCCTAATTACTATTGTTAATACAACTCAACAATGCGGAGTTATTCATCATGCCTAAGATGAAAACCAACAAAGGTGCTGCTAAGCGTTTTAAGAAAACTGCTGGTGGTATTAAGTTTAAGCACGCTACTAAACGTCACATCCTGACTAAGCGTACTACTAAGAACAAGCGTCAGCTTCGTCCAAATGCAATCCTTCCTAAGTGTGAAGTGGCTGCAGTTGCTCGTATGCTACCATACGCATAATTCTTTTTAGTTTATTAATCGTTTAGTTTAGGAGAAGCATAATGCCTCGCGTAAAACGTGGTGTACAAGCTCGTGCACGTCATAAGAAAGTTCTAAAACAAGCTAAAGGTTACTACGGTGCACGTTCACGTGTTTACCGCGTAGCTTTCCAAGCAGTTACTAAAGCTGGTCAATACGCTTACCGTGACCGTCGCAACAAGAAACGTCAATTCCGTCAACTATGGATTGCACGTATCAACGCTGCATCTCGTCAAAATGGTCTATCTTACAGCCGTTTCATCAACGGTCTTAAGAAAGCATCTATCGAGATCGACCGTAAGATCCTTGCTGACATCGCGGTATTCGACAAAGCTGCATTCGCAGTTCTAGTTGAAAAAGCGAAAGCTGCTCTTTAATTAGAGTTAGTTATTAGGATTAAGGAAAGGAGAGCTTAGGCTCTCCTTTTTTATGCCCGCAATTCTTCAAAGGCTCGGTGAAGGGCTTATCACTCTCTATAAAGAACCATATCGCATTGAGCGTAAAGGCTTGTATCCTCATTACTATTTATCTACTGCCAAGTCCCCCAGGTTTGACTGGATTCACATGCAGTCACCTTCCATTCGAACTATTTCAATAATTAGTAGAGACTTTGCCGCCTAATTGCGAGATAAGTGACACGTTCTAAATCACTTAATCCATTAGTTTCATAGGTTTGTGTGATAGTATCTGAAGATATTTAGCAACTAGAAGTGCAGCCCGCAAGTGAGTTAGTCGTGCACTTTGTCTGCTAATAAGCGTTAGCCAGCACGATAGATCGATAAACGAGAGTTAATATTACATGTTAGATGATAGTCGAAGAAAAACTCTAACTGACAAGATGTTCAAGGAGGAAGAGGTTGGTAGTGGTTACTCTAACACTCTTTTTGTGCGCCTTGTCGGGCTACGCATCGTTTTTACAAATGTAGACTTCAAGTATTGCATTTTTGACGCTGCGTACCTAAGAAACTGTACTTTTGAGTCCTGTGATTTTACGGGCTGTAGGTTCATAAATAGCAATCTAGTCGGTTCTGCGTTCAATGGGTGTAAGTTCGATTATGCAACTTTTGAAAAAACTCAAATTGATACAGATATTTTAGAAAGTGGTTGTCCTAGTTCTGAAAATCTAAAGTTGAAATTTGCGCGCTCTCTTCGGACGAACTATCAGCAGCTTGGTGATGCTAAAGCTGCTAATAAAGCTATTAGTATCGAGTTAAAGGCTACAGAAGTTCATCTACACAAGGCTTGGAGCTCAAAAGAGTCGTATTATAGAAAGAAATATAAGGGATTTGTTAGGGCGTCTCTCTTTGTGGAATGGCTGGAGTTCAAACTGTTAGATTTCATTTGGGGGAATGGTGAGAGCGCATACAAGCTATTTAGGGCTGTATTTTTAGTTCTGCTGTCAATAACAATGCACGACGTGATTCATTACGGTGACCCCAATATGGTTAGTAATTATTGGGCATCATTTATAAAGTCTCCTCAAATTTTATTTGGTATAAATGGGACATCTGAATATTCTGGTGCTTTCTTAGCTCTAGTATTTGCTACAAGACTGATCATGTTTGGCTTCTTTATGTCAATTATCATTAAACGTTTTAATAGGAGATAATTGTGCATATTTATGCTTTTGGTTCTATATGTAGAGGTGACATTGACATAGGTTCTGATGTTGACATGTTGATCATTGCAAAAGGTCAATTAGATAACATAAATCCATCGGATTATTCAATTTATTCGTATGACCGAATCAAAGAGCTCTGGGAACAAGGTAATCCTTTTGCTTGGCACCTTCATCTGGAGTCGAAATTAGTTTTCTCACAAGATAGCTCGAACTTCTTGAGTGAGTTGGGTTGCCCTAGCGCTTATTCTGATGGAGAGTCTGATTGTGTTAAGTTCTATGAAATATTCAAATCAGCATGTTTCTCAATAAATGAGTCGGCGTTGTCCCGGGAGTTTGATTTATCGACAGTGTTTTTGGCAATGAGAAACTTTGCTTCATGTTACTCGTTGGCATATTTACAACGTCCTGATTTTTCAAGACGCTCTAGCATAAACCTAGGTGCTTTAAGTGTCCCAATCGATAGAGAAGTATTCGATGTGCTGGAGTCCGCTAGAATTCTCTGCACACGAGGTGTTGGAAGTTCTCTTACAGAGCCTCAAGTGTTTGCAGCAATTGAAAGTCTTTCCCAAATAGAATACTGGATGCAGTCATTGATAAGAAGAGTCGATAAAGTATGAGTGAGTTTAGAAATAGAATTGAATCGCAGCGAGAAGCTGTGAAGATTGTAAATAGTTTCCACTTATATGAGGAACCTCTATTCAGTTTGACAGAAAAATCGATCAACAGATGGGTTTCTATAAACCAAATAGACCCTAAGGCAGTGCATGTTAATCTAGTTATTCAGGCTTCTAAGAAACTGTTCTTTTTGGCTAATAAAAGTCAGGAGCAAGTCACGGAAGACTACAAGAAACTATCGAAAGATGTAGCAGATCTTTTAATTCAAATAAGTCGAGAAATGAGTGCTCTCCGACAAAATGCTGGCTAACAAGCAATTTAAGATGGATTCACAACGCTTGGCACTTTGGGTTTGATTGACCTTAAAAGTTCACGGTTCGATGGTTTGGGCTAGGTGGTGGCGTTGCTCACTACTTAATTTGGTGCTATGTAAGTTTAGGTGTATAGCAATAAGTTGAATATTGCCTTGAGAAAGAAATCACATTCCGTATCATACATTTACGTTGGTTATATAAACTAGGTAAATAATATGAAAGATAATGTTCCCGCGAAAATGAGTGATTTGTACGAATATTCAGGTTTTTGGCCTCGAGTTGGTGCTAGTCTAATTGATACTGTGATAATTTGCGTCCTTACATACCCGATTCTAGTAGCGGTTTATGGCTGGGCATATTTTGACAACGATGCGTTAGTGCAAGGCTTCGCTGACCTGATTTTAAGCTGGATTTTTCCATTGGTAGCGGTCATTGGTTTCTGGCTTTATCGTCAAGCGACACCAGGTAAAATGGCTATATCAGCGAAAATTGTAGACGCTAAAACAGGTGATAAACCTACCCTTCAACAGTACATTGTAAGATATCTTGGGTATATCCTAGCGACAATCCCTCTTGGACTAGGTATATTTTGGGTGGCTTGGGACAAGCGTAAACAGGGATGGCACGACAAACTCGCCAATACCGTCGTTATCTGCGAAAAAGATCGAAACACACCTCAAGAAGTTGAATTCTCATCAAAAAATTAACATACAAGCTTTTAAGAATGACTCCCAACGTTTGGCATATTTCATTCCATCGTTGGGTTTCGTGTTTATGGTGGTAAGGTTTAGGTCTGTGGTCGCGCCGCTCACACCTTAATTTGGCTTTAGCACATAAGGAGCAATACTTGGAACTTGCGATAGGGTTCAGTAACACAAAGTTTATTTTCAGCCCAGTTTGTGTGAATGATGCCTCAGAATTCTTTGAGTCTATTAATTCCAGAGAGTTTCCCTCTTCTTTGCCATTGGCTGAAATCAAAACACTGGCGCAAGCTAAGGCTTGGTGTTTGGATATGGTTTCTGGTTGGGAGTCTGGCAAATGTTATGTCTGGACATGTCGTCGTTCGTCAGATTTAACAATTGTTGGTCAGGTGACTCTACTTCCAAAAGAAAACTGTTTGGCTTTGGCATATTGGGTAGTTCCGAGTCTTTGGGGGCAGGGTATCGCAACAGAAATGTGTAAGTCATTACTAGCCCACATACAGAGAACTGGATATAGAGGCAATGTCTGGGCTGGTGTTCATTCTTGGAATGCTCGAAGCTCTGCTGTGCTGAAAAAGCTTGGTTTTAGAGAAATAGAATCTAGCGCCGAAAGCACAGGGTATCTCTTAGAGATTGAGTGTTAAAAGAGCATTTTAGAGTGGCTCTCACGCTAGGCGATCTCAGTTTCAACTTAGTTTTAATGTTCAAGGTGCAATGGTTTAGGTTAGGTGTTTAACGTTATTCGCGCCCGAATTGGGCGTTATGTTGTTGGATTAAAAAGGACAGTCTAATGAAGAAAAATATTGTGGTTGGTTGTACATTGCTAGGTGTTGTCGCACTATTTTTCGTCGGGAAACGCAGTGGAGAAGAACTGTCATTAGCAGCTTGTGATCTGAGTTGGAAGGTCGAAACTCCAGTTTATTTCTTTACGGATGACTCGATCAGCGAATCAAAAATCAATGAATTCATTGACTACTCTAACCTTGTTCTTGAAAACTCATGTGTGCCGATGCAGCGAACATTATCAGGTATTACTAGGCTTGACCTTACCGATTTCGAAGGCGGTGGTAGTGGTAAGTTGCATCATCAGTTAGCGCAAGCTGTGGGCGACACTGTGTTAGAGCCGCTGCAACGTGAGGGGAGTTACTATGTACTAGTTCTTCCTGAAGAACACCCATTTTCACAGGACGGTAGTGCCGGCACTGCTCATGTGAATTTTAGTCGCAGTTTTCTGGTTTTATCATCTGACGCAGAAGTACATGTACTTGAACATGAATTAGGTCACTTGGCCTGGGCGTGGCACAACGATACGCCAGAGCACTGGCTTAAAGGTCAACTGCTGCCGGAGAACCATAAGTTCATAAAACCCTATGCGTTTGGGGCTTTGTGTCGTGAAGCGGGGACAGTGATGACGTATGCAGAAAAAGTGTTGCCCGTGTATTCCTCACCAGACATTGCATATTATGGAAAAGCCTGTGGTGATGAAGAAAAAGCAGATAATGCACGACACATGCGAGAGTTTGCTCAGTCGTTAAATTTAAACACCGCAACATAACAGTAATTTAAGCAGATTCGTAACGCTCGGTGCTTTCGGTTTGAATCAGCTTTAGTGTTTACAACACAATAATTTAGGTAGGTGGTAGAGCCGATCATCACCTTAATATTCGTTATCCGTCGATGGAGTTTTGTTTGAGTAATCGAGTAGTTTTTACAGGTGGCCCGGGTTCAGGGAAGACTTCAGTTATCGAATTTCTACGCCAGATGGGTTACGCAAGTGCACCTGAAGTTGGGCGAAAAGTTATCCAGACCCAAGTCGAATCGCAAGGTACAGCATTACCTTGGTTAGACAAGACCGCATTCCGCGACGAAATGGTTCTTGAAGAAATCGACAATTACAAAAACTTTGGTGGTACTGCCATTACGTTTTACGACCGAAGTATTATCGACTCGTATGGGTACAGTAAGCTTGAGCGCATACCTATATCGGATCTTTTGTTAGCGAAATGTGGTGAACTGACTTATTGCCGTAAAGTTTTCATTTTTCCACCTTGGGAAGAAATCTATGAAAATGACGCTGAACGAAAACAGGGCTTTACTGAAGCAATAGCGACATACCATGAAATGGTGAGTGCATATATTAAGTTTGGCTATGACTTAATTGAAGTTCCTAAGGTTTCAGTTAAAGAAAGGGCACAGTTCATCGTTAGTAAAATGAGCGACTGCTTTAGCATTGCGTGACTGATACCTTTACTAAACCGGTAATTTGGAGTTTAAAATCAGATGTATAAACTAGAAATCTTTTGTACACCCGATCAACGAGATCTAGTTCTGAATACGTTACATGAGTCAGGTGTCGATAAAATCGGAAACTATGACCACTGTTGGGCTATTGGTTCAGTTATAGGATCTCATCGAGCTCTAGAGGGCTCGACTCCCGTATTCGGAAACAGAGGAGAAGTGGAAAACTACCCACTATTAAAAATAGAAATTAATGTGTCAAAGAGCCGAGTCAAACCTATCGTTGACCAGCTTCGGGTGTGTCTGGGTTGGGAAGAGCCTTTAGTCAATGTCTTCAAAGTGTATAACTCAGAGTTTGATCTTTGATGATGTAATTTTCAGCATACAAATTGATAATATGTTCAAATTCTCTGTTTACTGAGCTTGTATATGGAAACCCGAAAAAAAGAACTTCTAGCCGTATTAACGAAAGAATGCGAAATTTACTCATCAATACCCGCGAGCGAACAACAACAAAAACGCGATAAAAAGTGCTTTATTAATGGCCTGATGACTGCTTGTCGAGTTGTAGGTGTCAGTTTTGAAGAACTTAACGCAATAATCGAATCTATGCCTCAACAGCCGAAGTTCAAAGACATAGATGAGAAGTTATCTATCCCAACTTATGTACGAAATAATGTTGAAATCAAAGTTTAGTACTTGGCTACGTACCTAACAATCAACTGTCACAGTTTCGCAACTCTTGGCATTCTTGGTTTTAATCAGCTTCAGTCTCTGCGGCACAATGGGGTAGTCTAGGTAGCAGCGTTGCTCAATACTAAACTGGGTGTTTTGCGGCTTATGAAATCAACCAAAGAGATAAAATCTTATGTACAAAGTTGGCGTTGTTTTGTTTGATGATTTCACTGATGTAGACTTCTTTCTTATGTATGATTTGCTTGGTCGAACAACCGATAGTTGGACGGTGAGCATACTGGGAACTAAGCCTGAACATCATTCCCATCTTGGTATGAAAGTTAAAACAGACGGGCATATTTCAGAGGTGTCGAATCAAGATGTCGTTCTTATCACCAGTGGTAAACGTGGTATTCCGGCAGCGATGAAAGATGCTGAATTTATGTCAGCGTTGAGCCTTGACCCAAACAAACAGCTAATCGGTTCGATTTGTGCTGGTTCATTTATCCTTCATGAGCTCGGTTTACTAAAAGGTAAGCCGTTGACGACCAATCCAGACGCTAAGAGTGTTCTGCAAAGTATGGGAGGAGACGTTCAGGACTTACCTCTCGTGGTCGAGGGTAACATTGCCACTGCCGGAGGTTGTCTTTCACTGATGTATCTAATCGGTTGGATGGCAGAGCGACTGTTTGACTCAAGTAAGAGAAAAGCTATTCAGAATCAATTAATTCCAGCCGGGCAGCTAGAGTTGTTTGAAGAGCTCATTGCTACAACTATTCAATCGGCAGAGTTGGAAAATTCGCACAATAAAGCGTTGAGTAGTGATTTGTAACACTTGGCACTATGGCCATATGGAGAAACAGATGACCATACCAATTCAATCTGAGCTTTATGGCTATGCCCAAGGGGCTTATTTTGCGGATAGCTTTTCTCGTCAGATCCCATATCAGGGTCAGACAGCATTAGATATCTACCTGGAGATAGCGAAACAAACACCAGCGTGGGTCTCATTGTTAATGGCAATGAGAAACCGCATCGTATCCATGCTCGGACTAAAGCACTTAGGTCGATTGCAGGATGCAGCAGCAAACACGTCTAATCCAGAGCCAGGTGAGCGACTAGGCATATTCACATTAGTAAGTAGCAACGAGCATGAAATTGTTCTTGAGGATAGCGATAAGCACCTCGATGTTAGAGTGTCGTTTCTACTTGATGTAAAAGGTGATGATGTCACGGTTCATGCCACGACAGTGGTACATGTACATAATTTGTTTGGTAGAGCTTATATGTTATTCGTCGCGCCGGTTCATAAACTGATAGTCCCAAGCTCATTGAAAACTCTGACTCGGGCATAGTAAGACGTTGAAACAACGAGTCGGTAAATTAAAAGGATAGTTATGGTTGTACTCAGAGAAATGCGTCAGGAAGAATATCCCGCCTATTGTCAGTACTTTATTAACGATTACAGTCATGAAATCGCTAAAAATTACGGTCACTCGATGGAACTCGCCATAGAGTTAGCGGAGAAAGACTTACATCGGTGTTTTCCTAATGGACTGGACAGCAAGGAACATTCGCTGCTCTGTATTGATGCTGAAGTAAATGGGCAATCATGCCTGGTTGGTTATCTGTGGCACTCGGTCAATGCAGAAGACAAGTCTACTTTTATCTATGACTTTTATGTCTCAGGTGAGTACAGAGGCTTGGGGTACGGAACTGAAGCAATATCTGCTCTAGAGGAGCAATTGCAAGAGTGTGGTATAGAGCAAATAAAGCTAAGGGTGGCTTATCACAATGAGCGAGCTCTCAAATTGTTTCAGGCAGTAGGGTTTGTGATTACCGGCTTCAACATGTCTAAGAAAGTGGCTAAAGCGGTCAGTAACTAGCAAATACACGTGGGTTCCCTCATAGTTGAATGCCTCTTAATTGCGACCTTACTACCATTCTTTAAACTAGTTAATCCATTAGTTTCATAATCTTGTGTGATAATGTTTGCTGAACTATTGGATCTAAGTTGGCGCTCAGCGGGCTGATTGAGCTTACACTTTGTCGATTCAGGCTTTGGCTCAGATGAGCACAGCTCTCGGCCTTAGATAGACGTCAATCGAAAAACAGAGAATTTATAATGGAATGCATTATTCAAGTTATAGGTTGGCTAACCGTTGCCCTTCTAATCACATACCTTGTGTTGCTGCTACTGGCAAGAGTACTTGCTTTTAACAGCAGTAATGAAGGCATTGAAATGCCTAAGTTAATACCCGTGACGATTCAGACTAAAAATCAACCTTCTTTCTTACATAAGTTGGTTGTATTTGTCACTCAGACCAGACAATGGGAGTTGGCGGATAACTGGACTTATAAGCTCAATGAAGAAGTTACACTGGTAATAGAAAAAGGCTTCGTCTTTGATGGCGCGTCAATCCCGAGAATATTCTGGGCGATACTAAGTCCAACGGGTTTACTCCTTATTCCGGGGCTCATTCATGATTACGGCTATCGATACGATCAAATATGGAAGTTAGAAGATGACCATCAAGTAAGTGTTTATGCCCAAGGTAATGGTAAAGCTTACTGGGATGATTTATTCAAACAAGTGGGTAACAACGTCAATGAAGTCGGTTTAGTGAATCTTATCGCAAAGCTCGGTGTAGCATGGGGTGGAGGTGATATTTGGGACGGACATCGTAAGCGAAATAAACAGCCTCAAAAGCCTGTGTTTTGATAACCAAATTGGGTCGCGAGAGTTCTGTTCAGAGTGCGGAACGCACCTGTTTTATAAGTTCAAACAAACTGGCGAGTACAATATGCCTGTCGGTCTATTTCAGAATCTAGAAGGGTTAGAAATGGATATGCAGTATTTTAGTGACATGCGTCCGAGCTATTACTGTTTCGCTAATGAGACAAAAGAAATGACCACCGAAGAAATCATGGCTTACTTTGCGGATAAGGTGTAATTATTCAGCCTCAGTGGTAGAGTTGCTCTGACGTTATTTGCTGTTATGCAGCTATTTGAAATTTAAGATTTATTATAAGAGACGTAAAATGTACAAGAAATTAGTTATCCTTTGTCTTCCAGCATTATTGGCGGCGTGTGCTGCTCCTAAATATACCGTAGAGCCGATATCAGAAGAGAATCAGAGTAAAGAGATTACTATTGTCAAAGACAATGCGACTCGAGAAATATTCTTAGATTCGATGCAGGAATGGTGTCTCGATACAGCACATAAATGCACTGTTGTTAGCGATGGAACGACTCCTAAGAGCTCCGAACTTACACTGACTTATGTGTCACGTTGGAGTTGGGATTTCAGAACCTTTATTGCGGATGCAAAAGTGAAAGCTTACAAAAATAGCGAAAAGGTCGGCGAAGTTGAGTTTAAGGCACCGAATAGCGCAAACTCGGATAAGTGGGGAGACGACAGCAAACGCATTATCGCGATGATGGATTTACTATTTGGAAAACAAACCGTCAGTGAAGCTCAGTCAAAAATTAAATCGGGTCAGATGTAACCGTATAACAGTTAGTCAATCGTGAACCCATCATTTGGCTGTTAGCTAGAGGTTGGGTTTGGTATTGAAGGTACGATCGCTTTGGTTTGATAGTTGCTCTATCGACATACTGTGTGGTCGTTCAAGTTACGAAAATTCAAAGGTAAATATGGCAGTTTTAGACATTCTTACGGCACCCGATCCAAGGCTTAAAGTGACAGCGGAAAAGGTACAGGATGTATCGTCGGTACAGACGTTGATCGATGATATGTTGGATACCCTATATGCGACCGATAACGGTATCGGGCTGGCAGCAATTCAGGTTGGCCGTAAAGAAGCGGTGGTGATTATTGACCTGTCAGAAAATCGCGATGAACCACTTATTTTGGTCAACCCTGAAGTAGTGAGTGGCAGTGACAAAGCGATGGGACAAGAAGGCTGTTTGTCTGTGCCTGATTACTATGCCGATGTAGAACGTTTTACTTCAGTAGTAGTGTCTGCATTGGATCGTGAAGGAAACCAAATCACGCTCGAAAGTGATGACTTTCTCGCTATTGTAATGCAGCATGAAATCGATCATTTATCAGGTAACCTTTTCATCGATTACCTTTCTCCCCTTAAGCGCCAGATGGCAATGAAAAAGGTCAAGAAATACCTTAAAGCGAATACCTAGTTCCACGGCACTCATATACATCAGGCCTTTTATTGGTAGCTAAACCCTCGCTCTGAATCCTTCAGCTCATTCTTTTTCGTTGATTGGCGCAAGGTCAATCAACGAAGCATCGATAATTCCCCAAGAAGATCACTTTAAATAAAGGTTCCAATTAAACGTCAGTACTATTTAGGTTGATGTTGGCTCAATAACTACTTCGTACTCTTGTTCTTTGGGTTTAAAGGTTGTCATTGTCCGGTGAGTATCACCATGGAGGTGCGGTCATTTGTGGCCTCCTCATACAAGAAACACTCATTTTGATGAGTGGTAACTCCGGCAATCGTGAAGTTATTGAGAGGTGTGTGATGAACATGAAATTCAGCTTAATTGGCATGCTACTACTTACTATGTTGTCCGTTAGTGTAAATGCTGAAAGTGCACTAGGACGAACAATTGTTAAGAAAATAGATTACAGCACCGACTATAAGGAAACTGATTATTTCGATTATAGTAAAGGCTGGGCAGGTTCAGGTTTTGGGTTGACAGGGACTCAGAGAGGAGCGCCAGAAAAAATACAACTAAGTTATATCGAGGGTGAACGCGTGCTGAAATTTGGTTCGGTACGAAGAAATGCAGCGTGGCTAGCACAGCACCCTGAGGCATCTGGGATATATACTGATCACGACATGGAGTTGCAGGATGACTTCTTTCTCTATTCTACGCCGTGGGTAAAACAGGATAAGCCGTATTTTTTTGCCACAGTATTTCTAGGTGAAAACTCTGACAAAGCAACATTAAGAGCACCAGTGACTGATGAAAATGGCAGAAATCATTGGCCAGGGATATGGCATTCTAAAGATGGCTTTATTCTCAGGACCACTAAGGGCGACTATCGCTTCAATGTTAAGGGTTATTATACGGGTTGGTTAAGCTTAGGATTGGCCATTGATGAGACTGGGGAAATGGAGTATTTCATTAAATACGGTAAGCATAACGTGGAGGATACTTTTCTCATTCCTGATTTTAGAAAAACCGCCAGCCAAGCAGCAAACACCCGCATACCTAAAATAGAATCCAGACGGGATGCAAACATCATGCTTTCGCAAATAACCAATTTATCATCCGACTTAACTTCTTTTGATGATGGTAAGTTTAATGCAATAGGCAGTTTAGAATACGGAACGGATTTTACTCTACTTGATGAGGGCTACCTTGAGCTTAATACCTGGTCTGAAAACTATAGTTTAAAGACACCATCTCGAGTCTCATCCGTATATTTTTATGTCCCAAACCAAGAGAATCTAATTTATACGTCAGGGCCAACGACAGCCTCTCATGATTTGTGGTCTGGGGCGCCGGGAAACACTTATATAACCATCTATGTGGAAGGTGAGGATGGAAACTCTTATCCAGTCGAGCTGATAGCAAACAAGAAAGTTTGGAATAGAGAGCTTAAAGCAGAGGATGGGGTCCAAAGGGGGCATGGTTCGCTTCGTGTCACAGTTGATACAAGTACGCAAAACTATAACAATTTACCTTTTAATCAATCATTTAGTCAGGTTTTGCTTATCAAAGCACAGGGCTGGCACGATGAAGATTTTTCCCAAGACATAAGAGTTCGGGTGGCATTTAGGTCTAAATCAACTCATAAATGGGGGGGAAATGACCGTCAAGGCACAATTGGCTCTCTCTTCACCTATGACAACCCCTACAGTGGGGATAGGGAATTGTTTAGGCTGATTAATCTGGGGTCCGATGGACGTTATTGGTATTTTCCTACTGACAAATCAAACAACGAGTATTGGCAATATATTAGAGATGTTGACTGACTCAAGATTTGCCAATTAAGCACCTTATTTCATTATCAGGCGAGGGAAGTTCTCTTCTCTTGCCTCGTTTATTTTTTTACTATGTATCAAATAGTGCTTAGGTCGTCGGCATCTAAATAATAGATACGGTACAAAGTCAGCAACAAGGAGGAAGTGAGTGAAAATAGCGGTTTTGGATGACTATCAGGATGTAGTAAAAACGTTAGACTGTTTCGAGTTATTGTCAGGGCATGACGTAACCGTCCTCAATAAAACACTGAGTGAACCAGAGTTAGTTGAACAGATTAAAGATTGCGATGCTGTTGTGTTAATCCGGGAGCGAACCGTGATTACCGAGTCGCTGCTCTCTCAGTTGCCGCAGCTAAAGCTAATTAGCCAGACGGGAAAAGTAAGCAACCATATCGATGTTCAACTGTGTGAGAAATATGGTGTACAAGTTTTGCAGGGACGAGGCTCTCCTGTCGCTCCTTCCGAGTTGTGTTGGGCGTTACTTATGGCTGCGAGTCGTTATATCCCAACCTATGTTGCTAACTTGCAAAACAACCAATGGCAAAACTCAGGCGCACTAGGCTTAGGCCGCACTTTAAAAGGCTTAAAACTTGGAATTTGGGGCTATGGAAAAATAGGGCAGCGGATTGCTCAATATGCGAGAGCGTTTGAAATGTCCGTAGTGGTATGGGGAAGCGAGGGTTCTCGCGATCTCGCCCGTGAACATGGCTTTGAAGCTGCAACATCCAAACAGGCATTTTTCGCGGACACAGATGTGGTGTCGTTGCATTTACGTCTTAATGAAGTGACGAGAGGGTGTGTGACTGCCGGAGATTTACGTTTAATGAAGCCTGATTCTCTATTTCTCAACATCAGTCGGTCGGAACTTGTGGAGAGAGGGGCTCTGTACAATGAACTTGTTGAGGTTCCGACCAAACGTGCTGCCATAGATGTGTTTGATAGCGAGCCGGCGTCTCACGATTCAGAGCCTCTACTTTCACTGTCTAACGTTACTGCAACCCCTCATCTCGGGTATGTTGAACAGAATAGTTATGAGCTCTATTTCAGAATAGCATTTGAGAATCTTCTTTCCTTCGGGCAGGACGCAGTGTAAACGGAACATATATAAATCTAACCAGAAAGGAGTTCGGAACAGATGATACGTAACTTTTATACCTGCGATAAAGAGGTCGACCACAATAGCCATGATGGCGAAGGTTCAATTGATATCTATCGAGCCTTTAGACGCAAGGATTTTGATGGTGCGTGGGATTTTGCGATTCGTGTTGTGATGCCACCAGGAAGCTCGATGGGCGAGCACACCCATGGTGACGATGAAGAAATGTACATCATCTTAAAAGGTGAAGGAACCATGATCATTGAAGGGGTAGAAAGGCCTGTCGTTGCGGGAGATATGATCGTCAATAAACGTTTTGGTACCCATGGTTTAATCAATACCTCGGACAGTGAAATAGAGTTATTAATCATTCAGGCAAGTTTAAAGTAACTAACTCTATCCATTGCCACTAGTCGTTGTATGGCAGGGTAAATTGATGATGAAAGCGAGAGACTAAGCCAGCGTTACTTCACTCGGTACTTGCTTAAAGAAAAATAGGAACAAGGCGAGACAGTAAATTTCCTTTTTGAGTTCGGTTATTAAATTGTGAGCTGTCTGAGATGTTACGTTATTCAATACTTACCTGTTGTCTATTAGGCTAGCGATATTCTGTGTCTTCAGCCTTTTAGAGAAAGTTGCAGTGAAAATAGGAACTCATGTTTGATGTTTCCATCTCTTTTTAACTTTAGGTTTCATATTTACTCTTTAGCGATAGTAAATCGACATGAGTAACCGTTATGAAAATCGAACATATCGCAATATGGACCAAGCAGTTAGAGGTATTGAAAGAGTTCTATATCAAATACTTTGATGCCACCGCCAACGAAAAATACTTTAATCCGAATAAGGGTTTTTCGTCATACTTCCTCTCTTTTGAGACTGGAGCCCGATTAGAGTTGATGGAAATGGAAGGCATTCCAGAATCCAAAGATGATCTGTACGACCAGTTTACTGGCCTGATTCATTTTGCGTTTTCTCTTGGTTCAGAAAAAGCAGTGGATCAATTGACTGACCGTTTAGTTGGTGATGGCTACGAAAAGCTTGATGGACCAAGACGCACAGGTGATGGTTATTATGAAAGCTGCATTTTAGATCCAGACGGTAATCGTATCGAACTCACGGCTTAAGGCAAACTTGTCTGTTTGACAGCTAACGCTTAGCATTGATGCCTATAGCCAGATTAAAAGGATAAAGGATGATTCAGTGGCCATGTGTGTTGAAGTTAGATGGTGATGCAGAACTGATCTTTGTTGCGACAGAAAGAGAGTTGGAAGATGAACTCGACGCTCTGATTTGGGATGATTCTGACCACTTGATTGACAGCAAAGGGCAGCGCTACCTGATTACACAGCTAAGTGGAAAAACCCTATTTGAGCGTGTTGATGGTCAACTATCTTTACAAGTTGTCACTGAACTCATCCAAGAACACGAGTTTTCAAAGGCGGAGGTCTGCCTGACAAAAATTCAGTTCCTGTCTGTGAAAGAGGCAATATTGTCATTGGCCTAATTGTTTAACGAGAGAATGTGAAAGGGTATACGATGAGTTCTGGAAACATTAAAAATGTCGTTTTTGATATCGGCAATGTGATCGTGCGTTGGGCTCCTTTAGAGATTGTCAGGCTCACATTTGGAGAGGCAGCAGCCTCCGAACAACTGGCTAAGTCTATCTTTCAATCTGACACCTGGATGGCACTGAATAAAGGCGCTATTTCTGAATCTGAAGCGAAGGTGCAGTATCAGCAGGCTCTTGATTGGTCTGATTTGGAGTGCGAGCGCTTTTTCTATTACGTAAAGCAGACCCAGATTCTGGTTTTTGGCTCAGTGGAACTGCTAAAACGTGTTAAATCCGCAGGCTATAAAGTTTATGCGTTGACAGACAATGTTCATGAAATTGTCGCCCACCTTAAGTCACAATATTCATTCTGGCCGCTATTTGATGGCGCAACGGTTTCTGCGGACTTAGGATTACTTAAACCTCAGCCAGAAATCTATCAGTCGTTGCTTTCTCAGCATAAGCTCCAGGCTTCAGAAACCGTTTTTATCGATGATATGCCATATAATGTCGCGGGAGCGAAAGAGCAGGGTATTTCAGCCATTCAATTCGAAAACTCACAGCAGTGTGAAGCGGAACTAAAGGCACTTGGCCTATCATTTTAAGTGATTAATAGCCTCATTAGTGAGGCTATTATTTTAGAGATTATAACGCTCGAATCTTAACGATTTCTTCGCTTGAAATACCAAGAGACTCTAGGAACTTTTGGTGTTCTAAAGGCTCTAATTGTTCAAACTTTTGATGCCATTTCACCATGTCATTTTCAGTGAATCCTGCGGCAACCATGATTTCTACCCAACGTTGTTTATTCACAATATTTTCCTCTAATAGACTCGGTTCTTGAAGCAACACGACAACGGCTTTTTGTTGTGCACGTAAGTTTTGGATTTCTCTTTCCAGTTCATTGAAATGATCTTTCAAAATCTGGCTTTGAGACTCTCCATCCCGGTTTAACAAGGCGCGAATGCTAGAGACAGACAAACCGTACGAACGATAGGAAGAAATTGCTTCTAAGCGCTTTATCTCTTTTTCGCCATACCAGCGATATCCATTCTCAGAACGGTAAGCTGGTATCAAAAGCTGTTCTTTCTCGTAATACAAAATAGTGGTACGTGATACTCCGAACTGTTTTGCGATTTGGGTGACTGTTAGCATAAAGGCTCCATTGATTTACCGAGTGAGCAGCATGAACCCTAGCCCTATAGACGGGTCAATAGACTTATTGTATATCGATTTCACCGACAGAATATCAACACTGTCGCGCTCGAAGCCAGGTCGTGTTCTTTTGGTGGTGTAGACGAATGATCTTGATGCGGATGAATACGTAAAACAGGTGAGTTTTTAAATAACATCAGAGAGTTATGAGGTCATTATGAATCGCATTAATCCAGCAAAGCTCGCCAATAGTAAGTGGACTGCCGTCAATCCGCTTAATAGGGAAAAGCACTTTCTGGTGTCGGAAGTCGAGTTTGATGAACAAGGTCTGGTTACCTTGTGTAAGGTCGAAGCCGTTATTTCCAATACAGAATACTCAATTGACTGGAAAGAACTAAAAAACCATCACAAATGGGTTCAGGGTTGGAAATAGCACATCTCAGAGCAGTCTCATCATTTTGCTCTGAGATGGCTCATGTCAAAAACTCGGTGTTACTCCCAGAATTTCCACCACTTTTTACTGTTCTCTTCTCTTTGTGCCTGACCTTTTTCAGAACCTTTACCGAGTTCTTTCTGAACTTGATTCGCCTTTTTCTCTTTTTGTTTTTCCAGTCCGGACTTCTTGTTCTTCAGCTTCTGTTTATATTCCTCAAGGTCGTTTTGCTGGTCTTCAAGTTCCTCAAGCTCACGTTTAAGCTTGTTCTTGTCTTTTTTGCTCTTAGCTTTATTGGCCTTATTTTTCTTCTCTTCGATTAGCTGTTTAAGGTCTTCTTCTTGGTCTTCTAATTCCAGTTGTGCCTTATCTACATCGGCTCTAGTCTTGATTTCTTCTAAGTCAGGCTTTCCTTTACCTGCCCATTGCGGCTTTTCAGCCAAAGCCATTGGAGACGCAAATGCAATGATACTGCTCAGAGCAATGATACGTGTGATCTTCATGAAGTACTCCCTTACGATAAATTGCTTACTATTTGTATAACATGGACTTGTTACAACTGAAAATGTATTGTCTTTGATATTGAGCGATGTGATGGTCACAAGTAGTTAATCACGTTTAATGCTCTTCATTGTAGTGCAAATTCAGTAGGCGACATGCGAGTAAATATCAGAGCTGCACAGGTAAGTGAATTAGAAACCATTCACGCCTTAGTTATTTCAAATAATGAGTGGACTAGATTCAATGGTCCTTATTTTCCATATTCTCCGCCCACATTAGAGCAGTTTGAGAAATCTTCATTTCAGCGCTTGTTAAGTGGTTCGGATCTACAGCTGATCACTGTTGATGATATTCCCGTCGGGACAGTTAGCTGTTATTGGGAATGTGAGCAAACGCGTTGGTTAGAGGCCGGTGTAGTGATATACGACCAGGCATACTGGGGAAAAGGTATCGCCGCGTTAGCTTTACCTCTCTGGGTGTCGTATCTGTTTGAACATAAAGAGATCGAAAGAGTTGGCCTCACGACTTGGTCAGGCAATCCGCGAATGATGGCATTAGCCTTAAAGCTTGGTTTCCAACAAGAAGCACGTTTGAGAAAAGTACGCTACTACCAGGGAAAATATTATGACTCAGTCAAATATGGTGTGTTGCGTTCAGAGTGGCCTATTAATTAATTGATATGCTTATTTTCTGCGTGAGTGCAAAGGTATTTATATAAGCATTATCGCTTCTGGGGAAGAAAATCAGGCGTCGAGCTGGGTAAAGGCGAACACAAGGTCGTGGTATTTCTGGATGACGAGAAAGTGGAAGAGCTGAGTTTTACGGTTCAATAAAAATTCCAATATCTGGCTATGACAAATGAGCTCGTATTTCAGAGCTCATTGAACACTCTAAGGGTGGGTAATCAGTTGCCCTTCCTCAGTGGTTAGAATGCTGGCTTTCCCCTGTTCTACAAGCTGTGCAGCGTAAGACGGTGTGACAGTTTGCATTTCACCTTTTTCTCTACTTACTAATGCTTCCCACGCTTGGTCTCTGTATTTTCCTGCCTGGGTGTACTGAATGAGTACTTTCATAATTTCACGCTCCGGTGAGTTAAACGTGCTACTAACCTTAGTGAGTTTGCTGTGGTTATGCATCTGTTAAAAGTGAAACATTAGATTAACCAAATCGAGAGTGAGTTTTACGCTGGTCACGACTATACGACATTCTGCTTTGTCGTTAGTTTAATCACATATAATCAATGGTTTATAGATTGTATTATAGTTCTGATGTATGGTTTGACTTGTTATTAAGGCTAGGAAAAGACAATGAATAAGATTAAAGCTCTCGTTATTACGTTATGTGTTCTTGCGTCGCCGCTAAGTGCTGCTGACCCTCACCGGGATGCAGCATACAAACTGCTGGACTCTATGGAGTTTGACACCCTAATGTCTGAAACCATCGATGCGATGCTGGACCTGCAACTTCAGCAAAACCCAGCGCTAAGGCCGTATAAGAGTACGATGCGCGAGTTTTTCAGTCTCTACTTCAGTGGTGAGAGCCTTAGAGAGGATTTCGCGAGCATGTATGAAGAAGCGTTTACTGAGCAAGAACTGCTTTCCCTCTCTGAATTCTACAACTCGAGCATAGGCAAGAAATCGCTTGAGGTCATCCCGACTATTTCGGCTCAAGGTGCGGCGTTAGGTGAACGACGTGTTAGAGAGAACGCTCATGTACTACAACGTATGATCGAAAAAGAGGCGCAACGCATTCAGAGTTTACAAGATCAGAACTAAGACGCTTTCACTAAGCGAGTTGACATCGGATCCTGTTTGTATGAAAGTGGTTGTATGAAATTTAATCTAAAGCATCTTAACCAGCGAATTATCATCATTGCTTAGCAATGGTGGGCTTGTGTATGTTTTGAATATCTTAAACCCACCGCCAGAAGGTGGGTTTTCTGTTTCTACCTTTTGCGGAAATTGACCCTTAGAGGATTTCAAATGAAAAAGGTAGCTGTTTTTGGTAAGCCGGGAAGCGGAAAATCGGTGCTCAGCAAAACACTCGCCCATGCTACAGGTTTACCACTTCATCAACTTGACTCGATTGTTTATAAGCCCAATGGCGAGTTTGTTGATCGCGAAGAGTTTAACAAAGCTCATGACTCTATCATTGCTTCGGATGAATGGATTCTTGACGGCCTCGGGCCTTTGAGCTCTTTTCATCAGCGCTTAGAAGCGGCGGATACTCTTGTTTTTATCGACCTGCCATATTGGGTGAGCTATTGGTATGTGACCAAACGCCTGTTGAAAGGTCTGTTTGTTAAGCCGGAAGGTTGGCCTGAAGGAAGCTCCGTGCTCAAAGGGACAATTAACAGTTACAAAACACTTAGGTTGTGTCCCAAATTCTGGAATGAAGAGTTTTTATCTCAGTTAACAGCGCGACATGGCAGTAAAAATGTGTACATAATCAAAACGGTATCGCAACTGAATGAGTTTGTTTTAAAACACAGTTAATAGAAAGCGATTGCCCCAGTACATACTGAATTTTGCAATGCAAAACAGCCGTTCAGGCAACCTGGATTTTATCGGAGGAAAAATGAAATCTGCAGTAGTTGTTATTGATGTTCAGTCCATCTTATTCGACCCAGAACCTCAACCGTTTGAAGCCAAACAGGTACTCAATCGAATTAATCACATCACAGAATCAGCACGCGCTAAGTCGGTTCCCGTTATCTTTGTTCAACATGAACAAGCGGACTCAGCGATTGAATATGGCAGTGAAGGGTGGGCCTTACAGTCGAGCCTTGTGACGGAAAGTGGTGATCACTTTGTGCGTAAAACAAGTCCAGATTCGTTTTTAAACACTGAGCTACAAAGTCTATTAACTGAGTTAGGCGTCGAGCGCCTTATCGTGTGCGGTTATGCGACTGAGTTTTGTGTCGATAGCACCGTTCGCAGAGCCGCAGGGTTAGGATATCCAGTGATACTGGTTTCGGATGCTCACACTACGCATGACAAACCTCATGCTAGCGGAGAGCTGATTCGGGCGCATCATAACTTTGCCTTATCAAGCATCTCAAGCTTTCCTGGTAAGACAACCGCAGTAAAAACGACTGATCTCTGGCAGTAGATACGCTAGTGAACAAACGCGTTAATTCTGGGAGTTTGTACGGAGACTAAATGGAATTTCTACTCTATCTGGCAGCGTTTTTATTAGTTGTCGTCTCATTTGCTCACTCTTATCTTGGTGAACGCTTTATTTTGTCCAGATTGTTTAAGCGAGATAACTTGCCTAAGTTGCTAGGGAGTGATGACTTTACCAAGCGTACCTTACGCTTTGCCTGGCACCTGACCTCAGTTGCCTGGCTAGGATTAGCCGCTATTGTGATTGTCTTGGCCCAACCAGAACTGGATAAACGTCTTATTGGTCAGATAATCGCAGCGACGTTTGCGATACACTTTTTCACTGCTCTTATTGGCTCAAAAGGGCGGCATCTATCATGGATATTGTTTGGTGCGGTGACACTTTTTTTGCTGATAGGTCAGCCATAACGGCAAATAGTTTTGATAAGGATACATCGCTTGATTAGTCACATTGATCATATTGTATTGACCGTCGCAGACATTGAGCGTTCGGTTGAATTCTATAAACGAGTTCTGCATATGGAAGAGATCTCGTTTGCTAATGGTCGCAAGGCCGTTAAGTTCGGTAACCAAAAAATCAACTTTCAACTCTTAGGCCAGGAGCCAAGAAACCGGGCTCAAGTTGGTTCAGGTGATGTCTGCCTGATAACCGATTGGACGTTAGACGAGGTACAACGCCATTTAAGTTCAGAAAACGTTGAAGTGGTTGAAGGGCCGGTTGAAAAGTCAGGTGCTAATGGTCCAATTCAATCTGTGTACTTTGTAGACCCTGATTTGAATCTGATAGAAATCAGTGTTTACTCGTGAATAGGAAAAATTGATGAAATACGCTCCAATAAAAGAACAAATTTCCTTCGATGATTTCGCTAAAGTAGATATTCGCGTAGGACTGATTGTCGAAGTTAGGGAAGGTGAACAATGCAATACGGAAGTGTAAATATCGATGGTAACCAGCTTTATGCGACAGGCAACACTAGTCCTATCGATGTAAATAATATCGAGTACATGTATGTCAAACAACTCGACAAAGCCTCAAAAGCACAGAAAGCCGCGTTAATAGGAGCGGTCATATCGGCCATTGTATTTGTATTAATTCCGTTGTTAGGACTAGTGGTGTTTCCGCTTGTCGCCGTTCCTATCTATTTGCGATCTTGTGACTATGAGCTGCGAGTGTTTGTCACGAACAATACGGGCTTTGGCGCTAAAGAAGTTAGCTTACATAGCTCGAATCATCGTGACGAGTACGATAAGGTTATCGAACATGTCAAAGCGTTAAAGCAGTCCTAATCATTTCACACTATCTATGCGAATCATCACAGCGTCAGGCCGCCAATATTCGAACTCGCAGTCCATCAACTCACCATCCTGTTTGTAGTTGACGCGACAGATTTTTAATACTGGTTGTCCTTGGGCAAGGTTGAGTGCTTTGGCGACATGAGCAGGGGCAGAAGTGGGAATAACGTCAAAGCGGGAGCGTTGAGTCTGGTAGCCGAACTTGTCCTGATAGATCCCGGTCAGTGACATGGTTAAGTTTTCACTCAGTATCCCCTCAAACAGTTGCGCTTTAAGTACATTCTCGACGAACAGTACCGGGCGTCCATCGATATACCTGAGTCGCTCAATGATATGGATAGCAGTAATCTGTTCTATCTCTAGAGCCTTAGCATATTCGCCTACCGCCATTTCACTACGCACGTTAACCAGTTTGGTTTCAGCAATACGATCCTGTTCTCGAATCATTTGATGAAAATGACTACGGGAGAGAGGGTTATAGCAAATTCTTTGCGGGGACACGTACCAGCCCCGCCGCTCTTCACGATAGATCAATCCTTCTGTTTCTAGGGAAACTAAAGCATCTTTGATGGTGATACGCGTGGTTGAAAATAGCTCACTGAGCTCTCGCTCTGAGGGGAGTTTTTGCCCTTCCGTCATCACTCCTGAGTCAATCTGTTCTCTTAAGCGAGTTCTGATCCTTCCTAATTGGGTTCCTGACTGGTTAGTCCCTACTGCTGTCATTGTTGATCTAGTCCATAAGTGTGTCTATGCACAATGTAAGTCGGTGACGTAACAGAAATATGACATCCATGATTTGTCCGGCTTTTACGTAAATGAAATATAACTGCCATGGAAATACATTAAAACTGTCAAAATAGTTGCGCCAAATCGTCACATTCTCTGCCTAGGATAAATTTCGAACTTACTGACCTAGTCCAGAAGGATGGAGACAATGAAAACTTTGCTAAGTCGTTCAACTACTATTTCTGCAAAGCAAATCGCGCCAGCTGCTCTGCTGGTAGCAACGCTATCAGCGCCAGCGATGGCAAAAGACGCAGACCTTGAATCACTGATTAAAGCCGCTCAGAAAGAAGGCGCGGTATACAGTGTGGGTATGCCTGATAGTTGGGCAAACTGGAAAGATACATGGGTAGACTTGAAATCAAACTACGGTTTGAAGCATCAAGATACGGATATGAGCTCAGCGCAAGAAATCGCTAAGTTTGAAGCTGAAAAGAAAAACGCGACGGCCGATATCGGTGATGTAGGCTTTGCTTTTGCTCGCGTTGCAGTGAAAAAGGGCGTCACTCAGCCGTACAAGCCGACAACCTGGAGTGATATTCCAAACTGGGCAAAAGATAAAGATGGTCACTGGGCGTTAGCTTACACTGGCACCATCTCATTTATCTCTAACAACAACCTGGTAAAAGATGCCCCAAAATCGTGGGATGACTTACTAAAAGGTGATTACAAGGTCACTGTTGGTGACGTAGGTGTTGCAGCTCAGGCGAATAACGCTGTTCTGGCTGCAGCCTTCGCAAACGGAGGGGACGAATCAAATCTGAAACCTGCGATTAAATTCTTTGCTGAACTCGCCAAACAAGGTCGTCTCTCTTTTACAGACCCTAACATCGCTAACCTTGAAAAGGGCGAAGTAGAAGTGGCGATCATGTGGGATTTCAATGCGCTTAACTACCGCGATAAGATCGACCGTAAGCGTTTCACAGTCAATATCCCGCAGGATGGCTCTGTGATTTCGGGTTACACCACCATTATTAACAAGTACGCGAAAAATCCGAACGCAGCCAAGCTTGCTCGCGAGTACATCTTTAGTGACCAGGGCCAGATCAATCTGGCGCAAGGTTATGCCCGCCCAATTCGTACTAACGTGACTCTGCCAGAATCTGTTCAGGCAAAGCTGATTGCTAATGACCAATACAGCAATGTTCACCCGGTAACCGACTTCTCTGCATGGGAAAAGTCGGCGCGTAAACTGCCACGTCAATGGCAGGAAAGTGTGTTAATTCATCAGCAATAAGAGCCATTTACTATGAACAATAAGGTTATCCTTGTTGTTCTGGATGGACTCAATTATCAGGTAGCCCGCGATTGTATGGGCTACCTTAATGGTCTTCTGGAACAACGCCACTCTAATCCCAATATGCGTGCAACGCTTTATCCGCTGATGTGCGAACTGCCATCACTCTCTCGACCGCTTTACGAATGTATCCTCACTGGCGTTCGTCCTGTCGAAAGTGGTGTGGTGAACAATGATGTAGTGCGCCTGTCCAATCATGATTCGATCTTTAGTCTGGCTAAATCGCAAGGCAAAGTCACCGCGGCGGCAGCATACCACTGGGTGAGTGAACTTTATAACCGCGCACCTTATGAGCCAGTACGAGACAGATTCACTAACGATGAAAATCTCAATATTCAGCATGGCTGTTTCTACCATTGGGATCATTACCCGGACGAGGCACTGTTTTTAGACGCTGAACATCTGCGTCGTACTTATCAGCCTGACCTGTTACTGATCCACCCTATGAACATTGATGACATGGGGCATAAATTTGGCCTGGATTCTCGTCAATACCGTAATTGCGCGCGTGGTGTCGACATCATTCTCTCTAACTATATCGAGCAATGGCTTAACGATGGGTATCAAATCGTCGTGACCAGCGACCATGGTATGAACGATGATCTGTCTCATGGTGGAATCTTACCGCAGGAGCGTGAAGTTCCTCTGTTTGTGATTGGCGATAAATTCACGCACCAAGAGTGCCATGTTAAGCAAACTGAGTTGTGCGGAACGATTTGTCAGCTACTCAATATCAACCATACCAAACCTTACCCTCAGGAATTGTTAGCACTATGAGCAGTTCTGTTATAACTCCTGGCTCGAACGAGTCTGATTGTGTAAAACCGAAATCTCGTTCATGGCTTCAACGCATAAAACCTGTTTTTTGCCTGATCCCATTCGTTGTGTTTTATTATCTGTTTCAACTTGCACCTATGATTTGGGTGTTAATCAATAGCTTTATCTATGACGACCAATTCGCTCTGGATAACTATTTCGAAGTGCTTGATTCAGCCTTTATGATGCAGGCTTTTGGTAACAGCTTGTGGTTGTCGGTGTGGTCGAGCATTGTTGGCCTTGGCATTGCTACCTTGCTGGTGTCATCGCTGCGCCGCGTGGATTCGAAAATTCGTGACGGTGTTATTGCGTTCACTAACATGAGTAGCAACTTCTCCGGTGTGCCACTCTCTTTCGCCTTCATCATCATTTTAGGCACCAATGGCGCAGTTACCTTACTGCTCAAACAGTATGGCTTACTTGGTGATTTTGACCTTTATGGCAAGTGGGGCTTACTGGCGATATATATCTACTTCCAGATCCCGTTGGCGGTATTGCTACTTTATCCTGCTTTTGACGCCCTGAGTGATGACTGGCAAGCGGCGGCGGCTTTGCTGGGAGCGAAAACGTCTCAATACTGGACTAAAATAGCGTTGCCTGTTCTTTCACCCGCGCTATTTGGCACCTTTATCATCTTAATTGCCAATGCAATTGGTGCCTATGCCAGTGTCTATGCTCTGACGTCTGGTAACTACAATGTTATCACCATCCGTATAGCGAGTTTAGTGTCTGGTGACCTGTTCCTGGAGCCCAACTTAGCCGCGGCGATTTCTGTGATTCTCATGTTACTGCTCGCGTTCATTACCATTATTAACCAGTGGCTTATCTCTAAAAGCTACGCAGGCAGGAAATAGTTATGCTCGACGTTAACCCTAGATTTCATAAAGCCGTTGTCTATTCGATTGTCGGCATCATGCTAATCCCTATCGTTGCCACTTTAGTTTATTCCCTGTCATCTCGATGGGGAGCAACGATTGTTCCAGATGGCTTTACTTTCGATTGGTATATCAAGCTGTTGACGGATCCACGTTTTCTGCAGGCCTTCGGACGTTCGTTGTTTATCTGCATCGCATCGCTCTTGCTGAGTGTAATCCTGATCTTACCCGCAATATTCGTCGTGTTTTACTACTTTCCCAAGCTGGATAGGGTAATGAATATTGTTATTCTGTTGCCATTTGCTGTACCGCCAGTGGTCTCTTCAGTAGGCCTGCTTCAACTGTATGCGGACAGCGAGATTTCACTGATTGGTACGCCATGGATTTTAATCGGTACCTATTTCACTATCGCGTTGCCATTTATGTATCGTGCGATATCAAACAGCTTCGAAGCGATTAATCTTCATGACTTGATGGACGCCGCTCATTTGCTTGGTGCGAGTACCACTAAAGCCTTCTTATTGATCATCTTACCTAATTTGAAAAAAGGACTAATGGCTTCGCTGTTCCTTTCATTCTCGTTTCTTTTAGGCGAGTTCGTGTTTGCCAATATTCTGGTTGGCACACGCTATGAAACGCTACAAATCTATTTATACAACATGCGTCAGACCAGCGGTCACTTTACTTCAGCTCTGGTGATGACTTATTTCCTGTTTATTTTCTTACTGACTTGGCTGGCAAGTCGTTTTAGCCGAGGGGTCAATTAATGAGTTACGTAACTGCAAACAACCTGACCAAGCGTTTTGGTCACAACACGGTATTTGAACAGATTCAGTTCAGCATAGAGCAAGGAGAGTTCATCACCTTGTTGGGGCCAAGTGGTTGCGGTAAATCAACCTTGCTGCGCAGCCTGGCAGGTCTCAATCCAGTTGATGGTGGTGAGATCTGGGTTAACGGCGAAGAGATCACGCATCAGGTACCTCAAGAGCGTGGCATTGGCATGGTTTTTCAATCCTACGCGTTATTTCCAAATATGACGGTAGAAGGCAACGTTGCGTTCGGTTTAAAGATGAAAAAGCTCTCTGCGGACGAGATCCAGCGTGAAGTGGCAAAAGTCATTGAGCTGGTGGATCTAAAAGGCAAAGAAAAGCATTATCCCCATCAGCTTTCAGGTGGACAGCGCCAGCGCGTCGCCCTCGCTCGTGCTCTGGTGGTTAAACCGCGCATTCTACTGCTGGATGAGCCGCTTTCTGCCCTTGATGCCAAAATCCGTAAACATCTTCGTCAGCAGATCCGCGATATTCAAAAAGAGATGAACTTAACCACCATCTTTGTCACCCATGATCAAGAGGAGGCGATGATTATGTCTGACCGTATCTTCCTGATGAACAGAGGGGAAATTGTGCAGGCTGGTACACCAGAAGAGATTTACACCCATCCGGCGAATGAGTTCGTTGCCAGTTTTATGGGTCATTACAATCTGGTTGAAGCGAATAAAGCGAAGCAGCTTTTCAATATTGAAACCGAATGGAAAGTAGCGATTCGCCCTGAATCGATTTACGTCAAAGAGCATGGCCGCCAGTATGGTAATCATATCTCGGCTCCACAAGTCGCCACCATAAAAAACCACCAACTGTTAGGTAACGTAATTCGCTATCAAGTTAAGGTCGATGAATGTGAACTGACCGTGGATCTGCTTAACCGCTCATCAGAACGCTTACTGGCAAATGGCAGTCAATTAGAGTTACTCTTTAACCTAAACGAAATTCAACCAGTGAGAGCGTAATCATGGCTAAACCTTTGTATGTCTTCGATATGGATGAAACCTTAATCAACGCTGACTGTGCCATGATTTGGAATCAGTTTATGGTTGAGAAGGGCATCGCAACGGAGCCTGATTTCCTAGAGCAGGACAAACGCTTAATGGCCCTGTATGCCAAGGGTGAGATGGATATGGAGGACTATCTGGAGTTCTCTATGGCTCCATTGTTGGATCTGCCTATTGAGCAAGTCAATCTGCTGGTTGAGGAGTGTGTTGAGCAACATATTCTCGCCAAGCAGTTTTCTCAGTCAAAAACGTTGATTGATCAACTCAGGCGTGATGCTATTGAGATGGTGATCATCTCTGCCAGCGTCACGTTTTTAGTTGAGGCGGTTGGAAGGCGTTTGGGAATTGATACCGCTCTTGGTATTGACTTAGTTGAAGACACCAGTTGCTACACCGCTGAGATAAAAGGGGTGCCAAGCTACAGGGAAGGCAAGGTCACACGCTTGAAACAGTGGTTAGAAGCGCAGCCAGAACAGTATACAGAGATTCATTTCTATACTGACTCAATCAATGATTTACCGTTATGTGAGTATGCTGACTACTCCTATCTCGTCAATCCATGCCCGCGCCTGAGAGCACAAGCTACTAGGCCCAACTGGCAGATATTGAACTGGACTTAAGCTAACAGAGAAACAACGACCTAACGCTAGTTCTTTTGCCAGGTGTTGGGTATTGTTTTTCTAGCGTTATGGTTTAGATTGCAGGGTTATCCCTTCACAAAGTCGCAGATATAAGGATATTTAAAATGTCAGGCATAACAGAGTTAGATCAACTGCTTCGCTCAATGCAACCAAAGCTGGCTGAATCAGAGTTTGTATTTTGTACAGTGTCAGGGTCACTTCAAGATTATCTAGAACTCAACCCATTAGCGACGTTTAACGAATCGGAAGGTTTAACGCTGGTGGTGGAAAAGTCTTTAGCCGAGAAGAATGGTCTTAGCTTTGAAGGGAGTTACAGTCAGATTACGCTGACCGTTCATTCGAGCTTAGAAGCGGTTGGTCTGACGGCAGCAGTAGCAACCAAATTAGCTGAAAAGGGTATCAGTGCCAACGTTATCGCCGCGTATTATCACGACCACATCTTTGTCCAAACCAGCAAGGCACAAGCTGCCGTATTGGCGTTGAAAGAGCTCAGTGCTTCCGTTTGACATGAGCTCTTGTTATTCCGTTATTTGCTACTCGCTGAACTCGCATTCAGCGAGTAGTGGATCATTTCACTTAAGCCTCTGACCATTTGTTGGCTGAAAATCCAGCGTCAAGCTCAGTCTCAGCAATATGGTTGGTGTAGTTAGACATTACCTTGAGGCTGGTTGCAACAATTACCTCTAGCACCGCAGCGTTAGAGTAACCTGCCTCGAAGAAGGCTGCGAGTTGCAGTTCTGTTGGCCAACCACGAGAATCGTTAATGACCGCTGCAAAGGTGCGAAGTGCTTCTAACTTAGGATCATCAATAGGCGTATTGTTACGTAGTGCTTCAATCACAGCTGCGTCGACACCTTGCATTTGCGAAATGGTTGTATGGGCAGCCATACAATATTTACAACCATTCAGGCGGTTGTTGGTCATAAGTACAATCTGACGCTCAGTTTCTGATAGTTCACCTTTGTTCAGTACATCGGTTAATTGCATATAGCCAGTAAGCATAGTTGGTGACTCTGCCATAGTTGCGAGCAGGTTTGGGATAAATCCTAACGATTGCTGAGCTTTTTTAAGTAGAGGTGCAGATGCTGCAGGCGCTGACTCAATGGAATGTGTTTTAAAAGTGCTCATTGTTTTTCTCCGTTAATTTTCATGGGCTGATTGGCAGTAACTAACAAATGTCGATAGAGGGTATTTGATAGTATTGACCAATCGGTACAAATTAGCTTAATCTTGTTTGTACCGATTGGTCAATAAAAATTTAAGCGGAAGTTTTGAGGCAGTATTTAAAACTATTCAAAGTTGATGCTCGACGAAGGTGTGTCGTGATGGCGTAAAAACCGGAGAAACAATGGTAGAGAGGGGGCTGATACGGGACGTGTTAAGGCTGCGGCAGTCATAAGCCTGCCGCTAAAAAAGAGTATGTTATTGGAGCAGGCGCAGGGCTTGGTTTTTAATGGTGTAGAGTGCATCAGTACTGTATGTACCGCGGGAAAGTACCCGTAAGCCAACCAATAGTGTCATTAGACCGGACGCTTCACGTTTGGCATCCACGGTTTGTGGGATCACGCCCATTTCGAGCCCTAGAGCAATCTGTCTTTCAAAGAAGGCTTCCGTTTCTCCAAGACCTTTCTTGACGATTATCTGAATATCTTCGTCCTGATTAGGCATGTCCAAAGCGAGGTTGATGAGAAAACAGCCTTTCTTTTTTTCATCGGTAATACTTTGCTCGATCAGGCTATCAAAGAATGTCTCTATCGCTTGTAGTGGATCACCAAGTAACTCCAGTTCGGCCAGTATCTCTTTGCGCTGCTCGCGTTCGTATTTCAAAACACTCATCGTGAAGAGCTTTTTCTTGTTGCCAAACGCGTTGTAAAAACTGCCTTTCTGTACGCCTGTGGCTTTCATCAAGTCGGCAAGTGAAGTGGAATGATAACCTTTTTCCCAAAACAACTCGGTTGCGCGATCAACGGCATCATCGATATCAAACGATTTTTCCCAAGGCATAAACTATCTCGAATTCTATGTGTCTGGTATCAATTTTAACGTGCTTGTACCTAACGGTCAAAAAGCGAGTAGTTTCGTATTTACGGTCAAATAGTTTAGTCTAGGAAATCGGTTTAATAAGACATCAACTGTTGTAATGTCAGGAGAGTAAACATCAATGGAAGTGACTATCGGCAATGAGGCTCAACTTATTCTTCAGGCTCAATCTATTCGCTATCAGGTATTTACCCTGGAACAAGGTATTCCGGCTGAGCTTGATCTTGATGGTTTGGACGACGAATCTTTTCATGTATTGGTAACGGATAATTCTGAACCAGTGGCAACTGCGCGTTTAACGCAAAAAGAGAGCGGTCACTCGGTGATGGCGAGAGTTGCGGTAACAGAGTCGCACCGAGGACTTGGTGTCGCCACCAAAGTTATTGAAGCCTTGATCGAACATGCCCGGTCCATCGGTCTTTGCTCAATTGAAATTCATGCTCATAGCTATCTAAGAACCTACTATGAAAAGTTCGGCTTCTTGTTTATCCAGCAAGTGGAAGTCGTAGGCGAGCATCAATTAATCGAGATGCAGCTTGGTTTAACGCGTGGCTAAGCTGCATTGGAACTAATGTTTCCTTCGCTATGCCGTTAACGCTTGGTAATCCTCAGGCAGCAAAGCATGCCCTGTGCTGTCACTAAGGTAAACCAGAGCATCAATGACTCTTATCGGAGTCAATAGATTGTCTTGGTTGCAGCTATCTAACTCAAATGTCAGATAGAGCTGACTCGATTCAATTTTTACAAACAAGTTGCCTTGTGGTGCTCTATCCTGGCTCAACGCGAAGACGCCGGCGCCCAAAAAATGAGAGCTGTTAAGATTGCGTGTTGGATAGATGTCGCATTTGATTTTGTGGGCGAGGGTTAAGAAGTCGAGCAATAGATTAACTTGATCATCAGAAACGTTATCGAGCGCGGCGATATGTGGCGCTTTGCAGAATTGCTCTAAATAGCAAATCATTTCTTCTATATCGTTGTTAAACAGCATCTTAAGTCACCTCTTTAGTCAGGTTGCGATTGTACCTGTACAGCTGTTGGTTCACAAAGCATTATATCATCCATGCGTTCTGTTTATTTATCTTGTTAATGGTATTTGTTTGTATTATAAAAGGATCTGTCAGTTCATAACTCCATGAATATATTAGTTTTTACTAACCTTTGAATAACATGGAGAAAAGGTGATGAACAAAAAGACTAACAACCACAGGCTAGTGGATATTTTCCGTTTCCGACGGGCTTATGTAATGTCAGACTTCAATCTTAATCATGATCAAATAACGGTTCGTGGTGACGATTACCATCTGCGCAAAATAAACAAAGTGGAAGCCCGTAAGCTGGGAATTAAAGACAATATGGTCAATGTAGTGTCGCTTGCTTTAATGCTGTCAGCGGCTACTTGGGCATTTGTTCCTCAATTTGGTTTGCTTATGATGGGCTTAACCTTGTTAATGGCACTGGTGTCATGGAGAAGGTATGAGCTTCGGGCTGAGTTTGCTGCTACCGACGAAACGGGTGATCATTGGGTCTCCATTGCTCGAGGTTGCAATTACAATGAATTCAGAGTGTTCCAGCAAGTTGAATCTAAGCTAGCGTCTGAGATCTAAATTAAAAGGCTTGCCTCTTAAGGGTGAGCCTTTTGCTTTTAGGGCAATGTTTTGTTGTTGATTGAACCTGAAACTAGTTGAGTTTACGGAGGTTGCTGTGTTTCAACTGATTAAAAAGGTCGCTGTGATAAACGCTATTGCCGCAGTGACCGTTTGGCTACTGTCTCAATACGTTGAATTCTTTGCCACTAACCATCTATCAGACTTTCTGTTCTTGGTGGTGGTGGTTATCTGGATACTTGCAAAATTGATGTGGGAAGGCGGAGTGCATAGTAAAACGGTCAGGTACGATAATCCGAAGTTGGACTCGGTGTATAAGATGGTTAAAGACCACGATTTTGAGCAGGAAGAGCGAGAAAACTATCGACAAAATTACCAAGAAGGGTTTGTATTGTTTATCGCGGGTATTCCGGCATTGCTTGGATGCATCATTTTACAATTCATGTAGCTTAGGAAGAGCGACATATGGCACTGATACCGTTTGAACCTTCACATTACCAAGTTTTGATCGACTGGATTGATTCGGACCAGCTCAACTATTTGTGGGGAGGTAACTGTTACCGCTTTCCACTTACTAAACAACAGCTTGAGCTTCACTGTGGCAAAGATATTGTCTATCCGTTCATGTTAGAGCATAACGGTCATTATGCTGGGTTTGTCGAACTGTATCAGGAGAGGGCGGATTGCTTTCGTATATGTAGGGTCTTTATCGCACCACAGTTTCGTGGACAGGGATTATCCAGTCTCATGCTGCAGTTGTTGACCGATTATGCACGATCGAATTTTATGGTATCTCAACTTAAACTGGCTGTTTTTGAGCACAACACGGTCGCCAGGCAGTGTTACCAGTCACTTGGTTTCAAAGTAGACAGAATAGAGCAGGGTACACGGAGCTACGAGGGGCAAGACTGGAATCTGGTCTTGATGAGTAAACAACTGTGTGAAAATGAATAAGCTCCACAGAACTGCGTCTATGGAGCTTAGCTTTTAGTTAGCAATATTCATGGTTAAGTTCAGATCCAAAGAAAGTCTAGACAACTTGTCTTTAAGGATTGTGCGAGTTTTTTCTAGTTCCGCGACCTGTACTTGCTGGCCTTGAGCATGTACATCAAGTCTTACGCGAAGCTCGCGTCCTACCTTGATTACGCCCGCGACTTGTAAGTCTTGTGTCACTTGTTTATCCAGTGCTGACACTTCTTCGTTTACCGCATGACAGATCTCTTCGTCTGGCTTCATCATCAGAAGTTCACGAAGTGCACCCGCCAACATTTCTAATGGCACTTTAATAAAGTAGAAAGACATTACCAGCATCATCATAGGATCCGCATACACAGCGTATTGTGCGAATGGTGAGAGTGAAACCAGCCAGGCTGTGATAAAACCAAGTGTTACTGCGACACTTAATAAGGTATCCATTTGCCACTGTTTCACTTCTGCTTCTACCAAACCAGATGAGAAGCGCTTAGATTTCTTGGCGATATGCCACCATCCATAGCTACAACCAAGGACGCTGAAGAAACCAAAAATGGTCGCAATTCCGGCATCCACTTCACGGCCACCACTCATTAATGCCTGTACCGCCGAGTAAAGCGAGTAAGAGACGATAAGTAGAATCACACTACCTTTAATGGCGATAACTAAAGGTTCTAGCATCGCTTTACCGAAAGGGAACTGACGCTTTGCTGGGCGAGCAATATAGCGTGACACAGCCAACGACAATAAAGTGAGCAGTAAGCTGACTAGTGAATAGACACCGTCAAAAACAATGACAAGTGAACCCACCATTAGTCCGAGCACGAGGCCACCGCCCGCAAAGCCTGATGCAAGCAATGCTGAGAAGGTAAGGATTCGTTTTTCGTTAAGGCTAGTTTGGGCACACATGATGGTATCTCTTGTTTAATTTCAGCTATAGTTTTCTCAAAATAAGAGAATTAAACAATCACTATCTGGTTAACTTATGCTCTTGAACGTGAGGTTTGGAATAAAGTTGTTAATTTTCAATAGGATATTAAGGTTTTGCACTGTCAATAATATTGACACTGACTGATGGAGGGAGCAAAAAAGATAGCCAAATATCAGCTTAGAAATCAAACAAGAACTCGTTAAGTTTGTCCGCTAGCCAAGACATACCAGGGTGCTCAGCCATACCAGCAGAAGAAAACATACAGTAGTCTTCCTGAGTCAGACCGTAGGTATGTTTAATGACGGCAAGTTCTTGCTTACGAAGCAGATGACGAATTAACGGCTCTGGCAGAACTCCCCATGCGTCTTCTTCGAGAATGGTGTTGAGCATGTAGTCAAAGCTAGAGAAACCAATATGGCGCAAAGAGAAAGGCTGCAGTTCTGGGTTATCTTTTTCGTTTAGATAAACCATCACTGCTTGCATTGCATTACGCAGCTCTTCATCTGACACTCGGCGTAGCTTGGCTAATGGGTTACTTGAACGACAGACAGACATCAGGCGGATTTTACCTAAAGGCTGAAAAGTAATATGTGGGTCATTGATTCGCTCGTAATCGACGCCAAAGGCAAAGTCGACCTGAGAGGTTGCGACAAGGTTGGCTAGATCGCCACTTGAGGCAAGTACAATGTTGAATGCAGTCGCAGGGAAGCGATTGTTCAGCTTATGGGATAAATCTTGCCACAAATCATCAGGAAGTGAGTCGTCGCGAGCGATCCAAACTTCAGCGTTAAACTTACCTGAAACCTGAGTGCAGGTTTTGCGAATACGAGCTGCAGTCACCAGTAAGTTGTGGCTATCTTTGTAGATCGCTTTACCCGCTTCAGAAAGCACTAAGTTGTTACCGCTACGAACAAACAGTTCTACATCAAGATCTTTTTCCAACGCCTTGATCGCCATACTTAATCGGGTACGGTTACATTCGAGTTGGCGGGCAGCTTCAGAAACTGAGCCGGTATCGGCGACAGTGCAAAAAGCTTCGATCTGGGTAAGGTTCATCTTTTGTTCAATTTGATTAGCGACCCATCGATATTATATCAATCTCGGCCAATTGTCTGTTTTCCGGATTGAAATGCTATTATTTTCATGCAGTTTTGATACTCTTGGGGGATGCCTGATGAATGTTGTTACAGGGAGATCATGATGGCTAATAGTTGGGACGATGTCGCGTTAGATTGGGACTCGGATAATACGACTAGCGTTTACGCGGATAAAGCTTTTGAATCACTGCAGAAAGTAGTGGATGTCAAAGGCCAACATATTTTTGATTTTGGCTGTGGTACAGGGTTACTAAGTCAAAGAATGTCTCCAACGGCAAAAGATATTGTCGCGCTCGACAGCTCTGAAGCGATGATAGAACAACTTGATAAGAAAGAGCTTCACAATGTAGAGCCAGTTGTTGACCTACTCACTCGTGGCTTGGTGGCAATGCACCCGGCATTTCGTGCGCAATTTGATTTAGTGGTTGCTTCTTCAGTCTGTAGTTTTTTACCTAACTACTCAGACGTAGCAGATATCGTTTATAGCCTGTTGGACCATGATGGCTATTTTGTGCACTGGGACTGGTTGTCTGATAAGGATGAAGTGGGTGGCATGACCATCACGCATGCACAACAGGTGCTGACCAGCGTAGGATTCAGTGAGGTAGAAATCACCACACCATTTACCATCAGTACACCAAATGGAGAACAGACAGTGTTGATGGCAGTCGCTAAAAAATAGTGAGACCTCGGTTATTTTAAAAGCCCGGCATTGAGTGCCGGGCTTTTTACTTTATGCGACTGGCTGTGTTTGATACTGAATAACTTCATCAAGAACCCAAGGGTTAGCGATCGCCCCTTTGTTTTTGATCTCTTTGCCATGCAGGACTTGTTTGACTGCCAGCTCAACTAACTTGCCTGACTTGGTTTTTGGTATCTCACTCAGTGGATATATTTCCGCAGGGACATGGCGTGGTGAGCATTGGCGACGTAAGGTATCTTTGATGCTTGCCACCAACTGGTCGGTCAGTTCTTCGCCTGACTCCAGTTGAACAAACAGCACCACTTTCTCGTCCCCTTCTACTTGCCTAGCTACAGCAATCGAGTCCTGGATACCAGATAATTGGTTTACCTGTTGATAGATTTCAGCGGTGCCGATCCGAACGCCGCCAGGGTTTAGAGTAGCGTCACTTCGTCCATAAAAAAGCATTCCACCTAACGGGGTCATCTCAACGTCGTCACCGTGGTGCCAGGTGTTGTCAAACTTGTCCCAATACGCCTTGTGATAGCGTTCTCCGTCATCGTGCCAGAAACCGAGTGGTTGGTTGGGGAAACTGTTGCGACAGACTAACTCTCCGCGCTCGGAGATGATCTCATCACCTGACTCATTAAACACTTTAACATCCATGCCTAATCCGGCTCCCTGACACTCACCGCGATAAACGGGCGAGATAGGGTTGCCGAGCACGAAACAGCCACATATATCCGTACCGCCAGAGATAGACGCTAAGTGCAAGTCGACCTTGATATTGGCATACACATAGTCGAACTGCTGAGGGTAGAGGACAGAGCCTGTAGAGCAGAGGGTTTTGAGTGACTCTAATGGGAAATGACTGCTAGGGTTGAATTGGTTCTTTTCCAACGCTTCAAGGTATTTAGCAGAGGTGCCAAATAGCGTCACTTTGGCATCTTCTGCTAATTGCCATAGAACCTCACCGTTCGGATACATAGGACTACCGTCAAAGATGACCAGTGTTGCGCCACTGGCCAGTGCTGACACATGCCAGTTCCACATCATCCAACCACAAGTTGTGTAATAGAACACGCGATCTTTAGGCTGGATATCACAATGTAACTGGTGCTCTTTGAGGTGATTTAATACTGTGCCACCGACAGAGTGGACGATACATTTAGGCTTACCTGTTGTACCTGATGAGTAGAGTACAAACAGCGGGTCATTGAAGCTGATACGTTGGTAGCGTATCCCCCGAGGTAAGTAGCTCGCAAGAATGGCCTCCCAATCAGAGAAAGACTCGCAGCGATCGTCAGGAGATAGTTCGGTTTGTAGGTAATCGATCTGGCATGTGTTGACTATGCTTGGAATCGCATCAACGATCTTACGGTTTTTTTCTTCTACCTGAAATGTTTTGCCATTGAAGTTATAGCCGTTGCAGCAGAACAGGATTTTAGGCTGAACCTGACCGAATCGCTCGATCACGCTTTCTGCCCCGAAGTCCGGAGATGTCGAAGTCCATACTGCACCAAGACTGGTGGTGGCGAGCATGGCAATGACAGTTTCTGGCATGTGAGGAAGGTAGCCCGCGACGACATCTCCCTTCTCAACTCCGTTTTGAGTTAACCATTGCTGTAAAACCGATACTTGATCGCACAGCTCTTGCCACGACATCTGGCGACTGGTACCGCGCTCATTCTTAAACCAAATCGCGATATCGTCAGGAGCCTGAAATGAATACGCTAATAAATTTTCTGCATAGTTGAGTTGCGATTGCGGAAACCAAATCGTATCTCGGCTTGGATTAAACTGACCATATTTGGCTAATCCCTCACCCAAAATACAGTCGCCCTGATAACCAATAACATCACAGAATTGCCAAATTTCTAGCCAAAAGTTTTTCTTTTGCTCTATCGACCAGTGGTGTAAATCAGCGTAGCTTTCGATGCTATTACCCTGAATATTAATGTGTTTTATAAACTGGCTCAGGTTCGATGATTCCACTCGTTCACTACTTGGTTGCCAAATAGGTGTGGGAAGGTTCGACTGCGAATTAGACATGACATCCTCGTCTTAATGATCTCCGTTTTATCGAATAAGCTTTGATGAAAAGGTAACCAAAGTCAAACTTCCGCAGGCGCAACAGATAACTGAAAAATAAGAAAAAAGCGTTCAAATGTAAAATAATTGTTACACGGATGGTGTAGGGGAGAGTTGGGTGGTTAAATTGTCACCGCCTCTTCATGGCGATAGGCTTAATGTGAAGGAATTGTTAACGGAGTAACTCATGACACAATATCGTTCTAAGCCCGTGAATGATAAAGGGATGGTGGAATGGAGTTCAGAAGAGGACCTGATTTGGCGTGATCTCGTCAGTCGCCAACTGCACTTAGTCGAGCAACGTGCCTGTAAAGAGTATTTGGCAGGTTTAAAGTTGTTAGACTTACCATTAGACAGAGCACCACAAATTGTTGATATCAATCGTGTTCTGAAACAGGCTACTGGCTGGCAAGTTGAACCTGTACCCGCACTGATAAATTTTGATCGCTTTTTTGCCTTATTGGCGGATAAAAAGTTTCCTGTTGCGACCTTCTTGCGCAGTCGCGAGGAGTTTGATTATCTTCAGGAGCCAGATTTCTTCCACGAAATCTTTGGCCACTGTGCCATGTTGACCAATCCAGAGTTTGCGGAATTTACTCAAATGTACGGCATACTTGGGCGTAACGCGAGTGATAAGCAGAGAGTCTATTTAGCGAGACTCTACTGGTTTACGGTCGAATTTGGCTTAGTTAAAGAAGGTGATGAGACAAAAATCTACGGAGGCGGGATACTCTCTTCTCCGGGAGAAACGCTCTATGCACTCGATGACCCACAAGCGATGCGAGTCGATTTTGATATCCATACAGTGCTAAGAACCCCTTACCGCATTGATATTATGCAACCAGAATATTTTGTATTAGATGGCATCGAACATCTCTATAAGCTAAGTAAAATGGATCTTATGTTCCATGTAAAACAAGCGATGTCAGCTGGACTATTACCCCCACTATTTGAACCAAAGGAAGTGAATCATGCTTGATGAGTTACGTTGCGAGGCTTGCAGTGCAAATGCAACGGCACTAGGTGCTGAAGAAAGAAGGCTACTACTTACGGAACTAGACGCGTGGGAACTGCTTGAAAGAGACGGTATCCCACAGTTGGAAAAGGTCTATAAATTTAAGAACTACAAACTGGCGTGGGCCTTCGCCAATAAAGTGTCTGAATTGGCTGAGGAAGAGTTTCACCATCCTTCTATATTGCTAGAGTGGGGCAAAGTTACCGTCACCTGGTGGAGCCACTCGATTAAAGGTTTGCATCAAAATGACTTCATCTGTGCAGCTAAGTGCGACAAGCTAACTTAACGTTCACTATCTAAGTAACAAAAAAGCCTGACTGAGTTCAGGCTTTTTATTTGCACCAATTAACCTTGCTTAAATCATTATGCTGAGAGTTGTTGTTTGCTATCCAAGACTTGTTCAATGCGGCACACGGTTAATGGCTTCGACTTAAGATAGCCCTGCACATAGTTACAATGGTGCTGACGCAGAATCGCTAGTTGTTCTGGCGTTTCAACTCCTTCTGCAACCACCTCAAGATCGATGGTGTGCGCCATCGAGATGATTGCCTGACAGAGGTTATCAGCGTTGCTTTGACCGAGAGCGAGGCGACTAACGAAACTTCTGTCGACCTTAAGCACGTCAACAGGATAATCATTGAGCACTGACAGAGAAGAGTATCCAGTACCAAAATCATCCAGATAGAGGCTGACACCAAGGGCTTTGATCCGTTGCAGTTGCTGGGCGCTGCATTCGTCTTTCAATAACATCGATTCAGTAATTTCAATGCCGATTAAGTCAGCAGGGAAGTCGTATTGGTTAAGTAATTTCGCCAGTGTATGGTAGATATGTTCAGACTCGAACTGCTTCGCAGATACATTAATATTGATGCGTGGGACATCGTTACCTTGTCGAGTGTGCCAAAGTCTGTTCAGTGTTTTACAACACTCATTGGCAACCCAGTCACCAATAACAATGATCATGCCTGTCTCTTCCGCGATAGGAATAAACTCCTGTGGAGAAACCAGCCCAAGTTTAGGGTGGTTCCATCTTAACAAAGACTCGAATCCGACCACTTTATCGTTGTTAGCATGATAGATAGGTTGGTAAACCAAAGAGAGTTGTTTAAGAGCCAGAGCGCTGGTTAACTCTTGTTCTAAAGTAAAACGTAGTTTTGCCTGCGAGAACATCTTCTCGTGGAAAAAGACCACTTTTTCATGACTTGAGCTCTTGGCTTGATACATAGCAGTATCGGCTTCACGCAGTATTCCAGCTAATGTTTGCTTTGGGTCGGTTACGATAGATATGCCGATACTTGTGCCAATATGGCAGGACTGTCCATCAATGTTATAAGGTCTGCTCAGCACACCAGAATAACGCTGGCATATATCACTCAGTGCAGAGCGTGAAGTGAGACCGGGTAAGCAGATAACAAACTCATCACCGCCAAATCGAAAGCTCATATCGTTACTGCGGCAATGTTCAGTTAAACGCTTTCCAACCTGTTGGAGCAACTTATCGCCGTGCAAATGGCCCATTGAATCATTGATCACTTTAAATCGGTCGAGGTCGATGAAGAGGATAGAAAAGCCTTTGGACATGCCTTTTCTCATTAGTTTTAGCTGCGCCGCGACTTCATAACTCAATGCGGTGCGGTTTTTAAGATTAGTCAGGTTGTCTTTGATAGCTTGATCGGCAAGTGAACGTGTTTTCTCTTCGATAACCCGATCAGAAACCTTAAGTCTGGTGGCGTAGAAGTTAGCCGCAACGGTTGCGGAACAGGTTAGCAGGAAGATCAGTATAATAAGTGTGAACCCGTACATTGCGGTGCTACCAGTCTTATCGATAGTTGCAATGGAAACTTGCCAATACTGATTAAACAGTGGGATACGCGTGATACGACTGACCATCATCATTCGAGTAGCGATGCCATCAGTGTCCAACTCAGTGTTTATGTGCGACTCAAATACCAAATGTTGACTTGGCTGAATATGAACCATGATTTCGGTGCTATCTGAGTTGACTTCACTGCGCCAGATCTCGCCCAACAATTCATGCAAAACAAGGTTAGCAACCACGAAGCCTTGCAAGTTACCTCCTTGAGTGAACTTGGGTAATAGCAGTCGAACGCTTGCCTGACCTTCAATCGTAAAGTTTGAAACACCAATTCGACCAGTAGTAATCGAACGAGACATCGCACTGATATTATTTGGATCCGCCTCTAAACGGAGGCCAAGTTCATCACTGCCTTCGAATGAAGAAGAAAGGTAGTAGATAGGCAAGGTTTCCTGTTCAAGAAACCAGACGTTATCGTCGGATGGTTGGGGCGGAGGAGTGACTCGAAAGCCAAGAAATCCATCTTGCTGAGCGGTGTTTTCGAACTCTGCTAGTCGTTCAAGCTTCACGACAGGAGCCCACATTACCGAATCAAGACTGGCGGTAGAGGGAAGCTGATCCGCGAAGTAGGCTTCAAACTGATTCGCCGTGGGGTGATTGCTGTTAGCGATAAACGCTCTGGTTGAATAAAGTAGAGACTCAACGCTTTTTAGTGATTGGGATAAGGTCTGAATGCGGTTAGTTAACACGGAGTTAAGCTGGGCTTCGAGCTTCTGGCTTTCATAATGATGAACAGTGACATAGCTGACAGCTGCCAGTGTAGCCCCTAACAGCCAGATTAACGTTAGGTGTTTATATGAGAGAGCAAATTTCAACTGAGATAAGTACGATTTGTGGCGATGGATAGTTAATTTAAATGTTAACTATTCTTATTATCAATGAAAAAATATGATTGATTAAGAATATATGTGACATAGATTCCGATTTGCATTAGCAGTTTGTTGAAGGTTTGCTAACTATTGAGTGGTGCCTCGTAAATAAGGTTATTCTTCAACCATTGGTTTGGCATTACTAAGTGCCTCAACTTCTTTGTTATAGCGTTGTTCAAGCGTGGCTAACTTGGTGAGCAGCAGATTGATATCGCGGTTTAACGCATGGTTAAGTAGCGAGTAATTCCAACTCGCAATGGCATTGGAAGGGTTATCGCTTTCACGGCAATGTTGACTGATCACCTGCCAACGTTGAGCCTGAATGGTCACTCTGCTGATGAGGCCTTGTAAATTGATGCGTTCTTGTTGAATTTGCTCAATGACGAATAATGAAGCCTGAATTTGTTCTTTCATACTCTGATGTAGTTCGTCTTTGTTACTGTGCCAAAAACGGCGGATCTCTTCTGAAGTAAATTCCTGATAGAGGAAAGGCTGATTTTGGTGGATGCTAAGAAACTGATTAAATCGTTGCGCATGTAAGTTGTAGGTTTGGTCAACCTGACTTTGTTGATTTAGGATAGTGTTCCATGCTTCTTCATCGCAATGAGCACTCATTACCCGAAAAGGTAAAGAGATCAGTAAGGCTGCCGCTATAGTAATATTAAAGTAGTGCCATTTCATCGTGATGGTTGTCGTGGTCGTAACTCGATAAGTATAGGAAAAGATTAGGCGGATATGAAAAAGGTCATCATGGTTGTCTTATTGTTAGTCGGAATCGCTTGTGCTGGCGGTGGTTACTACATTTTCTATTACAAACCTCAACAGGACGCCTTAGCTTTAGAGGCTCTTGAAAAGGAAGAACAACCAGTCACACCACTACCTATCGTCGAGGAAGAGGAAGAAATAGTTATCGCCGCTCCGGTAACCGATTATTACGTCAGTCCGCCTAAATTGGGTGTCCGCGAGTTTCCTGATTTCGATGCCTTTGTAGAAAGTGTCGTCTACCGCGGCGATAAGCTTCATATCCTTGAAAAGAAAGATGGCTGGGGACGTATCTCGCCATACTATGTTTATGAAGAGGGTGGGCCAGAGGTCGCAGAATGGGTTCCTATGGAGGCCTTACTTGAAGTGGCTCCGACGATTTCTAAGCAAGAACGAGTCGAGACAGTGAGTCAATATATTGAAGACTCCGATGATTTTAAGCAGCACTTTGAAATGTTTATCAAAACAACGGATCAACTGCTTCAAGAGGGCACTTGTACTCCGGAAGACTTTGAAGAAACCAAAGGCTGGATCCGCTCAGTCACTTTTGATGACCGTAACGCTTACTTTGTCTACTGTGGTGGGCTAAAACAAGCCAACAAGATCTATCTGGACGTGCTAACAGGCAAAACCTTTTATCGCTAATTAGACGCTCAGATGTGGAATATTAGCTTTTAGAATATTTTAGTTGTTTGTCTTCTGGGTTAGATCTACTATCTCGCTGTTAGATATAATCAGGCTGGTCAATGCTTCGTCGTTTCATTTCATACATTTGGCTTTTTACACTTGCGATGGTGCTCCCTTCGCAGGCGTTTGCGTATCTGCTACAAGCTGAAAATGAAGCATCTGCACGCCTGAGCTACCGAATTAATACTCTTCTCCCTCAATCAAAAAGTGATTTTCAGGCGCTATTTGATGAAGTTAGAGAGGAGCCACAATCAGAGCCAGTAACAAAGTCAGACCTGGCTCAAGATTGGCTAGCGATTGTAAATGCCAATCGCTGGTTGCATACGACACGCTTTATCGATGATGGAGAGGCATCCTCAACTCTGGAGCTTCCGAGTTTTGAGCCAGCTATTGTCGCTCTGTTCCGATTATATAAGTTGCCTAGCCTTGAATCGGCTAATGCACTTGCTACCCGTTATACCTCTCCGCATAGAATCGCCGGCTGGAAAGAGTCTAATGCTCTTTATGTCGCGCTAAACGCCCACTACAACTCTATTTTTTAACTTACTTTTCTCGAAGAGCTTTTGCCCTTCCTACGTTAGTAAATATGGCCCAGTTTTACCTGTGCCAAACAAAGTTAAGAAATAACATGATTAAGAATCCTGCGAAACAGGCGAGATCCGCTCGTCTAATGAACCATTATTCAGCGTGGAAATACGTGGTGTTGATTGCCACTATTATCATGCTGACATTGAGTGCCATTCCGACCTGGTATGGTGAGAAACCTTCAATTCAGGTGACAACGTCACAGCAAGGCTCAAATGCCGCTTTGGCTAATATTACTGAGTTGAACCATTACCTTGACCAGCGTGATATAGAAGTTAGCCAGATTGAACAAGTTGGTAATAAGACCACACTGGTGTTTGACAATGAAACTGAACAGACTCAGGCGAGACAAGAGCTGGATAAGCTGCTGGGTAAAGAAGATACCATTAGCTTCTCATACGTGTCTGTTGCACCTAAATGGTTGAGTGATATGGGCTTTAGCCCGATTAAACTTGGTCTTGATCTACGTGGTGGCGTTCAGTTCCTGCTTAATGTTGATATTGATAAAGCGTTCGAAGACCAGCGTAATAGTCTGGTTGATGAAGTAAGAGACTTCCTTCGTCAGGAGCGTCTGCGTGGTGTGCAAATCTCAGCGGTTGGCTCAGAAGCATTTGATGTTAAAGCAGCGTCAGAGCAGGCTTTAGGCTCAGTACAAACTTTCCTTAAGCAGAACTACCCAACATGGGATGTTAAGCGTCATTCAGATTTCATTGCGGTTAAACCAACCCTAGAGAGTAAGACTGAATTCCAGTCAGTGACTCTGCAACAGAACCTAAAAATCATGCGTGACCGCATTGAAGAGTTAGGTATCACAGAGGCTTTGGTTCAGCGTCAGGGTGAACACAGTATTCGTATTGAGCTGCCTGGTGTTCAGGATCCTTCACTAGCGAAAAATGTTATTGGTGCCACAGCTACACTCGCTTTCCATGAAGCGCGCACACCTTCTGAGGGTAAGTCTTACGGCGATATCGTTCTTAAAGACAACGATGGTCGTGACGTAACACTTGCCAAACGTCCGGTGCTAACAGGCGAGCATATCATCAATGCTCGTGCAGGCGTCGATAAAATGGGCTTCTCAGAGGTAAATATCTCGCTCGACCATGCTGGTGGCAAGATCATGAGTGACTTCTCTGGCGGCCATATTGGCAAACCAATGGCTACTGTTTATCGCGAGTACACGACTAATGCGAAAGGTGAAACAGAACGTAGCGAGCGCGTGATCAGTGTTGCGACCATTCAATCTCAGTTAGGCAGCCAGTTCCGAATTACCGGTGCAGGTTCCATGGAGGACGCACAAAACCTGGCGCTATTGTTACGTGCTGGTTCACTGACTGCTCCGGTGACTATTGTTGAGGAGCGTACAATTGGTGCTTCTCTAGGTGCTGAAAACATTCAGAATGGCTTTGCGGCACTGGCTCTAGGTCTGGCAATGACACTGACCTTTATGGCGCTTTGGTATCGCCGTCTTGGCTGGGTTGCTAACGTGGCTCTCCTGGTCAACATGGTCAGCCTGCTAGGCCTGATTGCTTTGCTACCGGGGGCAGTGCTTACCTTACCAGGTATTGCAGGTCTTGTTCTGACAGTAGGTATGGCGGTGGATACCAACGTACTTATCTTCGAACGTATTAAAGATAAACTGGCTGAAGGACGTACCTTTGCTCAATCGATTGATTTGGGTTTTGGCAGTGCGTTAAGCACCATCCTTGATGCCAACATCACCACAATGATTACCGCAGTGGTGCTTTACTCCATCGGTAACGGGCCAATTCAGGGCTTTGCACTGACCTTAGGTCTTGGTCTGCTGACAAGTATGTTTAGTGGTGTGTTTGCATCACGCGCAATTATCAACTTAGTTTGGGGACGCGATGCGCGTCGTGATGTGAGGGTTTAATCATGGTTGAATTTTTTAAACAGCGTATTCGCCGCATTCGATACATCACCAGCTTCGTTTCGTTTGCTTTGATGGTGATTTCCTTAGTTGCACTGGCGATGAACGGCCTCAACATGGGGCTGGATTTTACTGGCGGTATGGTTACTGAAGTAAAAGTAGATAACAACGTTACCCATTCACAACTGGTCGAAACATTGCAACCAGAGTTGGGTGAGTTCACTAATGTGACGCACTCAGATCAGGATGGACGTTGGGTGATTCGTTACCCAATTCCTCAGCAAGGTGAGCAGGCCGTAGATTTAAGCAAAACCCTAGCACCAATTTCACATCAGGTAGATGTGATCAGTAACAGCATGGTTGGCTCACAAGTGGGTCAGGATCTGGTAGACCAGGGTGGTCTGGCGCTGATGATCTCAATGATGTGTATCCTGGGCTATTTATGTTTCCGGTTTGAATGGCGTTTGGCGAGTGGCTCTCTGCTGGCACTGATCCACGATGTGGTATTGGTGCTTGGTTTCTTTGCCGCTACACAGATGGAGTTTAACTTAACCGTATTTGCCGCTATTCTCGCGATTCTGGGTTACTCACTGAATGACTCGATCATCATTGCTGACCGAATTCGAGAGCTGCTGATAGCGAAACAGAATCTATCGACCGAAGAGATCAATGATCAGGCGGTAATCGCAACCTTCTCACGTACTATGGTGACATCAGGAACGACACTGCTAACCGTATCTGCACTGTGGATCATGGGCGGCAGTGCGCTACAAGGTTTCGCTGTAGCAATGTTTATCGGTATTCTGTCGGGAACCTGGTCATCAATCTCGATTGGTACTGTGTTACCAGAGTGGCTCAAGCTTGAACCTAAACACTATCTACCCGTAGAGATTGATAGTGCTCCTTAATTAAGCATTAAACATACAACAAGCCCCGCGATAGCAGTATCGTGGGGCTTTTTACTGGCAGAAAGCTAGTTGGTTTGAACGGCAAGGAATTCGGTAAAACTTGCCCAGGATTTCTTATCAGCATCTTCACGATAACGTGGGCTGCCAAATACCGTGAAGGCATGAGGCGCTCCACTATACGTAATCATTTCATGAGGAACCTTAGCCGCCTCTAACTGCTCAGCAAGTGCAGCAAACTGAGACATTGGAATCGCACTATCGGCTGTACCATGAAGCACTAGAATTGGTGCACTGGTGTTTTGATACGATTGACCTTCAGGTGTCCCTAAACCGCCGTGGAAGGTAACGAAGCCTTTTGCTGGCATGCCTGCACGGGCGGACTCTAATACCGCAGCGCCACCAAAGCAGTATCCCATCACCACGACATTATCCGCATTGCCACCAAGTTTGGCTGCAAAGTCGAGACTGCCTTGCATCAGGGCTCTTAGCTTTTGTCTATCTTTATAGAGTTCACCGGTGTGTTGTTTTTTGTCTTTAACTTCCGTTGGTCTGATACCTTTACCAAATAGGTCGGCTGCGAACACGTTGTATCCGAGTTTATTCAGCATCTCCGCTCGCTGTATTTCATAATCAGTCAGACCATCCCAGTCATGAATCAGCAGTACCAATGGCGCGTTATCACTTACTTTCGCCCAGTAGCCCTCGTAATCGCTACCTTTTACATTGTAAATTCTGTTTTCGCCAGCCACGCTGAACATTGATAAACACGATAAGATTAAGCCGAATACTAACTTCATAAAACACCTCCGTTGTTGTGAAAGTGTAGTACGTATTTCCTTGGACAAAGGCACAAAAAAAGCCTCCCGAAGGAGGCTTGGACTTAAGGAAAAGAATCGGATTACATGGCAGCAGCAAAGATTGCTGAGATCTCTTCGTGCGTTGCCTGTTTAGGGTTAGTGAAGCCACAAGCATCTTTAAGCGCGTTGTCAGCCAGAGTAGGGATGTCTTTCGCGTCAGCACCAAGCTCTTTGATACCTGCTGGAATACCGACATCTTTTGCCAGTGCAACGATAGCGTCGATAGCTGCTTCGGCACCTTGCTCAGCTGTCATGTCTTCAACGTTTACGCCCATCGCCTTAGCAACGTCACGCAGGCGCTCCGGACACACCTGCGCGTTGTAGCGCTGAACGTGTGGAAGCAGGATTGCATTACATACACCATGAGGCAGGTCGTAGAAACCACCTAACTGGTGAGCCATAGCGTGTACATAGCCTAGTGACGCGTTGTTGAACGCCATACCTGCCATGAACTGAGCGTAAGCCATTTGTTCGCGAGCTTCGATGTCATCGCCATTTTCAACCGCTGTACGCAGGTGCGCCTGAATAATTTCAATCGCTTTAATAGCAACAGCGTCAGTGATTGGTGTAGCAGCAATTGATACGTACGCTTCTACTGCGTGAGTCAGTGCGTCCATGCCCGTAGCGGCTGTTAGTGATGCAGGTTTAGCAAGCATCAGCTCTGGATCGTTAACTGAGACTAATGGTGTCGTGTGCTTATCAACGATCGCCATTTTAATATGACGCTCTTCGTCTGTGATGATACAGAAACGCGTCATCTCAGAAGCGGTACCAGCGGTAGTGTTGATAGCGATTAAAGGCAGCATTGGCTTAGCTGATTGATCGACACCTTCATAATCGGCAATTTTGCCACCGTTGGATGCGACCAGCGCGATACCTTTTGCACAGTCATGTGGTGAACCGCCGCCCAGAGAGATAACAAAGTCACAGTCGTTATCCATAAGTAGAGCCAGGCCGTCATTAACGTTGCTGATAGTTGGGTTTGGCTGAGTGCCATCAAACACAACAGTCTCAACTTCACGATCTGTCAGTAGGTCTTGTACTTGTTTTACTACACCGATTTGGTTGAGGATCTTGTCGGTAACGATCAGGCCTTTTTTGAAACCTTGAGCTCGAATATTGTCAGCTGCATCTGTAAGACAGCCAGCACCCATTAGGTTTACAGTAGGGATGAAAAATGCACTCGTCATTGGATTGCTCCATATTGTTATATTTGAAAACTGCATTTAGATTCGCATAACTATCCAACTGACAATTTTGATCTTGAACAATTTTCCTACCCAAAAGTGGTAGGCGTCGTGGTAAAATGTGAACTCCGACCAGTTGCATAATTATCGTGTATAACTTGTTAAAAATTATTGGGTTAGCGCAATCGTTTGTTCAACATAATTCGGGACAGTTGAGCGCAGGGCATTAAAAAGCCCTTGTCAGTAAAATCACTGACAAGGGCTAAAAAGTCGGAAATGATTAGCTGAGAGCGATGAGTTTTTCGACCAAAGCATCAATCCCCACTGCCGCTTGAGAAATGTTTTCTGCCAACATGTAGGCAGGAGTCGACAGCACCAGATGTTCTTTATCGAAAACCACCTCATCAACCGGTGACTCTACATGCTGACCACCAAGGGTATTAAATGCGGCGGCAGTCGCAGCATCGTTACCTATGGTCGCTTGTACGCCTTGACCATAAATCATCGGAATAATCGTTGGCGCTATACATAAATAACCCGCCGGTTTACGCGCTTGGGCAAAAGCACGACATGCACTGGCGACATGGGTGTTGATGCTGCACTCCGCACCTTTGATAGCGAAATCAGTGAGGTTTTTCGCAGCACCAAACCCGCCGGGTAGTAGTAGGGCGTCGTAATCGTCGACGTTGAGTTTCGCTACATCTTCTATGCGGCCACGGGCGATACGTGCAGACTCGACCAGAACATTACGTGTTTCATCCATCTCTTCACCAGTCTTGTGGTTGATGACATGGAGTTGGTCGATATTTGGTGCGAAGCAGTGCCAGGTCGCACCTTGTTTTTCTATGGCGTGAAGTGCAAGCACGGATTCGTGAATTTCTGCTCCATCAAAAACACCTGAGCCACTAAGTATGACGGCTACTTTTTTCATTTTGATACTCCGTTATTTGTTTGCGAACATATCGTAGACAATAAAAATAGACGCTGTTCTGATGGGAGTCTCATTCTTCAAGTTCAAGCGGCTTATTTGACTCAGGCTCTTGCTCTGAGTCGAGGTTATCTTCTTGTTGTTCCTCAGAATAGTGTTTTACCACGAATGGGATCAGCATGATGTTAGAAGGGAAAAATCGTTTCATCTCAGAGTACTCCTGAAGTCTTGATCACACAGTGATTGTGACCGGACTACAGAGGCTAAAGATTGTCTTAGGTCATAAACTAATCGGGAATTATCACTGGATGAGAGATATGAGCTTGGAGTCACATTAATCGCGCCATAACTTATCCCAGTAAGGGGTGTCTGTCCCAAGGCGTTCATGGATAAAGTCAAGAAAGGCACGTACCTTCAGCGGCATATGTTTACGTTGTGGGAAGACAGCATAAATAGCATGGTTCGGTAGGTGATAATCATTAAGGAGCACTTGCAGCCGGCCCGCCTGAATGTCCTTAGCGACAATAAATGTCGGCAGGTTTCCTATACCTGCACCTTCTAGTACTGCACGGCGAATGGCTTCACTATTGTTGACCGACAGGGGCCCTTTAGGCACCACTCGATACTCGTTTCCTGCCGAGTTCAAACTCCATTCCGTACCACCGCGATAATAGCTGTATTGCAGACAGCTATGCTGAGACAAATCGCTGGGTTGCTGCGGTACTCCGTATCTCTCAACGTAGCCTGGTGAAGCACACAGAACGCTTAAACACGGAGCCAGGCGTTTTGCCACCAGGTTAGAGACGGGGAGGTGACCGATGCGGATGCCTATGTCGAAGCTCTCTTGGACCAGATCGACCATTTGGTCTTCGAGCTGCAGGTCGATTTCGACATCTGGATAGAGCTCAAGAAACTCCGCAATCAAAGGCGCAACATGAAGAACACCAAAAGACATTGGTGCTGTTACTCTCAACTTTCCACGTGGTTGCCCTTGTAACTCGCTGACTGCATCAATGCCCTGCTGAGCGAGGTTAAGGGACTGAGCAACATACTCATAGTAGCGATGACCCGCTTCGGTTAAACTCAGTTTTCGCGTGGTGCGATTGATTAATCGAATACCGAGTTCTTCTTCTAAGTGCGTTATCCGTTTGCTGACTGCTGATTTGGTGATATTGAGCTTGTCAGCTGCAGCGGAAAAACTGCCACTCTCGACGACAGAAACAAAGACGGGGATAGAAGAGAAAGCTTGCATAGTTGAGCTCTGGTAAACAATGAATTTCTTAACTAAGAGATTATCATCTTATTGAAAACAATCTACACTGTCGCTGTTGTTTTGAGGAGAGATAAATGAAATACGATTGGATCTTGTTCGATGCTGACGAAACCCTGTTCCACTTTGACGCCTTTAAAGGGATGCAGCTTATGTTCTCGCGCAAAGGCGTTGAGTTTACCCAGCAAGATTTTGACCACTACCAAACAGTGAATAAACCGCTGTGGGTGGATTACCAGAACGGTACCATTACAGCCCATGAGCTTAAGCATACCCGCTTCCAAGAGTGGGCAGATAAGTTGAACACCACGACATCTGAGCTAAATAGTGCATTCTTAGAGGCAATGGCCGACATCTGTACTCTGCTTCCTGGTGCAAAAGAGCTAATGGAAGCGGTGCATGGTAAAGCGAAGATGGGTATCATCACTAACGGTTTTACAGAGTTACAGGCAATCCGTTTAGAAAGAACCGGAATGAGCCAGTATTTCGAGCATGTGGTGATTTCAGAGCAGGTTGGCGTTGCGAAACCAGACGCTGCTATCTTTAGCCACGCGCTAGAAAAGATGGGCTTTCCATGCAAAAGCAAAGTGTTGATGGTCGGTGATAACCAGCACTCTGATATTCTTGGTGGTCTCAACTTCGGCATTGAAACCTGTTGGCTGAATAGCATTGGCGCAGAAGCTGACTCTAATATCGCCCCACATTACACAGTGAACTGTTTGCATCAGTTGAAAGACATACTGTTCGCATAAAGTGATCGATCTTACTCGCTTATCAGTAACAAACTTTAATTACGGATAAGATGAGAGAAAGTGATATGTCAGTCCTCGGAAAAATTATCGATTTAGATGCGAAACACGGCTACGGCTTTATCGAAGACGAAAGTAGTGATGACAAAGTTTTTTTCCATGTCAGAGATATGCGTGCCTATGCTTCTGAAGCACACATCAATGAACTGGTTGAGTTTGATGTTGAGGCTGATATGTATGGCTGCCGGATTGCTCTCAATATCTCACCGACTGTGATGAAGTAGCCTACTACTACGCATCAGGTGCGTGCATCTTGATGTAGTGTTCGAGGCATTTATTTGAGGATGTCTCGAACTTTTCGTCACTTATTGTCAGCTTCTCAATCCTATCGATACGAAAGTGTCGATAGTCATTTCTTAGTTCACACCAGGCAACCAGAGTCCAAACTTTTCCCCAGAAAATCTGCCCGAGGGGCTGTAACCGTCGGCTGGTCTTCGCTCCTTTCTGATCGGCGTACTCTATCTCGATTTTCAGCTTTGCGTCGGTCGCGTGGCGCAACATTTTTCCGCGGGTCGCTGTTTCAGAAGAAGAGTGGATCTCTGGTACAAAGATTGGAAAACTTTCCACTTGTTGTTTCAGCTTATCTGGCAGGACAGATAAAATCTTAGCTGACGCGGTTCTTGATGCCTGTGCTAGCTCATCGTCAGACCAGGCTCTGACCATACGCATTCCTAGTTCAAGCGCGACCATCTCTTGTTCAGTAAACATCAGTGGCGGTAAGTGAGAACCAGCCTGAAGCATGTAACCTACGCCGGCTTCTCCATGTATGGGAACCCCGGAATTGATCAGTGACTGGATATCCCGATAGATGGTCCTTTCACTTACTTCCATCCATTGTGCGAGTTGCGCAGCAGTGACGGCATAGCGCTTGGAGCGAAGTAGGGTCAATAGCTCAAACAGTCGTTCTGATTTGCTCACTTTTGTTCCTAAAGCTGATAATGTAACAAGGAAGCCTGAATGGGCTTCCTGGTATGTTAATCGTCTAGATTACTGATATTTGGCTGCAAGGTCGCACATCTTAATCGATTGATGTTGCATGATTACCGACTCAGGGTCAATCAGCGCCATCAGCGGCTGGCAATCTTCACAAGCCATAAACTTTTCGCCAGCTGATTTCGCATTATCCATCGAATCCCAATAAACCACGTCTGTCCAGGTGTCAGAGTCGTTATCGTAACTCAGAGAGCGATACTCAAAACCTTCAAGTGATGAAACGAATTTCTGGCTCTGCTCGCTGGCGGCGATCAGTTGGTCAGCAGTTGCGTTTTCTAGCAGTTTGAAGCGAACAATTTCAATCACGCTTTTCATAGTCGTATTCCTTATTGGGTTTGTTGTTAAGTTCGAAATAACAATAAGCGAAACGAGTGTCAGAACATGTCAGTAGTGTTCTGGATCAAACTTTTGCACCAAACTGGGTACTTATATGTGTGTTGTGTAATATGTGTGCTATAGCTAATGATAACGCGATAATAATTATAGGCTTATTACAACTTCAGGCTAGGTAAGGGACCAATCATGTCAATACAAGGAACTATTGCTCAATGGGACCAGAGCAAAGGTTATGGCTATATTTCTGTAGAAAATCAAGATACGCAGATTCTCTTTCATATCAGTGATCTGGAGAATAACTCTCAGTTACCGTGTGTGAGTGAACCGGTTGTATTTCGTCTCGGTTCTGACAGTAATGGGGCAATGCGAGCGGTTGATGTCACCAGACCGATAGTATTTAACTTCTCCTTAGCGATAGCGGTTTGGTTTACCAGTGCTTTGGTCGGCAGTGTCGTTCTGCTTGATTTTCCAGTCATCTCTTGTGTGTTCTATTTTGCCGCGAGTCTTGCTACCTACTGTATGTATGCTTTGGACAGACATGCAATGATGACAGGTGGTTGGCGTGTCCCTGAGATTGTGTTCCATATTATGAACTTGTTTGGTGGCTGGATAGGGGCGTTGCTGGCTCAATCGATTATGCACCACAAGTACCATGACATTGGCTTTAAGTTTTTGTTCTGGTCGACTCTGGTGTTAAACATTGGTCTGTTTGGCTGGACGTTGACAAGTGAAGGGGCATTTTTATTACAACAGGCGATCTCTGAGCTGCGATCGATATAGAGACTTTGGGTCGAATCATTAACAAAGCCCCCTTAAGTGGGGGCTTTGTCCTTGCATGAGAACTCGATAAGTCAGCTGACTAAACCCATAGCTGACCGATAGGCAGACTACGCTCATAGTGATGGGCTATTTGAGCTTGTAACAGCTCTGCGGTGGCGACTGCATCTGTCAACGCATGATGGGGAGTATAAAGCGGTAAGCCATAGCGCGCTCGGCTGGCACCTAGTCTGACGGATTCCGGTTTGCGGCCACGGATCTTGTTGAGAATTCCTCCTTTGAGTTTCTGCTGCAGGGTTGTTTCTATCTGCATGGTATCAACAACCGGAAACTCAATACCCTCTTTAATCCTTGCCATCAGTGCTTTGTCAAAAAACTCTCTTTCAATACGCTGGTAATGAACCACCATGATCTTACCAGCCATCTGCTCGAGTACCTGCTGATAAATGCCGGAAAGATCGGGTGCATCCAGCACATCTGAGTGTGTAATACCATGAATCACCACCGAGTCTTCAGCCAGTTGCTTGCGCGGCTTGACCGTCCAGTGCTGAGCCTGATTGATATAAATACGATTGAGGTTAAACGGCACCGTACCTATGGTGATGATGTCATCGTCATCTGAACTCAAGCCAGTAGTCTCGAAGTCCATGGCCAAAAACATCACCTCTTCGAGTGGCGTCTTCGGATCAGGGAGACCTGCTGTATAGTACTGCGCCAATGCGGGATCACTGACTACATCCAGCTTGCGGGCAAACTTTGTGGGCCAGTCAATTGAGGGAGGCGACAGAAGTTTATTTAACATTGTTGCCTCACTTAAAATTATTGCTTGCTTGGTAGCGGAACTTAAGGAAATTTTGCGCATTGCTTAAGATCTGGAATGCGTCCTTAAGGTTACGTCGCTCAAAATCTGACAAGTTTTCTGGCTCGATGTTGTTATCCGGGTCGATCTCATTTTCGACATCTAAAGCTTGATGTCGAATGCGAACCATTGAGATGAATTCAAGTGCGTCACTGAGATCCCTTGCTTTACCTTTGGGCAGAATTCCCGCTTCATGAATATCATCGAGACGTTCAAAGGAGTTTTTCGAACGTGAGCCCACAGCGAGGGCATGAACACGAATCAAATCGGCTAGCGGAGCGGTTCCGCGGCGTTTGAGGTTAATCGAGTTCTTGTGTTGACCATCTTTTTCCATCACAAAGTCTTTAAAGAAACCAAGTGGTGGAGTACGGTTCATCGCATTGCGAGCTAAACAGGCAAGGAAGCGGTTATTTTTACGCGCACGACGAACGATAAACCCGTTAAGTTGCTCGGCCCACTTCAGGCGACCATACACGCCGTCCAGGTCAAAGAAGATTGACGCATTGAGCAGAGCTTTAGGATTAGGATCATCGATCCAGTCGGCAAAGCACTCTTCCCATTCCGTTCGGGTCATACGCCAATCTGGATTGGTCGCCATGATGTCGCCGGTACAGTAGGTGTAGCCACACTTGTCCAAGCCGTCACATACCCGTTTAGACAGTTCGGCAAAGTAATGGTCATGCTCTTCTTTGACGAAGGTATTGTCGAGAATGATAGCATTGTCCTGATCGGTGACCAGCAACTGCTCGTCACGTCCCATCGAGCCTAAAGCGACAAAGCAGTAGGGTACTGGTGGTTCACCAAGTTCTTCTTCCGCTAGTTCGATAATACGTTGTTTGAAGCTGCGTCCAATCACTGACATCGCACTGCCAACCATGTGTGAGTTAGCGTCTTCGTTGACCAAACGAACAAAGCTGTCTTTAACTTGCTCAGACAACGTTGCCAGTTCATCTATCGATTGTTGTTGGAAGATACTACTTACCAGCAACAGCGAGTTTTGCGACTCGTAACGAACAATATCGGTTGCCTCTATAATCCCGATTGGTTGTTTATCTTTCAGAACTGGCAGATGGTGAACGTTATAACGCAGCATGGTTAGCATGGCTTCATAAACATAGGCATTGTGATCGAGTGAGATGACCTCGGTGGTCATGACACTCGCTACATCGTCGCTAGGATCGAGGCCCTGAGCGAGCACGCGAGTACATAAGTCACGGTCAGTGATAATCCCAACCAGCGGACTGTTGTCGTCCTCGTCATCATCCGCGACTTCAGGATCAATAATGAGTAGCGAAGAGACATTTTCCTCCGCCATTTTAATCGCCGCGTTTTGGATCGACTCAGTTTTCGGAATCGACGGAGCCTCACCGGTCAGTAGGGTACGAACCTTGGACGTGGTGAGGTCATTCTGTTCATTGCTGTTAGAGACGGTTTGACGTAAGCGAGCGTTATCTTCTACCTCAACAAAGTCAGCAAACGATTCGTGCTTATCATACAACTCTTGAAAGACGTTCTCAGGAATGCAGTAGAGCAGGCTATCTTTGATCGCTTTAGCCGGGAATCGGACTTTGTTGTTCGTCAGCAGGCCCATCTGACCAAATAACGCCCCTTCATCGAGACGGTTATAGAGTTCGCCTTTACGGCGATAAACTTCAACGACGCCACTACGAACCATAAACAAATCATGAATTTCATCACCAAAGTGGATGATAGGAGTGTCTTCACGATAGTAAGAGATTTCGACATGCTTGGTGACATAGTTAAGGACATCATCCTCAAGCTCATCAAAAGGTGGGTGTTGGGAAAGGAAATTTTTGATTTCCAGTAACTCTGCTTCCATGAATACATCCGGTCTTTGGGAGTGATGAATCAATGGTACATGATCTTGGCCGGAACTTCATGGTGAGTTGACAGGAATGAAAACAAAATAGGCTAAGTTTTAATAACTTAGCCTATAGAAATATGGGGACAACCTCTGGCAACTGCCTCTAACTAAGACCTATGATGCGTCCATCCTGGTCAATGTCCAGATTCATAAAAGCAGGTTTCTCTGGTAGCCCTGGCATGGTCATAACATTACCGCACAAGGCGTAGATAAATCCGGCGCCCGCACATAATCTCAGTTCTCTGACGGGTACATCAAAATTCGCTGGTGCGCCCTTGATGCTTGCATCGGTTGAGATAGACAGAGGCGTCTTCGCTAAACAGACCGCCAGATCATCAAAGCCGTGCTGTTTGAGTTGGTCCAATTGCTGTCTGGCTGTGTCACTGAGAGTCAGACTTGCGGCGCCATAACCGGCTTCAGCCACCGCCATCAACTTCTCCTCTGTCGCCTGTTCAAAGCGGTACAAAGGTGTGAACTGTGATGGCTTCTCGCACTGAGAGACCACTTTCTCTGCCAACTCAATAGCGCCAGTTCCACCCTGGCTAAAGCCTTGGCTGATGGCAACTTCTACATCGTTGGGCAATGCTTCAACTAATGACTTAAGTGCTTGTAACTCGGCGTCGCTATCTTGCGGGAAACGGTTAATCGCAACAACGGCTGGAATGCCGTATTTATTGACATTGTTGATGTGCCATTTGAGGTTTTCAAATCCGGCGAGCAGTGCATGATTGTCTTCGCGGTAAATGCTGTCAGGGATTGCCTGACCTGGTTTTAAGTCGTACTGACCAGAGTTCGCTTTAAGACCGCGTAACGTCGCAACGATCACTGCGCAGTCAGGATGTTTATCAGCAACCTGAGCCTTGATGTTACATGCTTTCTCAAAGCCCATATCTGAACCAAAGCCACCTTCAGTTACCGTAAATTCAGCAAGTTTTGTGGCAATGTTATCGGCAATAATCGAAGAGTTTCCATGCGCGATATTTGCAAAAGGGCCAGCGTGAATCAGAGTTGGCACCCCCTCTAGGGTTTGCATTAGGGTTGGCTCAATGGCTTCTTTCATGCTGACCGCCATGGCGCCTGCAACTTGGAGATCTTCAGTGGTAACTGGCTGCCCGTCGAGGTTATAGGCAACGACAATTCTTCCAATGCGATCACGCAGATCTTTGAGGTCTGAAGCTAAAGCAAGAATTGCCATCAGTTCAGAGGCGGCGGAAATATCGAAACCGTCATTGCGCTCAAAACCGTTGATGGTTTTACCTGCTTCGTTCTGACCCACGGTCACCATACGTAAGGCACGGTCGTTGTGGTCCATGACGCGCTTCCATACCACTCTTTGTGGGTCGATTTTCAACGCGGTTAAACCGCTGCGTTGTTCAAAATCGTTATACCCCAATCGTTGTTCGTGGTAGATACGCGCGTCAATCGCTGCGGCGGCAAGGTTATGTGCAGCAGTGACTGCATGTATATCGCCAGTCAGGTGCAGGTTTAACTCTTCCATAGGAGCAACCTGAGAATAACCGCCACCAGCCGCGCCGCCTTTGACACCAAAAACTGGTCCCATCGATGGTTGTCTGATGCAGGCGATGACTGAGCGATTGAGCTTAGCTAAGCCCTGTGAAAGGCCGATTGTGGTTACGGTCTTGCCTTCACCGAGAGGAGTAGGGGTAATCGCCGTAACCAGCACCAACTTTCCGCTAGGGTTAGCAGAGAGTCTCTTGAGGCAGGTTAAGCTCACTTTTGCTTTGTGTTCACCCTGACTTTGGTATTCGTTAGAGTGCAGCCCAGCGTGTTGAGCGATTTCAGAAATAGGTGATAGCTTTGTGTTGCGACAGATCTCAATATCAGACAGCATAAAATCCTCTTTGAACACTTGGTTAAAGTCAGGCAAGCGCAATTGCTCAACTAGTGACGTTAAAAATAACGTCAAATGCAGTGGTTGTGGATTTTACTCAGTTTCGTTGGAATAAACTATTAATAAATCATTAGTGTTACACAACTGAAAAGTTATCTCGTTGAGCCTGACGACGTAGAAATGCAAACCCGATACAAGTTAATTGAAACCAGCCCCTCTAGGGTGGCGAAAGCTTTATCTGAGGATGAAGAAACATCAAATCAATAAAGATAGTTTGAAAAGCCGATAACAAAACGCCCCACAAGAAGTGGGGCGTTTAAATTTACTAGTACCAGTCATCTTCGGGGAATAATTTCCCTTCTGGAGCATATGGATCGTCATCGAATGGATGTTCAGCTTTATTTCTGAGGCTATCCAATTGATGCTCAAGCATTTTTACCGTGTCGTAATCACCCTCTGAGCAAGCGACATAGATCTGTTGCTCCAAGGCTCTGATGCTATCGTTAATACCCATAGTTACCTCCGTGTGCGTTGTCTGCGCAATTGAACGGTTCTACCTATTCTCAAATCTATTGTAGTCAAGAAGACCAAATTCGATAGGTTGATTTTCCTTATACCACGCGTGAACACGGTCGCTAAATGGCCAAAACTGCTCAGAGCTACGGCGAATTGCGAAGGTATCCAACAGCTTAACGTAGTCCTCTTCAGTGCGAATATTTTTCAACATTTCTAGTAATCGAGGTATCTGATCTTCTTTAAGGGATAGATACGCAGCAGGATAACTACCGATCACTCCACGAACTAACGTCAGGTCATCGTTGGCGGGATCCCTATTGCTCTCTTCATCGAACAAACTCGAGATATTGGTATGAGCGTTATTGTGTAATAGGGTAAACAACTGGTCATCACCCTGAGTTGACTCAATCATCATCATCATGATTTGCGGCACGACAATCAGTCCATCACCCTTGATATCGTTGATGCTTCTCAGTAACGCCTCGTTGGCAGGTTTAAAGCCCGTTTGCTCAATCTGATAGCGGTTGTTCAGTACCGGTGAGAGTTGAGTTTGCAATATGTCATACAACTCAGCTTTCGGGTTATCGGTCTGATATGGCACTTGAGTAGGCTGATCGAACGGCTTAACGTTACGTTGTAAAAAGTCACTAAGCTGCGTACTTTGGTTCTGATACCAGCTTGATTGCTCTTTATGTCGGACATCCTGAGGGAGCAGGGCGATAAAGTTACTTTCACCTTCCAGACGTAAAAAGTCCATAAACATTCGGGTCATCAGCTGGTGGCCAAAGTTACCATAAACATCAAAGCCAGCAACCAACAGATAGTGAATACGTTCAATCAGAGCGTAATCCAAAATCCAGGCGGTTTTTGGTGGCTTACCGACCAGGCCTTGTACCACTGACGCGCTGTCAAAATGGCGGAAGACGGTAAGAGCCGCATTTGGGTTAGTCCCGTTACCTGTCCAGATGATATCGGTGGTAAGGAACTTACCGCCTTCAAACCATTGGTTGATAAAGTTGGACTTTGCTTCGAGATAACGTGCCTGCTGACGTGAATAAGAGACCCAGTTTGTTACGGGCAGCGTATTACTTTCTAGCTCGCCAGGTAGCTTTAGGTTGTCAGCCTGAGAGCGATAAAACTCATTCACTTCGGGTAGATCCGCTTTGTCTGGGTCGAGGAAGAATACCCAGAAGCGGTCGTTGATCACGTTAAGTGCTAATTGACCACGACACACAGGCCCTTTAATAAAGGCGTTAATGGTGTTTTGTGAGTTATCGAGCATGAATTTAAAACGTGCTTTTACTGGCAGGTCGATAAACGCAGTCATAGGGTTAGCGGCAACTTCGACATCGTAGCTAGGGAGCTTTGCAACGCTATAGTCTGCGTCGATAAACCACTCTTTCCAGTCTCGCATACGTTGCTCGTTAAGTGCAAAAGGCATGTGGGTTTTATCAACGATCGTGCCTTGCTCAGGGATCAGGCGGTAGTAGACACGCTTAACCCCTGGGTCGTCGTATGGACGTCGAGTTGCAATGCGCTGCACAGGTTGACCAGGCGGTGTTGTTGAGCGCACCAGAGTAAAGAATCTTGGTGTCGGCTCGTTAAGGTCTGAAAAGTAGAGGTGTGACAGGAATAAGTGCTCGTAGATATAGCGAGCAGTTAACTGCACCTTACGCGGACTCTTGTTGAGCAGTTGTTCATATTCTGAAACCAAGCGCGCCTGCTCATCTGTTAAAGGAAGGGCTTTGTTCATGATTGCTCCGTTTTGCAACCATGTGGTCAGGGTCGAGTACTCATTAGAACTCAGGTTAGGCATACCGTAAGGCATGCCCCAGGTTGGGTAATCAGCCAGGTATTGATCATACTCTTCGATGGTTGGACATACCTGAGTACGGTCAATCGAAAAGTCGAAACCTTCGAGTTGCTTCTGATCAGGAAGAGGGTGAGCCTCTTTCTGCGCCAGCATGCGAGCGATTAAGCCAGCTTCAAGGTTAGCCGTCGGGTTTTGCACGCGTTCATTAAGTACCGGATGAAAGCCGAGTTCACGCCATTGCTCAGTGGTCTGCGCGTCTTCAAACAGACGATGAGGTGTCGCTGCGGTAAGGCGGGTGCCCTGATAGATCAACTCTTTACTAGAACCTCGGTCGATACCTTCAACCGAAGAGAGTTTCAGCTGACAGGGAGCGTCATAACATGCATGACAGACCACACAACGATTATCGATAATCGGTTTTACTTCCTCTAGAAAGAAGTCACTGTCTGCGCTGGCTAGATCACTTCGACGTTCCTGTACGTTTGCTTCACCGAATAGCTGGTCATAGTTAAGCCCTGCGTAGGTCGCACAACCAGCAAAGGTTAACACGACAGCAAACATGAAAAATGTACGTAAATTCATCTGGATACTGGTACTCAATCAATAATGGCTTAATTGCAGCAGAAGGTTGTCAACTTGGCAAATAAAACATGCAGCAAAATGGTCAAATTGATGTTGTTTGGCGGATATTTGTCTCGAAAGCGACGCTAAGTTGCAATGACATATGCAACTGAAAAAGGTACCTTTAGTCGCTTGAAGTGACTAATCCATCGCCATTGGTTGTCCTGAAGTTTATCTCCCGGACCTTTCACTTCGACCCATTCAAACTCCCCATCTTTGAATAGGATCAGGTCAGGCATACCATTCCGGTAAATCTTAAGATCAGACAGCATGACTTTGAACAAGTCGACCAGCAAATGGTTTGGTATTGATTCAATGCACTCCTCTAGCAGTGGCAGAGTGAAGCCTTGCCAGTGAACAAACGGATTGCTGATGCCAAACTTTTGTTGATATACCTGTTTAAGGTGGCTCAGGCCGTTATTGGCGATATCCGCTAAGATGGTATCAATATCGCTTTGGCGCTTGGTCATAAAGTCGCTGTGATAGAGGTCGAGAGGGCGGTGCTGATACTGGTTAATAAAAGCCCCTTCAACGGGAGAAAAGATAGTGTGCCAGAAAGCGAGGCCAAACAGCCCGTTGAGCACACTGTTCTCGGCATAGAAGACGCGATAGCCCAATTGTTCAAAATGGTGTTGAACAGCCAGCTCAACCCTATGTTGGCTTAAGTCGAGTTGTAAATGGTACTCGGAAACCTTCGGCTTGGTGGTACGCGGTACACGCTGACCAAGCTTACGTTTGACTCTCTGCGCTAGTTTTTCGGCAACTTCTAGCTCGCTGATGTCATAAGGCTGAGTAAGTATTTTAGTGACAACGTCACTCATGGCGGTAATATTATCAAGTTTATCGAAAACTCGTGCTTGTCTTTCTCGTGAAGGAGGCAGTTCGGTCTTGCTAAACCATTCAAGGCACTCTGTCAGCAATCCTAATCGCTCTAGGTCTCTCGCCAGGTCATTAATCAAATGTTGGCGTTTACGCTCAATATACGGATGGGAAACCACGTCAGGCAGTAGTTCGAGCAGTGAGATTAGATTGTGACTCTGTTTACGATCTGACTGGACGTATTCAGATTGAATCTGAGACAGCTGCAGTAACTGCTCCACTTGCTGGCGATCACCAAAGAAGCGGCGAGCTTTACTCAATTGGTACTGTTCAAACTGGTGTAAGCCGAGGTCATCAAGAACAAACTGGCTCAGGTCCTGATGAGTGTTGGCAAAAAAAAGCGTTAACAGAACATCGATGACGTTTGGTTGGCGTAGCTCTATAAGCCGGTAGGGGAGTTGGCTAAACAGAGTGAAGCAGTTATCGCTTACTTCATTGACCATCTGCTCTTTACGCAGATTTTTATTTGAGATGCTAAATAGTTGCTGAGTCTCGCCTTTAGTTAACAGGTGAAGCGCAAGTTGCTTCTCGCTGATAACAGGATCGAGTGAAATAAATTCGCTCTCATTCAGCAAATCGAGGGCTGAATCGATATCTGAGATTTCCTCATAACGCAGTTTATCTGAACGGAACCACTGACCTTTACGAGACAGTAATCTGACCAATAGACATTGAGCATCGCGACTAAGTTGTTCAAAGCCATGTAACCACCGCAGCTCACTGTCGGTGAGCAAATCTGGGTACCATTCTAACGCGTGTTCTGTGAGCTTGTGAAAGTTACTCAGGTAATAGTCTGCGGCGAGTTCTATAGGCTGGGACATGACGAATCAATACAAAAAAGGCTTAACCCTAAGGTTAAGCCTTTTTATCAGCAATTCAATCTATTAAGCGTGTTTTAGTTGAGCAATCTTTGCTTCAGACAGTGGCTTAGTGATGAATGAAAGTACGATACATACCGCCATCATTACTGCTGAGATAGTGTAAGCCAGAGTATAGCCTTCACCGTTAGTCATAGAGAAACCAACTACTGCTGCACCAATTGCGCCGCCGATACCCCATGCTGTGTAAAGAACACCGTAGTTAGTACCGTAGTTTTTCAGGCCGTAGAATTCTGCAGTCAGAGTAGGGAATACAGCTAGAAGTGTGCCGTAACCTACCGCAGCGATCGCTGTACCAATGATTAGCGTGAACTCTGTTTTGAATGTAGCAAACAGAACCATGTTGATGCCTTGCAATACAAACGCAAGAAGCAGAGTGCGAACACCACCAATTTTATCAGCAAGCATACCTGCAGCAACACGACCGCCTGAGTTAAATACCGCCAGGATAGAAGCCAGGTAAACTGCGTTTGGCAGGTTAGCCTGAACACTTGCGATAGTAGTAATGTTACCAATGATCATTAGGCCAACAGAAGCTGCGAAAGCGTACATGATCCAAAGAGAGTAGAACTGAGGCGTTTTCAGCATCGCTTTCCAAGTCAGATCATCAGACTTTTTCACTGCTTTAGGCGCTTGGCCTTCTTTTACTTTTGGTTCAGCTGGAGTGTAGTCAGCTGGTGGGTTGTTGATTGTTGCTGCTAGCGGTACCGCGATAGCAAGAATACCAACACCAAGAACCATGAAGCTGGTTTGGATGCCCATGCTGTCAATCAGCGCTGAAGTTACAGGAGCAAGATAAATAGCTGCCAGACCAAAGCCAGCTGCGATGATGCCGTTAACCATACCTTTCTTAGATGAGTGGAACCACTTCATTGCTGAAGGAGAAAGACATGCGTAACCAAAGCCGATACCTGCACCAGTAATCACACCAAAGGTGATGTTTAGCATTAGCGGTGAATCAACGAAGCCAGACGCGATCATACCCAGGCCAGTCAGAACTGTACCAAGGATAAGGATAAGGCGTGGACCCATACGGTCTTGAAGAATACCTGCAACCAGAAGACAGATAGAGAAAGTGATGGTCGCTGTCGCGTAAGGTGCTGAAGCTTCAGCTGCGCTCCAACCAGATTCAGTCACTAGTGCTTTGTTGAATACACTCCAAGCATACAGGATGCCAAGACAAAGGTTGATACAGAATCCTGCTAGCAGGATGCGCATAGCTTTATCAATCTTGCTCATTTTTCTTCTCAGTTGTCCTCAAAAAAGAGGATCGGTTAACAGACTATTTTTTCAAATTAAGTTTGCGTTTATCAACATAAAGCGCAATGGGCGCGAATTATAACTGAATAAAATGTGATTGGAATCTCTTTTTCAACTTAATTTGATTATTTTTCAAATACGTTGAAAATTTGTTTCTAACTAGGTGTAAATGATTGAGCGCAAGATAGGCAAGAGGTTGGGGAAAGACCCGTTGATATGGATGTTGGTGATGAATTAATTGCCGATTCATTCCCATCTATAGGATGAGAAAAAAGGGGAGCGACCAGCGCTCCCCAAGGATTTAAGTCAGTTTTTAAACACTCGATTATTTTTGTTCTCTCAACGCTTCATCGATTAAGCGCGTTCGCTCGTTAGTACCACGGTTTCTTACTTCGTGCATGATGAATGTCTTAACATCGCGAGTCCATGCCTGACCTGATTGAGCATCATAGTCATGAGGAAGTTCGATACCGGCAGGTGCGTAGGCATCAATGCCAAAGTCTTTCGAGGTATTGATGGTACGCAGGCTGTGTTCATAAAAGCCAACTACAACCGTTTTACCTAAGTTGCCGCCGGATAATTCGACCGCAGTTTCCGCAACATCTATAGTGCTGAGGTAAGTCAGAGAGCCATCCTTAGCAATAATTGGGTTAATCGAGTGAAGATCTTTGGTTGGAATGCGATCGCCAATAGATTGAGCGATTTCCCATTGTGCGTAGACAGGTTTACCGGTCTGTTGATAAATCTCGACCACAGTATCTGCTAATGCTTCATTCATTGGCCCTGGGATCTGGTTACCATTTTCCAGTAGGCGGTTACCAAATGCGTAGGCCAGAATACTGTCGGCCTGATCGAGAGGCAGCTCTTCACCTTTCCAGGTCAGCAGGTTATTCATAATGAACTCCGCGGTGTATTCAGCGGCTTCTTTATTCTCTAACTGCACTTCCAGTTTTTTAGCCATTGCGTTTTGTAACTCGGCGTCACTCAATGCAAAAGCAGGGGAAGTGAAAAGGGCAGCAATCAAAGTAGGGAGTAGAACTTTTTTCATTATTGGATTTTCCGTTGTGTTTTCGGTCTGGGCCAAGAATTAGCAAACGAAGTAGGTAAATCAAGCTTAACCAGCCGCTTGATTTCTAAGCTGTGAGTTTGTGCCAGCTTCAACAATTTGAATTGGATAATCGTTGTTGAACTTGATAGTGGTCAATATATTTTCAGTGCTAATACACTGTTAATTAAGCATATTTATGGATAGAAAACCCAAGGCGTAATGGAGGGCGGATGGACTGTCTGAAATGTGTTGTTAACGATAACGACCGGCTATCGTTGGCGGTAAGTGTAAAGGGAACGCTATGTGTAGAGTTCAGTATTGATGGGGAAATTGAAAAGGCATAGACGAGAATTCATCTATGCCTTCCTATTAAAAAATTATTGACCGATTAGCGCAGGAATGCCCGGCAATTGACCAACAACAGCCAGTGAACCGACACAAACAATAAAGGCAGCACCCGGGATGAGATACTTATCTTTATTCGATAGTTCTTTAGCACGCTCATGGTCGCCAATAAGACCCATGTTATCGAGTAGCATAGTCGTCGCCCAGCCAAAAACAGGGTTAACGAATGCACAAGCAAAGATACAGATACCAGCACTCAGTGAGTCTTTGTGCTTATGAATCATCTGCATACCAGCTTCTAGCAGTGGCAGGAACACACCGACGATCAGAGCAACGCGTAGAACAGGTTCCCACATAGCAAGATCCATTGGGTAACCGATCACAGAGGCAGCGATACACATTAAGCCAGTTAGCAGTGCGCCACCTGGAATAGGGCGCTTAGCAATCGCGGCCGGAATCATATATGTACCCCAAGAAGAGGCCAGGTTACCACCACCAAGTAGTGCACCTACACCCTGACGAACAGACGCACCAACCATAGTGTCATCAACATCCATCAGTACGCCTTTCGCTTCTTTCGGATAGTTCAGCTCTTGGAATACGCGGTGGCCCAGGTAGTCCGGAGACCACATAGCAACGGCGAGCAGAGCAAACGGAGTAACCGCGATAAAGTGCTCTAGGTTAGGCCAGCCAAGTTGCCAACCTGTATCTTCACCCCACCAGTAGAACGGGCTGAAATGAGGTAAACCAGGTTCGGTAGTGAAGGCAAATTCAGCTCCCATTATGTAAGCAACAATACCCGCTAACGCAGAACATAATGGAATGGCTAACCAACGTTTGTTGATTTTAGCCAGGTAAGCATAAACCATTACCGTTACGCCGATCACCGCAAATGAGATGTAACCCTGATCCGTGCTTGCTGCCCAAGCTTCAGTCTTATTAATCTGACCGATCAACCCTACGGCACCCAGATAGATAAGCAATCCGCCCCGCACGCCGACACCGGTCAGGGTCATCAGTTTAGAGCCCCCTTTGGTAAAGGCGAGGATCAGACCAAATGCACACACCATCAAACCGAGTGCGAGAGGGTGTCCTCCGGCAGCGGCAATCAATGGGATCAACGGTATCATCGGGCCGTGAGTACCGGCCAGGTTAGCGTTAGGGTTTAGAATCGCGGAAAACAGGATAACGAACAGGGCACCCGCGATAAGCAGTTCATAACGAACGTTCTCTGCGACGAATTCAGGAGATAAACCAAACTGAGCAGCAAAAGCGGCAACCATAGCGGTTACCATAACCACCTTACCAATGGTGGCTGCTAATGCAGGTACCCAGTCTTCGATTTCAATACTGTAGTCGCGTGAAGGTAAGTGAATACCCCAGCGACGAAAGTTCATGATGGTGAGATCATGGTTAAGAAATTCTTCTCGGCTCTCAAATTCCTGCGCTTTTTTGCGCATATCCCTGTAAAAGGTTTTATTTGTGTTAGACATTGAGTCTTCCTTTGTTATGTTCCGAAGTTGAACCATGTCAATTAGGGCTCCGCTTTCGCTTGGTATACTGACCTTCGACCAGTACGAGACGACATCCCAGACGCTACCAGGCACCTTTATTGATGCAATAAAGAGGGAAACACGGGTTTACTTCGATAATGAAAACAAACTAACTGGTCAGTTAACTTGTCAAAAATTCAATCAAACATGGCGCCATACTAAGAAAGGGGTATTGGCTAAATATTGATTTGGGTTAATTAAGCAGGCAAAGCTATAAGGTGGAATATTGGAAGTTGGTAAAAATGCTACCTAGAGCACACTTTTAATTCACATATTTACTATGATATTAGGTTCACTAAAACTAAATGAAAATATCTGAACATGCTGACCGCACCGAACAGCTTCATGGTGTCCGCGCAGAAGACATTCATCGCTGGATAGATGGATTCTTTGATTACAACGGTGAAGAGCATTGCGACACTATGGCGAACGGAGTCGATTTCGATCCCTATTCCCATCGTCGTTTTCGCCATTGCAAAGAGGCGTTCGCTGAAGCGATAAACGAGTTTGGCGACAGATATACCCTTCAACAGATCAAGAACGTTTTAGAAACCCACATTCGCGATGATTATCATGGCTACCTGCCAACCCGGGCTGATTTCGAAAATGACTCATTTACGGCCAAATACCACGACACCAGCCACGATCAGGATCTGGCTGAAGTACTGGATGAAAATGAACTGGCAGATTATTTCGTTGGTTTAAGTACCCAGCAGAGTGAAAGCCAATCTTGGTTAAGTAATTTCAGTCTGCGTATTGTACTGCCAACTGTGGCGGCGATTGTGCTGTTTATTACCGCCATTATTTATCTGATTGTGCCGCTGGTGGAACAGTCGATGCTGAATCAGAAGCGACAGATGTTGAAGGAGCTCACTTCAACGGCAGTGAGTGTGGTGGATAGCTATGTTGCATTAGAGCAGCGTGGTGTGCTCAGTTTAGAGCAGGCACAGTTGAAAGCGGCGACCGAAATTCGAGCCATGCGATATGGCCCAGAAAACAAAGATTACTTCTTTATCACCGATATGCACCCAAATATGGTGATGCACCCTTACCGTAGTGATTTAACTAATCAGGATCTGACCAATTACTTCGAAAGTGAAAACAGTACCGGATTTCCGATCTTTGTTGAAATCGTCAAATTGGTTAAGGCCTCTCAGCAGGGCTACCTGGAGTATCAATGGCAATGGAAGGATGACCCGTCAATCACTGCACCTAAGATGACTTATGTAGAGGGTGTAGAAGAGTGGCAATGGATCATTGGTACTGGCGTCTATTTTGATGACGTAAAACAAGAACTGGACAAACTGGAAAGCACTCTGTTTCGGGTATTTGTTGCGATTACCTTAGGTTTGGTGGCGATCATGCTATGGGTGATCAGCCAGTCAAAAGCGATTGAGAGAAAGAAAAAACGCGCCGAAATCGCGCTGCATGAAGCGAAAAACCGTTACAAGGCGTTGGTCGAATCGTCCAATGAGGGCTATATACTTGAAGCGGACGGTAAGATCATCTTCTCCAATACACGTCTGCATCAGTTGCTTGGTTACACTGACACTGAGCTGAAGTCACAGACTATCTGGCAAGATCTGTTTTCTCAGCATCCTCAAAACTCGAAGGTCCTCGAACATCTGATGCAGCTGTTCCGCCACCAGAGTGAACCGGCAGAATTTGAAGCGCAAATTGTCACCAAGAGTGGCCGAAGCATAGATATTATTTTAAGTACGTCGCGCATATTCCTTTCAGAAAAACTTGGTCATGTTATTTCGTTTCGTCCGATTGTGCGTAAGGTCTACGGTGCGAGCTTTGGCGCCGTCTACCCGAGCTCCGATTATCGTAAAACCAGCGCTAGTATCATTACTGATATTGAAGGCAGCGACAGCCACAGTCATGTGGTTGAGTCGTTAAATCGATTGACTGACCTGATTCGAGAGATGATTGCCGCGGGAACGCGCTCCGATCACCTGCGTAGTTTAATTGGCTGCACCTATGATGCGGCGATTTGTCGATTTATTGAATTGACCATTAAAGAGATTGGTGAGCCTCCGGTGCCGTTCTCGTTTCTATCTTTTGGCAGTAATGCGCGCCACGACATGACGCTATTTTCTGATCAGGATAATGCGATTGTCTTTGAAACACCGGATGATCAGGATTTAAAAGCAATTCGTCGTTACTTCCTTCATCTTGGTGAGAGAGTATGTGCGATGCTTAATCAGGCGGGATACAGTTATTGTGATGGTCTGATTATGGCGTCTAACCACCAATGGTGTCTGAGTAAAAAAGAGTGGCAGGACAACTTCTCCCAATGGATAGAACAGGCCTCTCCGGATACCATTCTTGAATTGAATGTATTTTTCGACATACGCGCAACTTATGGCGATTCATCGTTAGTGGATGATATTCAGACCCATATCCAGCAGGTGCTGACCTCTCATCCTGAGTTTATGACCATCTATGCGCAAAATTGTCTCGCTCATACTGTGCCAATGCCCAACGTGGATGACAGCGACCCTGACAGACAATTGGGTCGGGCATCGATTAACCTTAAAGAGTGTCTGAGACCAATGGAGATATTCTGTCGTCTCTATGCTTTGAAACATGATATCCGTGAAAGTAATACATTGGCGCGTCTACAAGCGTTAGTCGCTCAGCAGGAGATCGAAGATAAGACTTATCGAGAGATGGTATATATCTTCGACCATATCTGGCACCTGCGTTTCATCAATCAGATTGTCGAATACAGTGACCTGCGACAGGTCAATGACGTTCTGGCAGTGGGTGATCTTACACCGTTAGAGCTACAGAATCTGACTAATGTGCTCAAGCGAATTGCTATTTTCCACGACAAAGTATCCGCTGACTTCGAACTCACTTAACATCGTCATAGGTTACATTTCAGAATAGTTGGGGCCACCAGATTCGGGTGGTACCCAAGTGATGTTCTGTGATGGGTCCTTGATGTCGCAAGTTTTACAATGTAGGCAGTTAGCCGCATTGATTTGCAACTTGCGTTGACCCTCGACTTCGATCACTTCATAGACTCCGGCCGGACAGTAGCGCTGGCTTGGCTCGTCAAATAGCGTCATATGGTGGGTGACAGGAATACGATTATCCGATACCAACAGGTGACACGGTTGATCTTCTTCATGGAAAGTAGAGGAGAGATAGACCGACGATGGCTTGTCGAAACTCAACTTTCCATCGGGCTTTTGGTACTTAATAGGTTTGCATCGAGAGCGTTCATACAAAGCGACATAGTCTGCCTGAGTGTCGGTTATATCCCAACTCGATTTACCACCAGTGAGTCTATGCCAGACATTTTGCTCGAACAGGGTAACAGCGCCGCCAAGTAGGGTGCCGTATTGATGAATGGCACCGGGGAAATTGCGGTAGAGATTTAACTCATCATACAGCCATGAATTGACAAACAACCCTGCGTAGTCCGCCTCTTGTTGCTCGTCTGCTATGGCCTGGAAAACCGCTTCTGCCGCGAGTAAGCCTGATTTCATCGCAGTATGGCAGCCTTTTATCTTGGCTGAGTTAAGGGTACCCGCTTCACAACCCACTAACAAACCTCCGGGGAACTGCTGCTTAGGTAAGGAAAGTAAGCCGCCTTTGGCAATTGCTCTGGCGCCGTAGGCAATGCGCTCAGCACCCTGAAGGTGTTGAGCAAATTGTGGGTGGTGCTTGAGGCGCTGAAACTCATCAAACGGACTCAGATAGGGGTTGGAGTAGTTGAGATCGGTAATCAGACCGACGGCGACCAGGTTCTCTTCGAGATGGTAAAGAAACCCGCCGCCGCTTGAATCCGACTCACTCAGCGGCCAGCCCGTAGAGTGAATGACCAGACCTGACTGAAAGCGCGAGTCATGCTCAGGCAAGCGCCAAACCTCTTTGATGCCCAGCGCATAGTGCTGTGGCTGGCTGTCTTTATCCAACTTAAAGTGATTGATTAGTCCTTTGCCTAAGCTGCCTCTGGCACCTTCGGCAAAAATAGTCTGCTTGGCATTAAGCTGAATCCCGGCCTGAAAGGTACTTTTAGGTTGAGAGTGCTTATCAAGCCCCATATCCGCAGTGATTATTCCGGTGACGTTACCGTTTTGGTCGTAACAAACCTCTTTAGCCGGAAAACCGGGAAAGACCTCTACCCCTAGCTCCTCGGCTTGCGCGGCCAGCCAACGACACAGTTTGCTCAAACTAATCACATAGTTATTGCCATCATTACGCAATGAGATCGGCGTAAACAGTTGCGGCACTTTAATATGATTGGTCTCGGTAGTTAAGTAGACAAACTCGTCATGACTAACTTGAGTGGTGACTGGTGCACCTTGTTGCTGCCATTGAGGAAAAAGCTCATCAAGAGCACGGGGTTCAAAAACTGCACCAGAAAGAATATGCGCCCCAACTTCGGCGCCTTTTTCAACCACACAAATCGAGATAGTTTGCTGGTGTTGCTGTGCTAGCTGAGCAAGTTTACAGGCAGCGGAAAGACCGGCTGGCCCAGCGCCTACCACGACAACATCAAAGTCCATGCTTTCTCTTTCCATCTTGCTCAACCTTCATCACAAATGAATGCCATGGATTAAATATAGTTACAGTTGACGTAAACGTAAACTTTACTAAGCTCAACTTATCGCTTGGCCTTTCGGAGAATACGATGAAAGTTTTAGTAGCAATTAAGCGCGTGATAGATCCTTACGCTAAGGTACGCATTAAGTCTGACGGTTCGGGTGTCGAGACAGATAATGTAAAAATGGCAATCAATCCGTTTTGTGAAATCGCGGTTGAAGAAGCGATACGCTTAAAAGAGGCGGGTACAGCTGAAGAAATCATCGTTGTTTCACTCGGTGGCGATGAATGCCAGGAGCAATTGCGCTCGGCGTTAGCCTTAGGTGCAGACAGAGCGATTCACGTCAGTGTTACTCAAACCTGTCAGCCACTCAGTGTAGCAAAAGTGCTCAAAGCCTTAATGGAAAAAGAACAGGCGGGTATTGTGCTACTTGGTAAGCAATCCATTGATACCGACAACAATCAAGTGGCACAGATGTTAGCTGCCTTAACTGGTCGACCACAAGCTACGTTCGCATCAAAGTTAACGATTGATGGCGAATATATTGAGGTAGAGAGAGAGGTTGATGGTGGACTAGAGCGGCTTAAGCTGGCGTTGCCTGCGATTGTCAGCACCGATTTACGCCTTAACGAACCACGGTATGCCTCTTTGCCCAATATTATGAAAGCAAAACGTAAACCAATGGAAACCATGACTCCTGATGAGCTAAGCGTTGTCATCCGTGATTCACAAACGGTCATCGAAGTGATGGCTCCAGCGGTAAGAAGTGCCGGCGTGAAGGTCACGAGTGTTGATGAGCTGGTCGATAAACTGCGTAACGAAGCTAAAGTGATTGATTAGGGAGGTTTTATGAGTGATCGAATCCTTATTGTTGCCGAGCATGACGGCAAAACCTTGTCTTCAGGCACATTAGCGACCGTAGAGGCTGCGAGCCAGATATCTCGTCACGCTAACGATGCACCCCTAGATTTACTTTTGATTGGAGAGATATGTGATGGCCTTGTTCAATCAAGTGCGAACTTGGCACAACTTTCAAAAGTCGTGGTTATTTCAGATCCGAGACTAAGTACGCCATTAAGCGAGCGTCTTGCGCCAATGATCACTGCAATGGCGGAGGCCTATTCACATATCCTTGTTTCAGCAAGCTCATTTGGTAAAGATCTCTCGCCAAGAATTGCAGCGTTGCTCGATGTGGGGCAACTTTCAGATGTCATTGCGATAGAAGCGGCTGACACAGTGATTAGGCCAATATATGCAGGTAATGCCCTAGCCAGAGTCTCATCTCAAGATTCGATCATTGTCATGACGATTCGTGAATCCGCCTTTGACAAGGTGAGTGCTGACCAGCAAGCGAGTGTCTCTGTTGAAGCCATCGACGTTGATGTTCCCTCTATCTACACTGAAATGTTAGGCCAGGTGGTGACAGAAAGCGCTCGTCCGGACCTTTCTGCCGCTGACGTGGTCATTTCTGGAGGACGTGGCGTAGGCAGCAAAGAAAACTTTGCGATGGTCGAAGCATTAGCGGATAAGTTAGGTGGTGCGATTGGTGCGTCGAGAGCCGCTGTTGACGCGGGCTTTGTGACTAATGACCTTCAAGTGGGTCAGACTGGTAAGATTGTTGCGCCACGTTTATACATCGCGATTGGTATCTCTGGTGCGATTCAGCATTTAGCAGGGATGAAAGATTCAAAAGTGATTGTCGCTATCAATAGTGATCCTGACGCGCCAATTTTCGAAATTGCCGACTATGGGCTGGTGGGAGATTTGTTTACTCTGTTACCGGAACTGATAGAAAAGATAGACGCTTAACTCGAATGTTTAACAAAAAAAACGCCGAATCGAAAGATTCGGCGTTAATGATTTAACTTTGCAAATGTTCGACCAGCTTTTTGGTGAATCTTGCTGCTTCCCCCCCAGTGCAGGCGCGATGGTCAAAAGTAATAGAAAGTGGCATTACCTTTACCGAAACCGGGTTGCCATCTTTCATTACCACGCGTTCGATTATCCGCCCGGCACCGACGATCGCTACTTGAGGGGGAGAGACCACTGGCGTTGCGAAAATCCCAGCGATTGCGCCGAAGTTAGACAGTGTGATCGTCGCGTTTTGCAGGCTATCTCGACCTATTTTTCGCTGCCTGATGCCCTGAACCGTTTCATTTAACCAATTGCGAATATCGCTATCTTCAAACGTCTCAGCGTGTTTGAGGACAGGCACGTACAGCCCGTGACTACTATCGACGGCGATTCCTATGTTGACTCGACTATGAACACAGCGGGTCATTGTTTCTGCGTCAAACCATGCATTAAGAGCAGGCTCCTCCTGACAGGCATAAACCACAGCACGGATAAGCCGGCCAGATATGTCCTCATTGGCTTGCCAGTTAGCTAAACTGGCCTCTTCAGTAATGGTTACCGCCGCGACATTATGATGGGACTCTGACATGGTCGATACCATAGTGCGTCGCGCACCTTTGAGTACCTCGGTTCCGGGACTCTGTTTACGCGCTTCGGCATAAATATCATTATCGGTAATCATGCCGTTTGGCCCGGTACCACTGACCGTTTTAAGCTCAACCCCGAGTTTTTTTGCCAGCAGGCGGGCAGATGGCAGGGCAGTAATCAATTCGTCTGCAGATGGGTTATGGGTGCTGCCAATCCAGAAATCATCGACATCAACCTGATGCGTGGTTTGTGACACATTGCCTACCACAGTTGCTGCGTCTTGTTGTTTGGCTTTTACTGCTCCCGTAGCGACGAGTTCAGGCTGTTCCTCTATTTCCAGTAACAAAGCGCCAATGTTAATCACATCTCCTGCCTCGCCATGACGACTAACGACGACACCAGAGTATGGAGCAGGAACTTCAACCACTGCTTTGGCGGTTTCGACCGTTAGGACTACCTGGTCGAGTTCAACGGAATCACCGACGTTAATGTGCCATTCGACAATCTCAGACTCGGCTAATCCTTCGCCAAGGTCAGGTAATAAGAACGTTTTCATTTCCAACCCTCCACAAGTTCTCGTGCTGCTAGGACGATGTCTTGTTCATGAATCATAAAATAATCTTCATTTCGGTAGTAAGGCATGATGGTATCCATACCAGTGACACGTCGAGGTGGTGCCTTCAACAGACACATTGCTTTTTCTGCGGTGCGGGCAACAATCTCTGAACCGACACCACAAGTTCGGCTTGCCTCATGTACCACTAGCAGGCGACCCGTTTTCTCAAGTGACGCAATTATGGTGTCCATATCAATCGGTTTGATCGACGAGAGATCGATAACCTCGGCTTCTATGCCTTGTGATGATAGGGTCTGGGCGGCTTGCAGTGACTCGACCACACACGCGCCCCATGTCACCAGCGTAATGTCGCGACCTTTACGCAGAGTAAAACAGGTATCAAGAGGCAAAGCTTCCCCGCTATCGACCACTTCTGATTTAACCGTGCGGTAGATACGCTTAGGCTCGAAAAACATCACAGGATCATTGCTTCGAATTGCTGCAAGCAACAAGCCATAAGCTCTTTGTGGTGAAGACGGTACGACAACTTTAAAGCCAGCGGTGTGAGCAAACAGGGCTTCTACGCTCTCTGAATGATGTTCCGGTGCGTGAATACCACCGCCAAATGGTGCGCGAAATACAGCAGGGCAGGTAAGGCGACCGCGGGTACGGTTTCTCATTCGGGCTGCATGACACATTAAATGTTCCAGTGCAGGGAAAACGAAGCCCTGAAACTGGAATTCAGCGACGGGACGCAACCCTTGGCTTGCCATACCAACGGAAACCCCTCCGATAAGAGCCTCAGCTAAAGGAGTATCGATAACACGGCGCAAGCCAAACTTCTCTTTTAAGCCGACTGTAGCGCGAAATACACCGCCGTTATCGCCGACGTCTTCGCCGAGAACCACCACGCTCGAATCCTTGCTCATCTCGTGATGCAGTGCCAGGTTAACTGCTTCGACTAACGTTATCTCAGCCATGTTTGCCTCCTTGCATACGCATCGCCTTGTTGATCAGTTCGTCGCGTTGTTGATTCAGTTCAGCGGGAGCATGTTCATAGAGAAAATCGAATGCGCTTTCCGGTGCTTGTGGAGGGAGACTGAGGTAATGTTCGACAGCGGCTTCGACTTGCTGCTTGCAGCTGTTTAACCACTCCTCCTCTAACTGCTCGTTCCAGACTCCATTGGCAACCAAATAGGCTTTAAGGCGTTTGATCGGTTCGAACTGCCATGCCTGATTAAGTTCATCACTACTACGGTAACGGCTGGCATCATCTGCGGTAGTGTGGTCACTAAGTCGATAGCTGACTGCTTCGATCAATGTTGGTCCTTTGCCTTTGCGCGCTCGGTCTAGCGCCGCTAAAACGGTATCGTGCACAGCGACAACATCATTGCCATCAACGGTGACGCCGATGATTCCAGCGCCTTTGGCTTTATCAGAAAGAAATTCAGCGGCACATTGTAGTGCGCGCGGCACTGAGATAGCCCACTGGTTATTGTTAACCACAAACACTAATGGAAGATTCCACGCGCCTGCACAGTTGATGCTTTCTAAGAAGTCACCTTTTGATGTCGCACCATCACCACAAGTGACGAGTGCAGCATGATGCTGATTGTCTATTTTTAGCGCTGAGGCGACACCTACAGCATGAGTGCATTGAGTGGCGATAGGTACGCAGAAAGGAAGATCATGACAGGGTTCTGGTGAACCACCGTTACTTGGTGTGACATGAAAGTCGCTGCCTCGTTCATCACCGCCCCAGTATTGAAGGTTTTTCTCCATCGCTATGCCACGAACCCACATAGCAGGCATATCCCGGTAATAGGGAATAAAGACATCTCTGGGGTGCATTGCGTGTCCGATACCGACGCCAAATGCCTCTGAGCCCAGATGGGAAGGATAGGTACCTAGTTTACCCGTTCGTTGTAATGCGACAGCTTTATTGTCATACGTTCGGGTCAGAACCATATCGCGGTAAAAAGCGGTCAAGGTCGCTAAGTCTGCCCATGCGGGAAGTTGATTCACCGAGTGACCATCGTGGTCGATGAAACGTAACATGGGTAGTGTCTGAACATTCATTACTATCTCCTTTTTGTTACTCAGAGGTGGATCGCACTTATGAGTAACCTTGTCTGACTCCCAACCATGTTTCGGTATTTCGGAGTCCAGATAGATACTTAAATTTCATACAACTTATCGGTAACGGTTAAAACAACCTGCTGATGAAAGCGCTAGCTACGTACTTTTAAGCTACAAACTCAAAGGAAAATAGCGATCAATTTCAACCATTACTCATTAAGGTAAGTGTAACAAAGATGTTAAAACTCGCATGTTGAGAGTGATTATCATGTAGTAAAGCAGGGCTTACAGTTTGCAGTTTGATGGGGAAAAATAGCGTTTGTTAACAAAGTAGGGGGCAAAAACTGGACTTTTATACTTGTGATTGAATCGGCTGTAGGAGATTGGTTTGCAAGTTTAGATAAAGAAATAATTTGATTTTATGGCCAGATAAACGAAAAACAGCAGGCCTGAGCCTGCTGTTTGTAACACTTATGCAATTGAGTATCTGATTACTCTGGTTGCTCAGTTAGGTTTTGCTTCTGCTGTACTTTGTAAACTTTACCAGCGTTGAAACGTTCTAGGTAATCAGCCAGGTCGCGTTTAACTTCAGGTACAAGGATGTAAAGACCAACAATGTTCACTAGAGCCATTGCGAAGATCATTGCATCAGAGAAGTCGATAACTGGACCAAGGTTCATTGCCGCACCGATTACTACGAAGATACAGAACTTAACTTTGAAGATAATTTCAGCTGTCTTGCTCTCACCGAATAGGTAAGTCCAAGCTTTCAGACCGTAGTAAGACCAAGAGATCATAGTAGAGAATGCGAACAGCACTACTGCGATAGCAAGTACGTATGGGAACCAGCTGATAGCACTACCGAATGCCGCTGAAGTTAGTTCAACACCTGCCAGACCAGTATCTGTGTCCAGGTAACCAGTGATGATGATAACCAGAGCAGTCATAGTACAGATAACAACAGTATCGATGAACGGTTCTAGTAGAGATACGAAACCTTCAGACATTGGCTCTTTAGTTTTAACTGCTGAGTGAGCAATAGCTGCTGAACCAACACCCGCTTCGTTCGAGAACGCCGCACGTTTGAAGCCTTGGATTAGCACACCGATTACACCGCCCGCAATACCTTCACCTGTGAATGCACCATTGAAAATCGCGTTAAATGCATCGTCGATACGGTCAAAGTTCATCAGGATAATGATAAGTGCTGCACCTACGTAGATAGTTGCCATGAAAGGAACGATCTTTTCAGTCACTTTAGCGATAGACTTGATACCACCGATGATTACGATACCAACGATCACCGCTAGGATTAGGCCGAACAACCAACCTTTATCTGCGAAGAATGAAGCATCGCCACCCGTTACACCAACAACCTGCTTGAATGCCTGGTTAGCCTGGAACATGTTACCGCCACCAAGTGAACCACCGATTGCGAAAACAGAGAACAGGACTGCCAGAGTACGACCGAATGCAGCGTTACCGCGTTTAGCCAGACCTTTGCTCAGGTAGTACATTGGACCACCAGAAACTGAACCGTCTGGGTTAGTATTACGGTATTTAACACCAAGAGCACATTCTACGAACTTGCTCGACATACCTAACAGACCCGCCAGGATCATCCAGAATGTTGCACCTGCGCCACCGATAGATACTGCGACAGCAACACCAGCGATGTTACCAAGACCAACGGTACCTGAAAGGGCAGTAGTTAGTGCCTGGAAGTGAGAAACCTCACCATCTTCTTTTGCTTTTGGATCAGAGAACTTACCTGATACCAGTTGAACAGCGTGTTTGAAACCACGCACGTTGATGAAGCCTAAGTAGAAAGTGAAGAAAGATGCGGCAACAACTAACCAAAGAACAATCCACGGCACCTGTACGTCAGTAAAAGGGAACGGAATAGTCGAGAAGATCATTCCTACAAAAGGGTTAACGATAGGTGCAACGACTTCGTTGATTTTGTCATCCAAGGTGGATGCTGCAGCGCTACCTGCAAATATATTCGCCAATATGGCTAGCGAAATACGCTTTGTCATGCTTTTCCTGCCTGTGAAATTAATTACTTATAAATAATACTTATATAATGTTGTGTTTTGTTACAAATGTGTAACACCGACTATTATTCATTTAATAAATAAGCACGCAACATCTTTGACGGAAAAGTTGATCCAGCAAACAATTCTGATTTTTACCAACCTTGTTGTGTAATTTTGAACTTATTCACTGGTTATTTGCGAAAGTCTGGATTTTATATAAACCAATAGCTGACTAATTTGGTCGGATATATTGCACTTTGGTCGTATATATAAAACTGTGTGTTTACTATTTGAACAGTGAGAGATGAGGTTATGCCTGGCTTTCACAGATTATTCTTACTGTATAGCGTTAGTTGTCTTACTTAAGATCAATAGCTTATCAACGTGACTACTATAGCTAGCAGGATTGAATGAAAAATAGCACAATATCTAGTGAATGATGTAAGAAATAACCTAGTTAAAACAAAAACTTAACACGGTAAAATTTATGTCAATTGTATATGTTGATGGATTGCTTTAAACAGAAACAGGAGTACGATGCGCGCCATCTTGATTAAGTGGTGGTATAGATGAAAACTAACGCATTAAAAATGGCTATTGTTGTAGGTCTGGGTGTGTCTTCTTTGACTGGTTGTATGGGTCAAATGGCGACGACTGGATTAGTGTCAAAATTCAACCTTGAAGTAGTAGATAACCGTTACGGTCGTGAAGGTATGTTCCTTCTTCTATCTCCTGTTTACGGTATTGCTGGTACGATTGACCTGTTCGTATTCAACGCAATTGAATTCTGGACTGGTACTAACCCAATTTCTGGTAAGTCTCCAGCAGTTGTTGATACTCCAACTAAAAACTACATTAAAGTGAATGGTCACCTGGACAGCTCACTGAAAGAAGTTCCACTAGCAAACAATGCAAACATCGAAAAAGCGACAATGCAGCAAATCGATGCGAACACAATGCAGATGGATATTTCATACATCGACGGTACACAACAGGTACTTCGTGGTGAGAAGTCTGCAGATAGCGTAGCGTTCTACCTTGATGATCAGTACATCACAACGGTTTCTAACGACGAGCTAACTCAATACGTTTCAGCTGCAAGCATTTAATTTTTGTAGACTGACGTTGACTCCTAAAATCCTCGCCTGGCGGGGATTTTTTGTATCCGCTTTTAGCTTTCTAATACAAAAGTTTAATTTATTGATACACATTTATTTAACAACTAACAGCAAGACGCTATAGTAAGCTTTGAACTTACTATAGGAGTTAATGGATGAAACTCACGATATCAGGGAAGTTACAGCTAAGTTTTCTGTCGCTTGCAGTACTTTTTATCGTTTCCGCGTTTTTAATCTTTCGTAGCATCAGCACAGTCGATACACATACCAGCTCTTTATTAGAGCGCGATTTACCGACCGTAGATGCCGGACGTTCGATCCAACAGTCAATTCAGGCCACGGTATCATCACTCAGAGCTTATATGCTATTAGGCGGCGATGAAGTTACCGGACCAGAGCAAAAAGCGAAACTTGACCAAGCGATACTTGAAGTAGAAGAGTCATTGCCTCAACTGGAATCCCTCGTCGATGCCGATAGCTATCAACAACTTATCTACCAGTGGTCAGTAGTGACAGGGTTGTTGAATGAGATTGCTGAACTGAGTCACACCGATGAGAACCTGCCGGCCCACTCGCTGTTTATCTATGAAGCGGCACCGATTGCAGAAGTCGCACTCGATCAGTTGCAGGGACTGATCAATGATGAAGCGGGTAATAAAGAAGGTGGAGAGCGCAAGCGTCTTTTCAGACTTTATGCAGATAGTTACACCTCTCTTGCCAATGCACTTTCCTCAATGCGAGATTTTCTTCTGTATGGTACGCAGGATCATCTGGATAAATATCAGGACTTCTTGAAATCACACGATAAGTCGGTGCAAGAGATTGAATCGAAGAAGGAGTTGCTATCGAGCAGCGATCAGGGTTTATGGTCACTGTTTAAAGAGATGCAGCAACTTTACTTCCCGTTAGCGGATCAGGTGGTAACACTACGTAAGTCCGCTGACTGGAATATTGCCAATCAGAAAATGGCCAACGAACTCGTGCCAGCGGTTGAACAGCTTAACAGCAGTTTTGAAACTGTGATTAGTCAGCAGCAAGCACTGGCTGACGCAAGTGGTCAAGGCATCTTTAACTCAGTCAGCAACGTGATTAAGTTGCTGCTCGCATCGATTGCTTTGGTCGTGATTGTTTCTGTCACAACCGCCCACTTTATGGGTAAGAATATTGGGCGACGTGTCGCGACGGTTTCAAAGCGTGCTGAGGCGATTGCTGACGGCGATGTTTCTCAGGCGCCGCTGCAAATTGAAGGTAGTGACGAGTTAGCCAGCCTTACTCAGTCGATCAATAAGATGAATGACGAGTTAGCGAGTATTGTAAAAGGCGTTACGGCTAAAGCTAACACCGTTGGCGATAGTATGAAGTCGTTACTTGATGCCAATGGGCAGACGGTCTCTCAAGTTGAACGACAAAAAGCAACCATGGAGCTGGTGGGTCAGCAGGTTGGTGAAGTTAGCAGGTCTGCTAGCGATACCGCGATGCAAGCAGAGCAATCTGTGACTAATCTGGTCGAGTCTAAGAGCCAAATTGAGCATGGTACCAATGCGCTTGATTTGAACAAGAATACCGTCGGGCTTCTTCATTCAACGATCGAGAAAGCGAGTTTTCAGGTTGATGAACTGAGTAAAGAGAGTGAAGCTATTGGCCGAGTGACGGAAGTAATCGAGGGCTTAGCGGAGCAAACCAACCTACTCGCGCTTAACGCTGCGATTGAAGCGGCTAGGGCGGGGGAATACGGTCGAGGATTCGCTGTGGTTGCAGATGAAGTGCGACTATTGGCAACACGCACTACCGAATCGACTACAGAGATTAATAATATCGTTAACGCGATTCAGACATCGACTAAAGCGGTTGTGAATGAGATAGAAAAGAGTAAGGGACTTGCTGAAGAAGGGGCTGATCATACAGAGCAGGCCTATGGAACCTTGAGCTCAACAACTGAGCAGATCGAAGCGCTAAACCAACAGATGAAAGAGCTGCTGAGTTCGGCGCAACAGCAGTCGCAGGCAACCGATGAAATTCAGAGCTTGATGGAACAGGTTATCGCTTCGGTTGATGATGTTGCGGACATTTCGCACTCGTCATCAGATGTGTCGAGTCAGGTAAGAAATCAGGTTGATGAGTTAAATCGTGAAATGGGCCAGTTCAAAATCCAATAATTTATTGAATAAATGAGAATTCACGCGAAATAGCCGTCACTTAATATCATTTATATAATTGATCGAAGTATCATCTATACCTAATCTAAATAAATAGTTTCTTGCTTAGTTACCTTATTTGCTAAGCGTTATTTTAGGGATGGATGTGCTTCGATTTCTTTTTGCGTTTTTGTTGCTAATGAGTGTCTCTGCCCGGGGGCAGGAAGCGTCCCCGCAAAAGCTGGTGGTGGCTAATTCTAAAGCATGGAAACCTTTCTCATTTATCAATGCTGATGGTAAGCCTGACGGTATATTAATCGAATACTGGCTTGAGTTTGGCAAAAACAACGATGTCGAAATTGAGTTCCTGTTACTCGATTGGCAATCCTCTCTTGATGCTGTTAAACAAGGCCAGGCTGATGTGCATGCTGGCTTGTTGTGGTCCGAAGGTCGTGACGGTTATCTAGATTTTACGTCCTCTATTATGTCCATCGATACTCAGCTGTTTATTAGCCAAGAGCTTATTGGCACCAACCTTGATGACTTTCTGCTCTCGAAACACGATTATCAGGTCGGGGTCGTTGCAGGTGGCTATGAACAAGAGTTTACTCAGCTTCATTTTCCTAATCTTAATTTGCTCAATTTTGCCAACAACAAATTGATGATTGAATCTGCGTTTGCCGGCGAGCTAGATGCATTTGTCGCCGATCTGCAGGTCGCCAACTTTTATTTACAAACTTCGCAAAAAGCAGCAAAGTTTGTCGGTATCAGGCACTTATACTCTGGTGAATTAAGAGCGGCTGTAGCGGAAGGAAACACTCTTCTCCAGCAGCAGGTATCGCAAGGTATAGACTCCTTTGCTGTCGAGGATAAACAGAAAATCTTTAACCGCTGGATGTACATCAATACCGTCTATCCTGACTATTTAGTACCACTATCCGCTTTGGCAATTGGGATTTTTACCTTCGGCTATATTGTTGCACTCAATATTACGGTGAAGGTGAAAACGAAAGCTCTGGAGCAAGCAAACCGAGAGTTAAAGACATTATCAGAGACGGACCAGCTGACGGGGTTAAGTAACCGCCGTCACTTTGTCTCCGAGTTAAAGCAACGTCTGGCATGTGAAGGACCCGTAACCTTGATGATTTTTGATATTGATGACTTCAAAAAGGTCAATGATAGATACGGACATTCTACCGGAGATGAGGTGATCCGAAGGGTCGCGTTTGCCGCTGACACCATTGTCCCTGAGCAGGGACTGATTGGTCGTATTGGCGGAGAGGAGTTCGCCGTTGTGATATGTGAGTTGGAGTTCGGCAAAGTCGTTGATATTGCGGAAAATATCTGCGCCAGCGTGCGCGAGTTATCTGTTCTTGACGAGGGTGAGCTCCAGACTTCAGTGAGCTTAGGTTGTGCCCACTATTCAACCAACAATGGTGAAATCACCCTATCGGATGCAGATCATCTGATGTATCAGTCAAAGATTGAAGGTAAAGACCGCGTCACCGCGATCTGTTACCCATAAGCGATATTCTAGCCTCTATGATAGACAGGATTATTCTGTTGACTGATTGAGCAGGGCGTCGAAACGTGGGTTACCGTGCAGCCCTTCCAGATCAGGCTCAGTATTGATCAGTTCTCGAATTGATGGGCTGGCCTCGATAGCATGCTCCAAGTCTTCAATTGCCTGTTCCTCAATACCTAAGCGAGAAAACGCACAGGCGCGTTGATACAGTGCTGGGCCGTTACTGGTATCCAATTCCAGAACTCGATTACATAAGCTAAGCGCCCAGTTGTACTCTTTGATCTCCATCGCTGCGTCAGCTTTATAGGTTAGCGCTTCCAAGTCTCCAGGACGGATAGTCAGGATCTCATCATAGACATCGATTCGCTGTTCGGCTGTAGGCATACTTTGTGCGCGCAGCCACAGGTTATGGATCTCATTGATGCGCTCAATTTCTTTGTTGTTTTCACTAATGATACGAGTTTTGCGTTTTAAATCTCGTTCAAGGGCACTGAATTTCTTTTCGTACTCTTCGGCAATTGATTCAAGACGTTTATCGGCCATCTGTTTGGTGTTTTGCTTAAACTCGCGCAGCGATTGCCAGCCCACAAAGGCGATCAGTGAGGCGACACCGGCGATGATATAAAAGAAATAGGTGACGGTGACGTTGGCGTAGTTGAGGGACTTATCCGCTACGGCCAGCTCTCGGTCAGTCATCTGAATGACAAGTTTACGCTCTAAATCTTGCTGGTCCTGACGAAGGGCTTTTAATTCATCGAGAATATAACGCTCCATGAGCGGGCGGTCTAATAACTCCGAGTCTGAATAAGCGGTTTTTTCAGCCTGTACTGGTAGAGACAGGCTCAATAATCCAAAAAGCAATATAACAAAAACGCGCATAGAAGATCCCTTTAAATCGCTGTTTACTAAGGTTTAACATTAGCAAAGAAGCAATGAAATGAGTAAAGGTTTCTATTATCAAATGTGATTATTTCCGGACTGGGTAACCGCTTGAAGAGAACAAAAATGAGGAAAAACCACTCATATTGCTGATGAACTGTTCAATTGATTTCAATTTGAGAAAAAAAGGTTTTCTTTTCAGTCAGATGTGGCATATTAACTAGGTCTTCGACACAAAGCGTACTTCGTATAATGGCTATTACCTCAGCCTTCCAAGCTGATGATGCGGGTTCGATTCCCGCAGTACGCTCCAAATCTCCTCGATTTTTCAGCAATATTCCCAACTTCATTTGTATCTGATATTCACAGCTATCGTTTGTGCATTTTCCAGTTCGTAACTCTGGCTAATACTCTCGTTTTTCCTGTGTGGAGCTGTGGAAGAGATAGAAAAATGAATTCTTCACCAAGGTCGTTCCCTCTACTGCGGAAGGACGCATGCCTAGTCGAGAACAGGGCTGATTGCGCAACTAGCCTGAGCTATACCACTAAGCCGCTTTTGCCCCTTTCTTTTTTAGCCCAAGAGTCAGAACACATTTCTTTTGTCATTAATTGACCTATTTTTTTCTAATGACGGACTATGTGCTTAGTTTGGTATGAGCTGTTATGCCGATAGTGTCGGGTTAAAAAATACGGTTAGGCTTCTTAACGGATGTAGGAAACAATGAAGATAATCATTTGGTTATTAATCAGGGCGTTTATAGCTTACCTGTTGGTTGGTGTCCTATTGGGGATTCTTATTCTTAATAACACTTATGCTCCACGGTTTTTTACCATGAAGCCAGAGATTTTGGGGTGGTTTTCTGCGTTTGGCGTTTTGCTTAGTTATGTACTCTTCCGATTCAAAAAAACTTCAGAAATCGGTAAGTTCTTGTTTGCATGCGTTCTTGGCAGTGTAGTTTTATGCTTGTATGCTGAAGAGTCTTACTGGTTACTAAATATGAAAATGCGTTCTTGGACTCTATTCCTAACTGTGCTTTATGCAATCATGTTGCTGTATTTTGTATTCCCGTATAAATGGCTCCGACCGTTGCTGTTTCTAGCTCCAGTTTCTGCGGGCTCATGGGCTGTATATTGGTTGGGGTATACCCCAATGAATGTGACTATGAGTATACTCGAGGTGAAAGGAACTATAGCAGATGACAAATACTCAAAGGCAATCGCACTTTTACCTGATGTTTATGTAACTTGCGTGACTTCAACATTGCTTTGGCTTGTTCAAATCTTGGTATTATACGTTTTTGTATATTGGCGGAGTGACCCCCAATATAGCTACCGAAGCCTAACACAGCGTTTAAGAAAAATTCGCAACGCTCGGCAGTTTTAGTCTGAATCCGAGCTACCAAATCTCTGTCCCAGGGCGTGTTGGCGTTGATCCCGACCAACACGTCTTTGACCCCCAATCATGTCAGCCCAACGAACTGTCGACCTAACCAGTACATTGGGAGGCCAAATTAATCTATTCCGCACCTTAGGCTCTTATACGGAAGTTATCCGTAGATTTTCCCTGAAAGTTATAGTTGCTTGGTGCAATACATTGATATAAGTTTAGTTTCATATATGAGTTGGTGGTATAGACGAATTGCAAACACGGAACGATTCTGTCTAAGAAGCGTGAGGTGAATAGGTATTTATGCAAACCATAATAGAAACGAATAGACTAATTCTCAGGCCCTTCACCGAACATGATGCAACAAGAGTTGCTGAACTAGTAGGTGAAAAAGTCATCTCGGATATGACGGCGAATATTCCGCATCCATACGAGTTATCAGATGCTGTTGACTGGATTTCAACGCACCAGGATTTGTTCAACGCTAGTAAAGGTGTCGTTTATGCTCTGGTTCTAAAGAGTAGCAATACTCTGATTGGGGCCGTCAGTTTTCCTCGACTTGAAGAAGGTGAAGGGACACTAGGGTACTGGTTGGGTGTTCCTTTTTGGGGGAGCGGTTATGCTACAGAAGGCTCTAGAGCGCTAATCGAGTACGCAAGAGAGAATCTAGGTCTCAGTAAGCTTAAAGTAATGCATTTAACTGACAATGTGCGTTCAAAGGCAGTCATAAGTAAGTTGGGTACAACGTATGTTGGAACCAAAACAATTCAAACTCAAGTTGGAGTGCGTGAGGTTTGCGTTTATACAGCTTATCTTTAGATTTACCCATACAAACAATTCAAGCAGCCCCCCAATGCTCGGCGATTTTGGCTTGCGCTGAATTTCGAGTTTATGGTGTTATGCGGAAAGTGCTCCAGTGCGTTTCGGGCTACGTAATTGGGCGTTATGTGAGTGAGGAGAATTAACGTGTTAGATAGTGAAAAAATCGGATTAGTTGAGTCCTATGTCAGCCGCTACAATGCTTTTGATGTTTCTGGAATGCTCGCTCTCCTTGACGACGATGTAGTATTTGAAAATGAGTCAAATGGAGAAATTACTGCCCGTTCTGACGGTAAAGCTGAGTTTGAAAGTTTGGCTTCTGAGTCGGTAAAGATTTTTAGTGTTCGTCAGCAGGTTGTGACAGCTATAGAAATGTCTGAAAGGGCAGCTACAGTCAATATTGACTACACTGGGACTTTGGCAATAGACCTGCCTAACGGTCTTAGAGCGGGCCAGGTCTTGGAGTTGAAAGGCCAAACATACTTCGAGTTTCAAAATGGCAAAATTAGTCACATAAAAGATGTCAGCTAAATTTGATTAACAAGCGTTTAAGTTTTCAACATACTTTATCTAATCTATATCGAGTGCATTAGACCTTAAAGTCTAACGCGTTTCTTTCCAGAGGCTTGCTGATGGGGCATGAAACACAGAAATGCCCCATTCCTTGTTAGTGCTAGTAGTCTTGCTTAAAGACCAATTTCTCTTTTGGATTAGGTTACGTAATGTCAGAGTCTTAAAGACTTTAGCTATCTACCAATTGATTAGATAACCTTTTTACAACGGGTCTTGTTTTTTCGTTTTTCCAAACAAAGCATAGTGGTAGCTTCAGATCTAACTCACTTAAGGTGATAAACCTCACTAGAGGGGATGCGCGGTTAATGTGTTTGCTATTCACGATAGAGATACCTTGCTCCGCGGCAACCAATGCAAGCATCGAGCTTTCATGATGTGCCCAATGAAGTACATTTGGTCTTAGACCAAGAGTTCGGAATTGTTGCTCTTGCCACTCAAAAAATGCAGGGTAGGACTCTTGAGGGAAGCGGATGAAAGGCAGTGAGTTAAGTTTAGAAACAGAGACGTCGCCATGAAACTTCTTTTCCCAAGAAGCAGGGTACGCAAGCGCCATAGGATCACTTCGCAGCTGAATAACACCATAGGAACTGTCAAGTTCCCTAAATAAGTACACAAATGCACAGTCCAAGCGACCATGCTCCATGTGGTTTAAGAGTGCAGTCGTATTGTCTGTAACCATTTCAATCGTGACATCTGGATTTTGAGCTCTGAACTGACTTAAATGATTAGGCACCAACCCTTCCCATAATACGGTTTCTACTGAACCTAACCTAAGGTTTCCGGTTGCCCCTGTTGAAACTCTTTTGACGGTTTGGGACGCTTTTTCTATATCTGAGGTCACTTTATCCATCTGCTCTCTAAAATACTCCCCCGCAACAGTAAGGGTGAGCTTTCTTGATACACGATCAAAAAGTTGAACCCCTAACTCCTCTTCTAAGTCACTGATTTGTCGTGAGATAGCAGGTTGAGTGATATTGAGAATATCAGCGGCTTTTGTAACCCCTCCAGAGTTAGCAACAGCAAGAAAATACTTAATTTGTCGAAGTTCCATACAAACTCTTTGTTAACTTTTAGGCATCAAATAATAAGAATATATCAATATTTGTTATCCATTATCTAGGTTACTCTCTCGAAAAACATAACTTAGAAGAAACCATGAAATCATTCGAAACAAGAAACCTAATAAAAGGGTTTGGGTATGGGGCAGTGACTGTAGGGTGTTGGGGGACTTTAAATGTCACTACGCATGAGGCTCTTAATAGCGGCTTCTTGCCCAATGACCTGACAATGCTTCGTTACTGTGTATCAGGCATAATCTGTCTTCCGCTCCTGATGATGAATTTACGCGGGGTAATGCAGATAACGAACTGGGCGAGGGCTACAGCGTTTTCGCTGCTCGCGGGGCCAATGTATGGCTGGTTGGTCAACAAAGGGATGCAACTGACACCTTTGTCTTATGCGAGTGTGATGGTACCGACCTTTACGATGATCATCACTACGGCATTTTTGTCAGCACAGGGCGAAAAAATCAATAAAGCTCAGATTGGTGGTATCGGCGTGATTGTTTTCGGCCTGTATTTACTCATAAACCGACCTTTTGGCGCCGAACTGCAAAGTAGTATAGGCGCGACTTTGTTTTTACTGGCTGGATTGGCTTGGGCTTTGTTTGCTCTGCTGTTGAAAAGGTGGCAGGTGAATTTGGTTTCGATGATTTTCATGATGAATGTTATCTCCGGCATTATCTACTTACCGGTATACCTACGCTCTGCACATTCTGATTTATCTGCTCTGCCTATTGAACAATGGATAACACAAACTTTTGTTCAGAGCGTACTAGCATCAATTGTTGTTGTTTTTACCTTCGCACGTGCAGTCAATTATTTAGGGGCAACGGTTTCCTCTACGCTTCCAGCGCTTATTCCGTTGGTTTCAATATCACTAGCTAGTTTCTTGTTTGGACACATCATTACTGACAGTGAAAAGTTCGCCCTAGCTATGATTTCGTGTGGATTTGTTGTCTGTACCGTGAGTAAGCGCAACCAATAAAAAATAAGCCAGGAGTAGGCTAGATTGGTGTTGAGTACCGATAAGAAAGGTGTAGTTATGTACAAAGGAAGTTGTCTTTGTGGGACAGTGAAAATTGAAATTACAGGTGATATCAAAGCAGTAACACATTGTCATTGCACTATGTGTCAAAAAGCTCACGGGGCAGCATTTGCCTCCTTTGCTGCTAGTCGTGATGAGTATTTTTCGATTATTGAGGGTAGGAACTCTATTAAACGTTACGAGTCATCGCCTAATTATGTCCGTACATTCTGTAAGCATTGTGGCTCAAATATACAATGGATACATGATTCAGGGGAAACCAGTGGATGGTCTACATTTGCTATATCTTTGTTAGATACGCCATTTCACAAAGGTAAACAGAAACATATACACACAGACTATAAAGCCCCGTGGTTTAGTTTTAGTGATAATCATTCCAAGTTTAGTGGAGCCGGCAACTAGCAAGCGTTTAAGGCACTAGGTACTTTCTAAAATCCAAATTAATCGGATTAGAATATATCCCCTAACATGCTTTTGTTCAGAGGCTTGAAGTTTTACTCGTGGCATTTTCTCAAAAAGTGCCACCTAGCTCAGATCTGCCCCAAAATCACTTAGACTAAATATTCTAAACAATTCAGAGGCGTGCGTTTATCCTA